>JABJGM010000014.1 GCA_018662325.1 bacterium | reverse complement strand
CGTTGAAGAGTTTACAACTGAAAAAGTTTCTGAATTAAAAGTTAAAGTTCTTGATAATGATTTTAGCTCTATCGATGTTTTAGCATATTATATTTCTATAAAAGATATTAATGTTGAAGAGTTTACAACTGAAAAAGTTTCTGAATTAAGAGCTAAATTAATCAATGATGACTTTAGTTCTGTCGAAGTTTTAGCATATTATCTATCTATAAAAGATACTATTAATTTTACAACTGAGGAGTCAAAAGAAATGAATAAATTCTTGATGTATGGATCAATGAAAGTTGAAATTGATGAGTCGTTAAAATCAAGAGTTTTTGAGTATATATTATTCTTAAAAGATAAATATTCTTCTTTATCAGATGATACGGAGAATAACGATTTATTACTGAAACACTTTAATTTAAGTAATATTGATGAAATTGATCTTTTAAGGAATTCTTTTGAAATTCATAAATCTATTTATGCTAGTAAACCAAATGATAGTTCATTAATTAATCTTGATGAATTAATGCCAGGATGCTTTGAGCTAGCTTATGAAAAAAATAAAATTGCAATACAGTCTTTATTAGAAGCGCAAAAATTAAACAATGCTCGTACCCGTATGCTTGGTTCCTTAAAATCTAGAGGGGAAGATCTTCAAGCTGAGTTAAGTATTAGCGAAAATATAGATAATATTCTTCAAGTAAAACCTGCAGATTCTGAACGTAGAGACGTTTTAAATCTTGAATATTTTTTAAACTCTGAAAATTTTCCTGAAATTTTCAATTTGCCACTTGATTCTATTGTTGATTCTGAGCAACGAGCTGTTGATAAGAGTACTGATCAATCATTGTTTGAATTTAGTATTTGGTCTAAAGGAAAAAATAATCCTAATCAAGATTGTGCTATTGCATTTGATCAAGGTATGGTTTTGTGTGATGGGGCTGGAAGTGCTGAAAAATCTGAATTAGTATCTGCTTTTTTCTCAAATTTTATTTATACATATCGAGAAAAAATTTCTTCTATAATTGATTCGATTGGCCTTGATGAAACTCTTTTAAAAAAGTTTTTATCTTATGTTTTAGCTTATGCAAGTTTAGAATTTAAAAAATTGTATCCTGCCTTATCTAATGGACGATCATATTCAACTTTGTCTATGGTTTTTAAGGTTTTCCCTCAGGATATTGAATCTAAAACTATGGTTTCTTTTACCATAGGTGATTCTCCAGTTATAAACGGTGAAAATTTTGTTTCAGGTCATACGGATCTTATTGATTTAGCGTATGATCCAAATAATCTTACAAAGTTGCTTGAAATATTGCAAGATTATCATTATAATTCTAGATCTGCATTTGATTTTTGTTTATTAGAACAAAAAATAAAACTAGTAGATTCTTTAGTGTCTGATGATGTTTTTATAGATGATTGGTTTTTAGATTTAGAAACTTTGAAAATGTTAATTGATAAATTTAATTTACTTACAATTTGTAAGAGTATGTTAAGGAATGTAGTTCAAACTTGTGTTCCTAGATTTTCAAATGATGAAGATCAAAATTCTCTTTCGGATATTAGCAATAAGTACTTCAGAGAATCTGAATTAAATGTCTTTCAATACTCTCCAGATCAACCAGTTTCTATTTGTTCAGATGGTCTTTCTGATAATTTTTCGGCAACTGGTATTTTAGATGTATCACTTACTCCTGTTGATGAATTGAATTCCTTAGATTTAGATAAATCTAATATTGATCGTTCTGATATTAATTCCATGTTTGGTTATAAAAATGATGATGCTACTATTGTTAGAATGGATTTAAAACCAGAGCTATTAGAATTTGCACAAATGCCTTTGGTTCCGATCCCAGAAGTACAAACTCCGGTAAATGAAACCCTTGTTAATTTAGAATCTGATATTTATTTTGAAAACATACCATATGTTCCTGAACAATCTGAAAGTATAAATTCTGAGACTCAAATTATAAAAAGCCCAAGTCAGTTTGCTTTATTAAAATCAAAAGTTAGCTCTTGGTTTAAGAGTTCTAATAAATCATTAGACAGAAATAAGTCTTCACTAGTAACTAAAAAAGTTTCATGGTTTGAAAAATTTAAGTCTAAACTTTTAACTATTAATTATGCACAATCTTTACAGAAATTTTTAACTTATAAAACAATTGCAGTTTTTTCGATTGGTATTCTGACTTATTTATTGAAAGATGGAGATCTTGCTTCTCAATTGTTTCAGTCTATTGATAGTTTCATTACCGTTGATCAACCTAATGAGCCGAGTAGCTCTGATCAAAATTTTCAGATATCTTTTCAGGAAAATTTGGGGGGTGAAATTGCTGGGGTCGAATCTACTACGGATTTACAGGAAGAAAGTGAAGTTCCAGTAGCTGGTGCTCAAATCTCTGATGATAATAAAGAAGCCAATTCTAATTCGGTTCTATTATCTCAAAATATAAATGTTACTTATCCTTCTGAACCTTCTCATACAGATTTAATAGATAGTTATGATCCTGATCAAGATCCAATAATTCAAAATGCAACTAATGATGTTTCTAATCAAGTATTTAATCTTTTTCCTGAAAATTCAAATACTCCTGGTTCAGGTGTATTACTTTCTGTAGATGACTTAAATACAACTGATAATCCTCCTGATAGTTTCCTACTAGATTCTATTATTGAAGTCAATCCTGATGATGTCTTTGAAGAAGTTGAAATTGAAAATCAAATGGAAGTTAATTCACGTTATTTTACAAATGTTAACTGTGAAGTATCTGAAACTACTTTAAGTGAAAATGGTGTTGATTCTTTAAATCCATCAGATTCAAATATAAATACTAATATAAGTTATTCTGTAAATTTAAATGATGAAGATTCAAGTTTGTTGAAAAGAGATGAAACAGGAAGAGTTGTTGGTAGTTTAAAAGAAAACGAAAGTTTTAAATTCACAGGTTCTACGGATTTAGTATCTGCTAATAATGGTAGTGATGATATTTTATATGCCGAGGCTAAAACCTCTGATGGAAATACTTTTTGGGTTGCAAGAGCTTATGCTAAACCTATGGCTTAATAAATGATTTTAGATTGTAGGATCTTTGTGTTAATATTGTTTTGTTAAAAATTAATAATACATATGACTATTTTCTTATTTATTTTAGGCTTTATTGCATTAATTAAGGGGGCTGATTATCTTGTGGATGGTTCGGCCTCAATTGCAAAGAAATTTAATATTTCTAATATTGTGATTGGTCTTACTATAGTTGCATTTGGTACTTCGGCTCCTGAGTTGATTGTAAATATTTTAGCTTCTATGAAAGGAAGTTCAGACCTAGCAATTTCAAATATTATTGGTTCGAATATTGCAAACATTTTTTTGATACTAGGGGTTACTTCATTGATTTACCCTTTGAAAGTTAAATCTAATTCTGTTTGGAAGGAAATTCCTCTTTCATTACTTTCTGTTGTTCTTTTGTTTTTTATGGTGAATGATGTGATGTTTGATGGAGCTGCTGTTAATTCTTTAACTAGAATTGATGGTGTTTGTCTTTTAGCTTTTTTTATTATTTTTATGTATTACTCCTTTGGAATGGCAAAGTCAGGAGTAGATGGAGAATCAGAAAAAGTTGAAGAATTATCTTCTGCTAAATCTACAGTCTATGTTTTATTAGGTTTAGTAGGACTTGCTATTGGTGGTAAATGGATCGTTGATGGAGCTATTTATATAGCTTCTATGTTTAATATGCCAGAGTCAGTAGTTGGTTTAACTGTGGTAGCCATAGGTACTTCACTTCCTGAGCTTGCGACCTCAGTTACGGCTGCAATGAAACATAATGCTGATATTGCAGTTGGAAATACGGTTGGTTCAAATATATTTAATGTATTTTGGATTTTAGGTTTATCTTCTTTGGTTGCTCCTATTCCATTTGCTGGAGGTGCTTCCCAATATGACTTAATGGTTGCAATTATAGCTTCGTTTTTATTGTTTGCTTTTATGTTTTTTGGAAAAAAACATGTTTTGCAAAGATCACAAGGAGCTTTGTTCTTAGTAATTTATTTTGGATATATGACTTACACTGTGATTAATGCTATTTAATATGTTTAAGAATTATAACTGGTTACCGGATTTTGTTTACGGATCAATTGATGGAATTATTACTACTTTTGCGATAGTTTCTGCTGTGCAAGGTGGGGGATTAGATAGTAAGATTATTCTAATTCTAGGTTTTGCCAATATGTTGGCGGATGGATTTTCTATGGCTACTAGTAAATATTTAAGTGATAATGCTGAAATTGATCAAGCTTTTAATAAAGGGGAACTTATTGATGAAGGTTTGAATCCTATAAAGGGTGCAATTTCTACTTTTATAGCTTTTGTAACTTTAGGTGCCATTCCTTTATTAGCATATGTTTTTCAGCCATTTTTAAAATATACTGAAATGCAAACATTTATATTGGCTTGCGCTCTAACTTCTTTTGCGCTTTTCTTTGTAGGCTTTATGAAAGGATTTTTTGTTGATAAGTCTAAACTTTATGAAGGATTTATCACTATGTTTTTAGGGGGTATTGCAGCTGGAATATCTTATTACGTAGGATTTGTAATTGAAAGAACTTTAGTTTAGTTTTTTGTATTCAAAACCACTGGCTGTTTGGTGTCCACCTCCATTAAATTTCTTTGCTAATTCGTGTACAGATATTGTATCTGATCTTAGAGAGGTTCTGACCTCTCCTTTTTTATTTTCAGTCATAAGCACGCTCATTTTAGTATTTGGGATTTGATTTAAATAGTAAGATGAAATCCTTAGGTGATCTTTGTTTAAGTCTCCATGGATACGTGATTTAGCATAATTTTTATGTATTTTTGAATTTAGTAAGACTTTTCCTAGGATTTTTAGGTTTTGAAATGAAATCTTATTTAAATTTTTTACTACCTTTTCAAGGCTTGCACCTAGCCTTAAAAGCTTTGAACAGGTTCTAAGAACTTCGGAGTTAACATTTTTAGTTTGAAGGCTTAAAGTGTCTGCATAGATGCCTGCTAGGATATTATTGGCTAAATCTTTAGATATATGAAGATTTTGATTTTGAAGTAGTTTAAAGATTAACTGACTGGTTGAGTTACTAGATATATCTACAATATTAAGGCTTCCATAATTTGTATTACTTTTATGATGATCTATGTTGATAAGTTTTAAAGGATCTGGATGGTGCATTAGCCTTTTGTAGTTTGCGCAATCCACAGAGATAAATTTACAGTGATTTGATTTTATCTCTAAGTCTATACGATGTTTAGCGTAGTTTAAAAATGAGTATTTTTCTGGAAGTGGTTTTTTAAGATAAATTTGAAAATCTGTATTTAACTGACTGCTGATATCTGCTATTGCAAAGATTGAGCTTAGACAGTCAATATCTGGATTCTGATGTCCAATTATTCCAATACTTTTTGTGTTTTCAAATAAATATCTAAGCATAATTAATTTAAGAATAGATTTTATTATCTTAAATTTGTTGTCTTTTTGCTATGTGATATTTGGACTTGGGATTGCTATAAATTGATATTGTTTTTTATAAATTCATCAAACTCTTCAAGTGTATACGTATTTAGAATATCTTCCTTTTTAACTCTTGCAGATTTTAGTAAATTCACCCCAATTTGCATATTTAAAAGCTGTTGGGTGGAGTGGCTATCGGTGTTTAAAAAGAATTTACATCCGTGTTTTAATGCTAAGGGAATTAAGTCGCTTGGGATATCATTTCTTCTGGAGGAACAATTGATTTCAATTGCTACATTATGTTTAGCTGCCTTTGCAAAAATTTTATCATAATCAAGTTCTAGAGGTTTTCGGCTTCCATATTCTTGAGTTGTCATGTGTCCAATTACATTCACATATGGGTTTTCAATAACCTTTAAGTATCTTTCTTCACAACTTTCATCAAATTTTGAATGTACTGAGGCAACTACAAAATCTAAATTTCTTAAATCTTCGTCTTTATAATCTAAGGATCCATCTTTTAAAATATCAACTTCAGATCCATGAAAAATTTTGATCCCTATATTTTCAGAGTTTAGCTTTTGAGTTTCTTTAGCTTTTTCAAAAAGTCTTTCAGGTGTTAATCCGTTAGCAATTTTTAAGCTTTGAGAGTGATCTGTGATAACTATGTATTCATAGTTTAATTCTTTAGCTTTTTGAGCCATTTCTTGGATTGTATTTTTCCCGTCTGAATAAGTTGAGTGCATATGGCAGTCTCCTTTGATATCTTTTAGTTCAATTATTTTTGGAAGTTTTGACTTTTCGGCTAAAGATATTTCATCGGTTCCGCCTCTTAAGTAGGGAGGTACAAAATCTAAATTCAAGGCTTTATAGATTTCTTCTTCAGTTTTGGAAACTATTAATTGATTGTTTTCAGAATTAAATAATCCGTATTCGTTGATTTTCATGCCCATTTGTTTAGCACGTGTTCTAAGATTTATGTTGTGGGTTTGATTTCCGGTGAAATACTGCATAGCTGCTCCAAATTGATCTTCTTCTACTAGTCTTAAATCGATTTGTAGCCCTAATTTCAAATAAGCTGTAACTTTCGTGTCTCCTTGGTTTTCAATTTTTTCTAAAAAATCCATATTTAAGTAATCTTGAATGAATTTTTCTCTATTTTCTTGCTTACAAGCTACTAATAAATCTATATCACCCACAGTTTCTTTGTGTCTTCTAAAACTTCCTGCAATATCAGCTTTTATTACATGTGGATGTGATTGTACTTCTTTTAAAATTTCTTGGATATCAAAATAAATCTCTACTAAGGGTTTTCTTTGATTGTATAAATTTAAGATTTCGATACCTTCTAGAATTTTTTGAGCTGATTTTTGTCCCATTCCTGAGAGTTTTTCGATTTTTCCATCTAATATGGCTTTTTTGAGTTTTTCGATATTTGTAACATCTAATTCAGTCCAGAATTTTTTAACTTTTTTGGGTCCTAAGTTTTTGATCTCTAACATTTCTAAAAGTCCATCTGGAATAGTTTTTTTGCTTTCTTCTAATTCAGTGACTTTTCCAGTGTTTATATATTCGATTATCTTTTTGGCAGACTCTTTGCCGATTCCAGGTATGTTTTCTTTAAATTTTTCTTTGTTATCATCTAAGTATTCAACTATGTCTTTGTCTAGGTTTTCTAAGATTTGTACTACTTTTTGATAACTTCTGACTCGAAAAAAATCATTTTTATCTCCTCGTATTTCACAAATGTGAGTGAATGTTGTAAAAATTTTGGCTAAGTTTTGATTGTTCATTTTTCGGATTATTTGTTTTATTCTAAATGTTGATTGCTTTTTTGGAAACTTTTTTTTAGAATTTAGATACTTTAATATAATAAAATGACCTATAACCATCAAGAGGTTGAATCTAAATGGGCAAAGAAATGGAAAGATTCTAACTTATTTGTTTGTAATTTCGATGATTCAGACCAGAAATTTTATTCTCTTTTCATGTTCCCGTACCCAAGTGCTGAAGGTCTGCATATTGGGAATTATTTTTGTTTTACTGTTTCTGATCTAATTGCAAAATTTAAAAGGTTACAAGGTTATAATGCTTTTTGTCCAATTGGATGGGATGCTTTTGGTATGCACTCTGAAAATTATGCTATAAAAATTGGTGAAACTCCACAAAAAATGCTGTCTAGAACAGTTGAAAATTTTAGAAATCAAATGATTGAATCCGGTTTTGGAGTAGATTTCACAAAAGAAGTCGATACTACTTCCAAAGAATATTATAAATGGACTCAGTGGATATTTTTAAAATTACTTGAAAAAGATCTAGCTTTTCAAAAATCTTCTTTGTTAAATTACTGTCCATCCTGTAAAACAGTTTTAGCTGATGAGCAAATTGAAAACGGGGGATGTGAAAGATGTAAAACACAGCCTGAAAAGAAAGAAATGAAACAATGGTTCTTTAAAATTACAGAATTTGGTGATCGTTTGCTTGATGGTCTTTCCGATATGGATTGGTCTGATATAACTAAATCAGCTCAAAAAAACTGGATTGGAAAATCCAAAGGTGCCGAAATTACTGTAAAGGTAGATGGCTTAGATAAAGAATTAACTTATTTTACTACACGCCCTGATACAACTTTTGGAGCTTCCTTTATAACTGTTGCTCCTGAGCTTAAAGATGTTTTAGATTTAGTTTTACCTGAGTTTGTTATGCAAGCTCAAGAATACATCGCAGTTTCCGGAGCTAAATCTGATTTAGATAGAATTTCTGATAATAAAGAAAAAACTGGTATTTTTACAGGAAGATACGCAATTCAACCTGTGACCGGGCATAAGCTTCCAATTTACATTTCAGACTACGTTCTTGCGAATGTTGGCACTGGTGTGGTTGTTGGGGTTCCAGCTCATGACAAACGAGATTTTGAATTTGCAGAGGCTTTTAATTTACCGATTAAAAGAGTTATTTCCAAAGATGGATCTGATTCTAAAATATCCTCAGTTGATGACGTTTACACGCAAGATGGAATTTTATTAAACTCAGATTTTCTTAATGGTCTAAAGGTGTCTGATGCAATTACTAAGATTGGTGAATATATTGAAGAGAAGGGTTTTGGAAAGCGTGTTACAAATTACAGACTGCGTGATTGGTGTATTTCTAGACAAAGATATTGGGGGCCTCCAATACCTGTTGTTCATTGTGATGATTGTGGAGTAGTTCCTGTGCCTGAGAGTCAGCTGCCAGTTGAACTTCCTGAGAAACTTGAAAATTGGGAACCTTCTGGAGATGGAAAAGGTCCTCTTGCAAATGTCGATGAATTTATTAATGTTCCTTGTCCAAAATGTGGTAAACCTGCAAAAAGAGATGCCGATGTTACTGATAATTTTTTGGATTCTTCTTGGTATATGCTTCGGTATTTAGATCCTCATAATGATTCTGAAATTTTTAATGTTGAACGTATAAAAAAATGGATGCCTGTAGATTTCTACGTTGGCGGAAATGAACATGCCGTTATGCATTTAATGTATGTAAGATTTATCTGTATGGCTCTATTTGATTTAGATTTACTACCAACAGAAAATCCTTTTAAAAAGTTTAGAGCAAATGGAATGCTCCTAAAAGATGGTGTTAAAATGTCAAAATCTAAAGGAAATGTTATTAATCCAGAAGAATATGGAAGAAAAGTTTCTTTTGATGCTCTAAGAACTTATATTTTATTCTTAGGCCCATTATCTGAAGATAGATCATTTTCGGAAGATGGTATTTTAGGGACTAGAAGATGGATAGATAAGATTTATAAATTACTTGAAAAAGTAGAGGATAAATATCTTGATTCCGATGATCTATTGTATCTATATAACAAAACAAATAAAGAAGTTGTGATAGATTTAGATGAGCATAAATTTAACACCGTTGTTGCAAAATTGATGGAGTTAACAAATGCTTTAATTAAGCAAGAAAAAATTTCCAAAGAAGTTTTTGAAGGGTTTCTAGTTATGGTTGCCCCATTCTTACAGTTCTTAGCTGAAGAATGTTATTCTCAACTTGGAAATACTGACTCGGTGTTTAATGCTTCTTGGCCTAAATTAGATGAATCGAAACTTGTAAAGTCATCTATAGTAGTTGTTGTGCAAATCGCTGGTAAAGTTAGAGCAAAATTACAAGTTTCTCCAAATATTACGCAGGAAGAAATTCAAAAGTTAGCTTTAGAAAATTCCGACGTTCAAAAGTGGTTAGATGGCAAAGAACCTAAAAAGGTGATTTATGTACCTGGAAAACTAGTTAGTGTTGTTGTCTAAAGGGTGTTTTTCTAAATGTAAATTTAATTTTTCGATTGCTTGAATTGTTTCATGGCTTAAGTAATGCTCTAAGCCATGGATATCTTTGAGAGCTATGCTTTTACTCACACCTATTTTTGTAAATAATTTTTCGAGTGTAATGTGATTTTTTGCTATTTTTTTTCCTAAATTTCTACCTTTTTCAAGTAGGGTAATTTCTTTATATGGTTCAAAATTAATGAATTCTTCTTTTTTTAATTTTCTAAGCATTTGACTAACTGAGGATTTACTTACCTTTAATTCTTTAGCTATTTCTATTGATGTAATTTTTTGATTGTTTTTCTCTATGTAATACATGATTTCTAGATAGTCTTCGAAGTGCTTCATTATATTATGGTAGTTATTTTAGTTTATGCAACCTGAAATTAATGCTTAATATTTATTATTTTGCTATAAAGTTAAGAGTACTTAACTTTATAGTATGAAGAAATTTCTCTCTATTTTATTATTCTCAATTTTTATTGCTGCCTGCAGTGTATCACCACAAGCTCCTGCTAGCAATACTGATAAAGACACTATAACTACTACCTTTTCAGTACTTAACGATGTTGTTAAAAATATCGCACCTGCAAATTTTGAAGTAAAATCTTTAATGGGTGTTGGTTTAGATCCACATGCATATGCTCCTACACCGTCTGATATCAAGTTATTGTCGTCTTCAGATATGGTTTTTGCACTTGGTTTAGACCTAGAAGCATCAATGAATACTTTGTTAGACTCTTTAAGTAATTCAAAACCTGTTTTAAAAGTTGGTGAATCACTTGATGAATCAAAATTAATTGCAGCTGAAGAAGATGTTAAATTATATGATCCACATGTATGGTTTGATGTAGATTTATGGAAAGATGTTTCATTCTCTGTAAAAAATACTCTATTAGATTACTATCCTGAACAAGAATTAGAAATTAATACGAATTTTGAAAATTATCTTTCACAGCTTAATGATCTTGATCTCTATGTAGATAGCAAAATGCAAGAATTACCAATTGAAAATAGGATACTAGTTACTGCACATGATGCATTTTCTTACTTTGCTAAAAAATATGATTTCGAGCTTTATACTCTTCAAGGTATTTCAACTGAGTCAGATTATTCAATTAAAGATTTGAATGATATCGTTGATACGATTGTTTCTAAAAAAGTTAAATCTATTTTTACAGAATCTAGTGTTTCTAAACAGGCTATTTTAACAATTCAAGAAAAAGCTAATGAAGCAGATTTGGAAGTGAAAATTGGTGGTGAGCTTTATTCTGATTCACTTGGTGATATTGGATCGATTCATGAGTCTTATGTTGATACTTTTAAGCATAATGTAGATATAGTAGTAAATAATCTTAAATAATGGCAATAGTTGTTTCAAATGTATCAGTTTCTTATGAAGATTATATTGTTTTAAATGATGTTAACTTTAATATTCCAGTAAATACTATTACTGCAATTGTTGGTCCAAATGGAGCTGGGAAATCAACTTTGTTAAAGGCTAAACTTGGTTTGACTGACTTTACTGGTAAAATTACTTTTTTTGGTAAAAGTTTAAATGAATCAAGGTCAAAAATTTCATTTATGTCCCAGTATCAAGAAGTTGATTGGCATTTTCCTATGACTGTTCTAGATTTAGTTTTAATGGGAAGAGCACCTTTCTTGAAATTTTGGCAAAGTTATTCTAAAGAAGATATAAGTTTGGTTGAAAAAACTTTACGAGAAGTTGGTATGTGGATAAAAAAAGATTCTCTTATTTCGAATTTAAGTGGTGGTCAAAAACAAAAAGTTTTTTTAGCACGTTCTTTGGTTTCAAATCCAGATATTTTGTTTCTTGATGAGCCCTTAGCTGGTATTGATTATAAATCTATGATTGATATTTTTCAGATCTTAAAGAATCAAAAAGCAAATGGGAAAACTATTGTTATTGTTCATCATAACATAGAGGATCTTTCTAAATATTTTGATAATGTTGTTGTTGTTAATAAGAAAATTATTGATTTTGGATCTACCAAAGATGTTTTAAAAAGAGGATCTATTTCAAAAGCTTTTAATAACTAGTATGTTAATTTATTTTTCTCTTACACTTTTTGCTCTGGTTGCTGCTTTATATGGAAACTTTTGTGTTTTTCAAAAGCAAGGTTTAATTGCAGATGTATTAGGGCATTCAGTTTTTCCAGCAGTTATAGTTTCTGTTTTATTAACTAATTCAAAATCATATTTTTATATGATGTTATTCTCTTTTATTTTTTCTTTTTTATCTTTTAGTATATTGAACTATTTAAAAAAGAATATCTTATTAGATAAAGACAGTATTATGGCTATTGTTTTATCTGGATTTTTTGGGCTTGGGACTCTTTTAATGTCTGTTTTAAAGAAAAATTCTAGTAATTTATTGTCAGGAGTTTCAGATATATTTTATGGAAACGTATCAGCCATATCATCAGGTGATTTAAGATTTATTCTTTTTTTTAGTTTGTTGTCATTATTTTTATATTATTTTTTACGACGTTATTTAATTTTTTCCTCTTTTGATTCTACTTTCTTTAGATTTAAATTTAATATATTTCGAATAGTAGATTTTATCTTTTATTTTATCTTAACTTTCTTAGTAACTCTTTCTATTAATTTGGTAGGTATAGTTTTAACTTCTGGTCTTTTTATAATTCCATGTTTAGTGTCTTATAAATTTTCAAACAATTATACTCAATTAGAATTACTTTCATCTTCCACTGCAGTTTTTTCTTGTTTTATTGGAATTTTAATTTCTTCTAATTTTAATTCTGTTCCCACTGGTCCCTTGATTGTAATTTCATTGGGGATATTATTTTTTGCTTCTCGTTTAATAAATATTAATACTGTAAAATTATGATTTTAATTTCATTGATACTAACTTTGCTCTTATCTAGTCTTTGTTTAGCTTTTATAAGTCCAACCTTGGTTTTAAAAAAAGAAGCTATGTTTGTAGATGCAATAAGTCATTCTGTTTTACCAGGTATAGTATTATCTTTTATAATTATACGAACTTTAGATTCTTTTTTATTCGATTTATTTGCAGTTTTATTTAGTTTCTTAACTGCTTTGTTATTAAAGCGTATTTTTAACTCATTAAAAATTTCTAAAGAATCGATAATTGGACTTTTTTATACTTTTTTATTTTCTATCGGTGTAGTAATGGTTGTATTTTTTGCTAATGATGTTCATCTTGATGCGGATGCAGTACTTTTTGGTCAGGTTGAATATACAGTTTTTGATTCTTTGAATTTTCAATTTTTACCTTTTCTCAATTTTACTCATCTAAAGCTTTTAGTTTGTTTAATTATGCTTTTTATATGGTTTAAATTCTTTTCCAGAAAGTTGTATTATGAATCTTTTGATTTTAACTTTGCGAATTTTAAATTTAAGAACATAAAGTATTTGAACTATCTCTTTTATTTATTTCTTTCATTTGTTTTGATTTTATCTTTTAAAATATTGGGTGTTGTATTAGTGCTTTCTCTTGCAGTAGCTCCTGCCTTAATTGCCAAACTTTTTGCTAGGAATTTTGATCAAATGTATTTATATTCCTGCTTGTATGCTGTTTTAAGTTCTCTAATTGCTACATATATAGCTTTTAGTTTTGATATTTCCATTGCCGGAACTATTGCTTTTTTTAATATGCTTTTTTTAATTTTTGCAAATGTTTTAAAGACTAATTTTATGCATAAAAATAAGCGAAGAGATACTTAAGATTGTAAATCCAGTATTTTTGAGGTTTAATTTTTTTTCATTAATTTTTATTATTTCTTCTGCATAATAATGATTGTCTAATTTTATGTAATTTATTTTCACTTTATCATTTTCTTTTATATTCATATTACTTTCTATAAAAAAAGTTATATCCTTACACTCTAATCTATTTGTGTTTAAGTTTATATTTGTAATTGTGCATTCTAGATTTTCTTTAATTGGATTTTTTTTAGTTTTACTTATTAATTCTGTTTGTTGGAATTGATTGTTTATAAGAGCGTAACTATGTTTTTCAAGCGCATTATTTGTAATTATCAAATTTTGTTCGCTGCCAATGATATTAATTTCCATTTTTGAATTAGTGAGAATGTTTTTTGGTTCTAATGTTAAATATTGGTTTCTCTCTATTTCAATTTTGTGTAATTCCTTTTTTCCGTTAATTTGTATTTCTATTACTCCCTTAAAATTTTCTCCCTTATTTAATAATTCAATCCATTCTTTATTTTTATCTTTTCCTTCTGGATTTGCATTAATTTCTGTAATTATTATATTATGATTCAAGTTTGGTTTTTCGTATTCGTTTTTATTTTGATTTGAAGTTCCATCATTTGAAATTTCTTGAATTGTTTCTTCAGTATTCTCTGTATTTAAAAAATTAATTTTTGACTTTTCTTTTTTTAAAGTTTCTTGATTAACTAAGTTTAGGTTTTTATTATTTTCTATTTCTAATGTGTCACATGAAATTTCTTGATATCTATTTGTTGAATTGATTTTATATTCGCATTCAGAAATATTCTTATTCGAGTTTTTCTCTATTAGTTTTATCTTATCGTAGTCATTGTTAAGAATGTTTTTGCTATAAACTTTTATTCTTTGTAGGTTATTTATTTTTTCAGGTAATTTGATTTGATTGTTTTTATTATCTATCAGTATACACCCTTCTAAGTTTATATTTTCTGTACTTGAATTATATATAATTACGTATTCAGTTTTATTTTTGTTATTTGGGTTAATTTTTTCTAAATTTAGCTTGCTTGAACAACTCGGATTTGTCTTATTTTTTTTAGTGTTCTCTTCTTGAGTCTCTTTTTCTGTTTTTAATTCATTACTGACTAATGCGTCTAGAGTCTTTTTTCCTGTTATTAATTGATTGTTTTTTAATTCGTTTAGATTCTTTTTTTCTGTTTTTAATTGATTATTGTTTAATTCTTTTTGAATCTCTTTTGCTTCCAGGTCGTTCTTTATTTTTTCGTTTAGATTCTTAATTTCTTTTTTTAAATTTTCTAATTCTGTATATTTTATTTTTTCTTTATTTATTAATTCTGTAATATTTTCTCTGTATAGGTTTGAAAGATTATCTTTGTATTGAATTTCTAAAGAATTTATTTCATCGTTTATGTTAATTTTTCCTTCTTTAATTATGTTATTAATGAATATTTTATCTATTTCGAATTTAAGATAAGGATCTTTTTGTATAATTTTTATTTCTATAGCTGATTGATTTAATATTATTTCTAATTTAGGCTTTATGGTTGTTACTTTTTTATTTGCTTTTAATAAGAACCAAAGATCCTTTTCTCTTTCTAAAAATATGTTTTTTGGTAATTGATTAAACTTACATACTCTTACTTTCTGGTTGCAAACCTGATCCATTAAAATATCACTATAATAAATTTGTATATTGCTTTCCTGTTTAAAGTTTTTGTGTATTTTTATTGTTATGTTTTTTTTGTATAAAATATTATTTTCATCTTTAATATACTCACCCTCATATATGTAATCTTGATCTAATTTAGTTTCGTTATATATAATTTTCAATTTACTTATATCTATAAATCCAAAGTTCTTTGTTTTTATCTCTAAATTCAAGTAGTCTCGGTCTGAATTAAAGCTAAATTTTTTAATTTTAATTTCTGGGTTTTGATTTATTGCTGCATTTATGTTTGGTTTTTCAATACTTTGATCTGTGATTTCTTCTTGGTTTGTAATATTTAAATCTGATTTATTTATTGTCTGATTATCTGCGTAAGTTGTGCCTGTTGTAAATATTAGGACTATTAATATTAATGCTTTCATTTGAATGGGTTATTTGTAAAAGCATTCAATTAAATACTATATAATTAAAAATTTTTTAACATTTTTTAAAAGATTGCTATGTTTTTTTACAGGGTGTATATTATATCTGTATTTAATCGAAAATAATGGATATGATAATGGTTTTAATTGGAATTGTCCTTGGTGGTATTTTTGCTTTTGTAATTCAAAAATTTTTATTTGACAAATCTTATCAGGATGCCCTTTTTAATAAAGACGAAATTTTAAAGTCTGCAAAGTCTAAGGCAGATAACTTGATAAAAGATGCGAAAATAAAGTCTGAAAAGGTACTCACAGATGCTAAAAAGGAAATGCAATCCCAAAAAGATATTTTAATTTCTAAACAAAAAGATTTGTTATCTAAAGAAAAATCTTTTGAAAAACAACTTACTGATTTGGATTCTAAAAAAGATAGTCTTGAAAAAGAGAAATCTTTAATTCAAGTGCAAAAGCAAGAAGCGGAAGCTCGGATGCACGCACAAGAGAAAAAAATTGAGGAAATTGCTAATATGTCAAAAGTAGATGCTCTAGAACTTCTAATGAAAAATGTAGAAAAAGATAACAAGCAAGAAATTCTTAATTACGTTAAGGATTTAGAAAAGGAACTTACTGAGGATGCAGAGCAAAAAGCTCGAATTATTTTGACTACAGCTATGCAAAAGATTGCTTCGGAAGTTGCTTCTGAAAATACATCTACTGTTGTTAACCTTCCTAGTGATGATATGAAAGGTAGAATTATTGGTAAGGAAGGAAGAAATATTCAAACCTTTGAGAGATTGACTGGTGTTGATGTAGTAGTAGATGATACTCCTGGCGTGGTTCTTATATCAGCTTTTGATTTGCTTCGTAGGTACGTAGCTAAAGTTTCTTTAGAAAGATTACTTTCGGATGGTAGAATTAATCCAGCTAGAATTGAAGAAGTTGTAAAAAAGGTTATTTCTGAAGTTGAAACTTTAGTTTTCGATTTGGGTCAAAAAGCCTGTTTTGAAGCAAATGTGGCAGGTCTTTCTGACGATTTATTATCTTTACTTGGTAAATTGAAATTTAGAACAATTCAGTCTCAAAATCTCTTGAAATTTGCTTTAAATGTCGGTGCTTTATCTATTGTAATTGCATCAAGTCTTGGGTATAAATCAATGAATTTAAAAAAGATTGCTCTTTTAAAATTTGTTGGACAGTCAGTTGATCATGAAGTTACTGGTGAAATGGAGGATATTAGTGCAGATATTTGTAAGAAATATGGAGTTTCTTCTGATATTGTAGAGTCAATAAAGCAACAAAAGGAAAATGTTAAGAACGAATCTATGGATGCTATTATAGTTAAAATCGCTACGAAACTGGCTTTATCTCGTCCTAATATGAATAAGAATAATATGGAGTCTTTTGTTAAAAGAATGTCTGAGCTAGAATCTGTTGCGAAGGATTTTGGTGGTGTTAAAAATGTTTTTGCTTTACATACCGGTCAAGAAGTAAGGGTGATTGTAGATGCAGATAAGTTAGATGACTTAGAAACTAAAAAGCTTTCTTCTCAAATTGCTAGTAAAATTCATCATGATTTAGCTTATCAAGGCCAAATAAAAGTCAATGTTATAAGAGAGAAAAGAGTTGAAGATTTCGCTGCTTAATTTAAGAAGTTAAATAAAAGTAAAAAAATAAAAAAATCTATTGCAAAATAAAATTAGCACTCGTACTATGAGGGTGCTAATTTAATTTTTATTATGTCTAAATTAATTCCATTAGGTGAAAACTTAGTAATTTTACCTCTAAAAGAAGATACTACTAAATCATCCTTTTATATTCCAGAATCAAAAGATGCTAAGCCTGGTCAAGGTGAGGTTATTGCTGTTGGTCCAGGAAGAGAGCTTGAAAATGGTACTCTTTCTAATATGACAATTTCTATTGGTGACAAGATTGTTTTTAGAAAATATGCCACAGATGAGTTTGAAATTGATGGTGAGAAATATTTAGTTATTCCTCAGAAGGATGTATTAGCAAAAATTAATAAATAAATTTAACTTTTTAATATGGCAAAAGAAATAATTTTTTCAGATGATTCCCGTTCAAAATTATTTGATGGTGTAAAAAAACTTGCAGATGCTGTAAGAATTACAATGGGTCCAAAAGGACGAAATGTTATTTTAGATAAATCTTTTGGTTCACCTTTGATTACTAATGATGGGGTTACGATTGCAAAAGAGATAGAATTAAGTGACCGTTTTGAAAATATGGGAGCTCAGCTTGTAAAAGAAGTTGCGACTAAAACAAATGACGTAGCTGGAGATGGAACTACAACTGCAACTGTTTTAGCCTGTGCTATGATTGCGGAAGGATTAAGGAATGTAACAGCCGGTGCTAATCCTATTGAGTTAAAAAAAGGTATGGATTATGCTTCAAAATTGTTAGTTGAACAACTACAAGCTGATTCAAAATCGATTACTACTACAGATGAAGTTGCTCAAGTTGCGACAATTTCTGCTCAAGATGAAGTTGTTGGTCGTTTAATCGCAGATTCAATGGATGTTGTTGGAAACGAGGGGATTATTACGATTGAAGAGTCTCAAACTATGGGGCTAGAAAAAGAAGTAGTAGAGGGTATGCAGTTTGATTCTGGATATATATCTCCTTATATGATTACCGATACAGCTCGTATGGAAGCTGTTTTACAAGAGGCTCCTATTTTAATTACAGATAAGAAAATTTCCTCGATTAATGAGATGGTTCCTATATTGGAAAAAATTGCAGAAACAGGCAAGAAGGATTTATTGTTGATAGCTGAGGATTTAGATGGTGAAGCTCTTACGACTGTTGTTGTGAATAAATTACGTGGTAATTTTAATTTGATAGCTGTAAAGGCTCCAGCTTTTGGAGATAGAAGAAAAGAAATACTTAAAGATATTGCAGTTTTAACAGGTGGTAGTTATGTATCTTCGGAAATTGGTCTTGAGTTAAAAGATGTTGATTTATCTCATTTAGGTGCTGCTAGAAAAATTGTAGTAAACGCTGATTCTACAACAATTATTGATGGTAAAGGTAGTAAAGAGCTGGTAAGTAATAGGATAGATGAAATTTTAGCTTTATATCAAAACTCTCAATCTGAATTTGATAAAGATAAACTTTTAGAAAGAAAAGCTAAATTAGCTGGTGGTGTTGCAGTTATAAAAGTTGGAGCTGCTACTGAAACTGAACTAAAAGAAAAGAAATTAAGAATTGAAGATGCTTTAGCTGCTACTAAAGCTGCTGTTTTAGAGGGGATTGTTCCAGGTGGAGGAACGGCAATCTTACAAGCTTCTAAAGTTTTAGAAGATGTTGAAGGTAATTTTGATTTTCTGACTGGAGTAAAACTTGTAAAAAAAGCAGTTGAGTCTCCAATTAGACAAATTGCTTTGAATGCAGGGAAAGAAAGCGCTGTGATCTGTAATACAGTTTATAACTCTGAAAAAGGTGTTGGATATGATGCTTTGAATGATAAGCTTGTAGATATGATAGAAAAGGGGATTGTGGATCCTACAATGGTAACTCGATCTGCACTTCAAAATGCTGTTTCGATTGCTTCAATATTTCTAACAATGGAAGCGGCTGTGACTGATGATTCTGATAAAACTGATGATTCACAAATGGGTGCATCTATGCCAGGAATGGGAATGATGTAAATTTAAAAAGACCAATAAATTTGGTCTTTTTTTTTATTTTGTTTAAAATTTAAGTAAATAAATTTTTTTATGGAGAAAAAAGAAATTTTAATTCCAATTTCAAAAATTAAAGGTCTTGAGAAAGTCGTTAATTCATTAGATTTCCAAGTTGAAGAAAAATCCCAGTTAACTCCTTCTGATAGCTTTGAAAATCAAGAAGATAATAATTTCAATCTTAAAAATTTTGATTCAGAATTAACTGCAAAAAAAATAACTAGTTCTAGTTCTAATTTCAATATTGATATAAAGAATATTCCTTCTATTCAAGATAAATATTTAAAGATTAATTTAAAATCTTTTTTGGATATGATTGACTCAGCAAGTCTTGAATTTGATGTTTTAAGTGATCAAGAGATTGTTGTTAATTCAACTTTTTTGATGTCTATAATTAATTCTAAAGATTCTCAGTCTTTAAATGAAAATACCTCCAACCAATTAATAAAAGGGGTATTGATTGGAGTTTTTGTTTCTATATTTCTCTTTCTTTTTGTTAAATTAATATGAGTTTATGTATAAAAAATTACTTTTAAAGATTTCTGGTGATTTGTTGTCTTCGGAGTCTAGTTCTTTTGACCCTAAAAAAATTGAAAATCTAGCTAAAACTTTAGTTAGCTTTCAGCAAAAATATGACGTGTGTTTAGCAATTGTAGTTGGTGCTGGAAATATTTGGAGATTTCGTGATAATAAACATTTATCTTTAAATAGAAATACATCTGATATGCTTGGTATGTTAGCTACAAATTATAACGCAGTCTTATTGAAGGAGGCTATTTTAAAATATACCCAGAGTGTTGCTTGTTTTAGTGCTTTTGGTAATGATAGATTAATAGACTTTTATTCTCCACATAATGCTAGAAAATCATTTAATGATAAAAAAATCACGGTTCTAGCTGGCGGAACAGGTAGTCCTTTTGTGACTACAGATTCAGCTTCTGTATTAAGAGCTCTTGAGCTTGATTGTGATGTTGTTTTAAAGGCTACTAAAGTTAATGGTATTTACACTTCTGATCCTATGAAAGATAAGAATGCCATAAAATTTCAGAATTTAACTTTTAATGAAGCTATTTCTCGCGGTTTAAATATTATGGATTTAGGTGCTTTTGGACTAGCTAAAGAGAATGATCTTCCTATTTTGGTTTTTGATTTTACTAATTTAAAGAATTTAGAAGACGTTTACAATAATCCAAATTTAGGTACACTAGTAACATCTAATAATTAATTTTTTTCTATGTTTAATGAATATTATGACGCTTTTAATTCAGAATTTAAAAAATCTGTAGATCATATGGATTATGAATTTTCTAAACTTCAAACTGGAAGAGCAAGTTCATCATTGTTTGAAGATATTTCTATTATTGCTTATGGGAGTTCTCAACCAATGAAAAATGTAGCTCAAATTACAATTCCAGATAATAAAACCGTATCAATTAAGCCTTTTGATAAATCAATACTTAAGTCTATTGAAACTGGTATAATTTCTGCAAATTTGAATTTAAATCCAAATACACTTGCAGACAGTATTATTATAAATATTCCTCCTTTAACCGAAGAAAGAAGACGAGATTTAGTTAAAGTTGTTAAAAAAGTTTCTGAGGAAACTAAGGTTACTGTAAGACAAGCTCGACAGAAGCAAATTCAAAGAGTTAAAGATTTACTTTCAAGTGATGAAATTTCAAGAGATGATATGACTTCATTTGAAAAGAAACTACAGGAAATTGTCGATGTTGCAAATACTACAATCGATAATAAAACAAAGGAAAAAGAGTCTGATATTTTAAAAGTTTAATTTATGTTTTTTAATATTTTTATTGTTTTTATTATTGTTTATTTTCTAATATTCATACATGAATTTGGTCATTATTTAGCAGCTAAAAGAAATGGTGTGAAAGTTGAAGAGTTTTCTATTGGTTTTCCTCCTAGATTAATCTCTTTTAAAAAAGGGGGGACTAAGTTTTCTTTTGCCTTATTACCATTAGGTGGGTATGTGAAATTGCACGGTGATACTGCAGATGACTCTTCTTCAAAGTTAATAAAATCAAAATCCTTTGTTTATAAAACTCCATGGCAAAAAATTAAAATTTTACTTGCTGGGGTTTTTATGAATTTTTTAGTTTATTTAGTCTTAATGACAGCAGCTTTTTCGTTTGGTGTTCCTAAATTAATTCAAAGCTATGATCAGTTTGTAAATGAAATTAATACAGATCAAATTCAGGTTTCACCTGGATTGGAAATTGATTCTTTGGTAAAAGGTTCAGATGCCGAATCTCAAATCACCTTAGATTCCAGTATAGAACTTATAGATGGTAAATACTTGGTTGATTCAAATTTAGAGTTTGATGATATTTCAGCTTTAAGAGAATTTGGTATTAAATTTAAAAATTTTATAGAACTGCCTGTTCTTAATATCTTAAGTGATAGTCAGTTGTTTCAAAAGAATGATTTAATTTTATCTGTTAATTCAAATAATTTTTCATCTTATCAAGATTTTTTAACAAATTTAAATGATCCTAAGGATAATGTTTACTTAAGCGTTATGAATCCTAAAACTCAGGAAATTAGAGATATTCAGCTTGGTTCTGTGGTTTCTGAATTTACAGTCTTAGATGTTTATAAAGATTCAAGTGCTATGTCTGCGGGTGTTAAAAAAGGATTTACTTTGACTGCTGTTAATAATGTAGATGTTAATCAAATTCAGAATTTTTCAAAATTTGTTCAGGATTTAGATCAAGATAGTATCATCTATTCTTTTAATGATTTAACTAAGAACTCTTTAAATCTTAGTATTACACCTGATTCAAAAGGCATTACGGGTATGGTTTTGAATCCTATTTATAATTCAATTGATTTAAATAGCACCTTTTATCTTGATTCTTTAGTTTACACTATCAATGATATTGCTGATGTTAAGCTGCCATTTTTTAGTGCTTTTTTAACATCTTTTAAAGATGGTTTTTCTATGTCTTGGACTATAATGAAATCATTTGTTGAAACTATATTTAGTTTTTTTACGAGTTTTGAAGTTAGTAAAGACGTTGGCGGACCAGTAGCTGTTTTTAAAATGAGTTATGATTATGTTTCAATTGGTGGTACTCAATTAATGCAATTTATAGCCTTGATTTCTTTAACTTTAGCTGCAATTAATATTCTTCCGATTCCTGTTCTAGATGGTGGAAGAATTATGATTGTTTTATGGGAGGCAATTCTTGGTAAACCAGTCTCTAGGAAGTATGTTAATCTTCTTACGTTAGTTTCTTTTGGACTTTTAATGTTTTTTATTTTAATTGTAACTATTTTTGATATTATAAGATTGTAACCAACTAAATTTTATGACCGTTAGTAATTTAACAAATTTATGGATTGATGTATTAAAATCTGTTTCGAAACAGGTTAAGAAAACTGATTTTTTAGTTTGGTTTCAAGATACTAATATATTAAGTCAGAATGATAAAAATACTATCGTCGGTGTTCCAAGTATTTTTGCTAAGGATTGGTTTGAAAAAAAATATAAGGATTTTATTTGTGATGAATTAAAAGGTTTAGGATTTAATCAACCTGTTGAGTTTGCGATAGATACTACTTTAAAGTCAGATTCTAAAGGAGTTGATGTTACAAATATTTTAGATTCAAGTAAAAGAAAGGCACGTAAAATTTCGAATAGAAATGAAATTAGTTATAAATTTTCTAATTCAAGTGGTCAGGATCAAACTATTGTTTCTAAAATGTTGAATCCTAAATACCAGTTATCTAGTTTCGTGGTAGGTACTAATTCACGTTTGGCATTTGCTGCTTGTCAAGCTGTTTCAAAGAGTCCTGGTAGTTCTTATAATCCTTTATTTATTTATGGTGATGTAGGCTTGGGTAAAACTCATTTATTACAAGCTTGTGGAAATGCAGTTTTAAATAATTATAAAGATTACGTTGTTGTTTATTTAACTGCTGAAAAATTTACTAATGAAATTGTTGAGGCAATCAAAAAAAATAATGTTAGAGGTTTTCGGGCAAAATATAGAAAAGTTGACTGCTTAGTTATTGATGATATTCAATTTCTGGCTGGGAAGGGAAGAACACAAGAAGAATTTTTTCACACCTTTAATGAACTGTATCATGAGAACAAGCAAATTATTATTAGCTCTGATAAACCACCTTCAGACCTTGAGGGGGTTGAGGATCGCCTTGTATCAAGATTTGAAATGGGAATGATAGTAGATGTTACTTTACCTGATTACGAGACGTGTCTAGCTATTCTAATGTCTAAAGCACAGGAATTACATGCCATTATATCTTCTGAAGTACTAGAATTTATTGCTGTAAATATTAACTCTTCTATTCGTGAGTTGGAAGGTATTTTGACACAGGTTATTGCACAAAGTAGGTTAGAGGGTGCGCCTCCAACTATTGGATCAGTTACAAAAATTTTACAAAAATTAGGTAAGTTAGCTTTGAACTCAACGGCATTTCCATCTAATCAAAATTATACCGAAGAAAAAAACATAGCTTTAACTCCTTCTCAAGTTATTGAGTCTGTAGCGGCTTTCTTTTCTTTAACTAAATTTGATTTAATCGGATCAAGACGAACTAGGGACATAATGGTTCCACGTCAATTATGTATATATATTTTAAGAATTGATTTCAGCTTATCTTTTGAAAAAATTGGACATGAGTTTGGTGGTAGAAATCACACTACTATTATGCACGCCTGTCAAAAAATTGAAAAGGGCTTGAAAAAAGATGTGAAATTAAATAACCTTATTAACTCAATAAAGCAAAATTTAAATTTATAGAAATGGATCAAATGTACTACAGAAGAAATCGAAGAAATTCTAAAAGAAATCGTAAAAAAAATTCATCTAAAGGTGTTTCTTTTTATCTTTTTCCTTTTTTAGGTGTTTTATTGGTTTTTTTATTTACACAGTTTTTTTCAATATTTGGAGATTCTTTGAGTAGTTCTTCCGTTGAATCTCTAGATAATGCTTTAGTGGTTAAAGCTATAACAGGAAAAGTTACCACTTCTTTAAATCAAGTTTCAAATTCATTAAGTTTAAATGATCCGGTTTTATCTGGGTCCATAATCACTGTTCCTTTTGATTCTGCTTTAGTTCTAGAATCTAAGAATGGTTCTAAGTTTAGAGTTGATCAATCAAGTAATTTTACATATAACTTTGATTCTAATGATAATTTAGATACTCTTAATTTAAACTTTAAATCTGGTAGAGTTTGGGTTAATTCTAATAATAATGCCGAGCAAATTTTACTAGGATCGAGTTATTTAGATATCCAGACCCAGAATTCAGTTTTAACATATAAATCAAATCTTCCTGAGAGTCTATCTATGTTTGCAGGACAGGCTTTAGCTGTTGTTAAAGATTTAGACACTTCTAATGAAATAGATAAATTTCGAGTTGAATCAAATACCTCTTTGCTCTTAGATAACAATTCTTATTCTGATTTCTTGGTAAATAAAGCTCCATTAATTAAATCAAAAACAAATTCTTCAGTTTATTTATCTAATTGGTACAAGTGGAATACTTTTTATGATAATAATAATGTTTCAATTTCTTTTGATGATGTTTTTGAAGATGATTCTAATATTGGGTTTAAAGATCTTCAAAATCAAATTGATAATGTTAATAAATCTTTAGATGAAGAGGCTGATGTTCAATCTATCGATAAATCTACTACTCCTTATTTTACCTATCCTAAGTCTAATGAGGTTATCACTGATAAGAGGATTAAGTTGTTAGGTAAAGTTCCACCAGATACTGCTAAGGTTATGATTGTTAGTTTTGAAGAAAAAGAACCTTTGAAGTATATATTAAAAGAATATGTTTCTAATACAGAGGATTTTGTTTACTATGCTTTTAGTGATCCTGAAAGAGGGAACTTGTTCCCAGGTATTAATCGTTTTGAAGTTGTAGCAATTGATACAAACGGTAATGAGAGTCCATCTTCTAGTTTAGAATTTGTTTTTAGAGATCCTGATCAGGTAATAAATACAGAAAATTTAATTGATGATAACGATGAAAATCTGACTCCTTCTGAATCTACTGTTGAAGATACACAAACTAATGAAGTAGTTTCTGATATCAATTTGCCCATTGTATCTACAATTAATGATATACCCTATGTTAGTGGTTTTAATTTAGATACCAATAGAGCCTATATAGTAGGTTCTGTGCCCAAAGGATCTTCAAAGGTAACTATTAATGGATTTGATTTGACTATGTTCAAAGAAGGTCAAACACGTTTTCATTATATTTTAAGTGAAGGTTTTAATAATCTTAAAGTTGGTAATAATAAGTTGAATATTTCATATGAAAAAGACGGACAAAAAAGTCCATCTTTAGAGGTGTTAATTAATTATAATTCTAATTAAGGTATTTATTTTTATTAATGTTGTGTTCTTGGTTGCTTACTGAATAAACAACTTCATTTGTGATTGGTTTTGTTAAATAGAACCAGTAATTTGAACTTTTTGGATTGAGAGCCGCTTTTATACTTGTTAATGATGGATTGCAAATTGGAGTAGGTGGTAAGCCTTTTATCTTTCTTAAGTTGTACTTTGAGTCAGAATTTAAGTCCTTATAGGTTATTTTGTTATCATTTTTTTCGTATAGTAAAGCTGCATCAATTCCTAATGTCCATTCATTTTTTAATCTTTTGTAAATTATACCACTTACCATAGCTTTATCTTTTTCTAAAATAACTTCTTTTTCGATTAAAGACGCAACAATTAAAACCTCGTAAAAATTACTTACGGGTAAATGGTTTAAGTCGCTGTAGTTTAGATTTTCTGTTTTATTTTCAAAGTTTTCTAAAGCTTTTTTAATTAAATTTTGATAATTATCACTTGAGCTTATAAAATATGTATCTGGGAAAATGAAACCTTCTAGCGTTTTAGGTTTTTTGATATTAAATTTTTCAAAATAGTTATCTATATTACACAGTGTTAAACATCTGTTTATTTTGGAAAAGTTGTTTTTATTTTCTATTTGAGAAATTTTTTCACCTTCTATTATTGTTATTTTTGAACTTTCTTTAGGAGAATTAATTAAAATTGATGCTAAATTTTTTATATTTATTTGTGTAGGTATTTCAAAATCGCCACTTTTAATTTGTTTATCATATCCGTTTTTTGTTAAATATCTTTTAAACAAAAATTCGGATTGTATTATATTTAATTCTTTTAACCTTGAAGATACTTGGCTTAAGTTTTCTCCAGATTGTATTTCAAGATTTATCAAAGTTTGATTACTTTTTACCAGATAGTTGTAATAATATCCTTGTATAATAACAAACAAAAAAACCACCCCAATTATTTTTATGATTTTATGGGGTGAATTTTGTTTTTTTCTTCTTTGAAATCTTCTAGGGTTAGAGTATCTCATTACATTCCAGCACTTAGATCTCCAAGTATACCTTTCATGTTTTCAGCTGCAATTTCTTGAGATTTTTTGATTGCTTTATTCATAGCTTCAACTGAGGCTTTTTCTAGTTTGTCTTTTGCAACTTCTTCTAATATTTCAACTTTTAAAACTTTTTGTTCGGCATCCATAGTAATTTTAACTACATTTTGATCGTCAGAAGCTTCAATGTGAATTTTTTTTAATTTTGCTTGAATGTTTTTAGCTTCTTTTCGAAGTTCCATTAATTTCTTTATGTCTTTTAACACTTTTTATGTTGTTAGGAATACTGAATTTATATTATCACAATTTTTTCTTGCATTTCAAGATAATTTTCGGTATTGTCTTTCTAGTTTTAAATAAAGATTATGTTAAAAATTAAAGCTACTCTAAGAGAGCAAAATCAAAATGCAGATGAAGTTAGAGCTTCAGGTAATGTTCCTGGTGTAATCTATGGTCCAAAATTTGCTAGTCAATCAATTTCTTTTGTTATTGAAGATTTGAAAAGTTTAATCAATAAATCATCAAACAATACTAAAGTTGCTGTTGAATTAGATGGTAAAGAGCATGTTTGTATTATAAAAGAGTCCCAATTAGACTATATGAAAAATAGAATTATTCATATTGATTTTATGGTTCTTGATGATACTAAACTTATTAAGGTTTTAGTACCATTAAATTTTGTTGGTGAGTCTTTAGCTGTTAAGAAATTAGCTGCAGTGCCAAAGTTCTTCATGAAAGAAGTTGCAGTTAAATGTTTACCACCTGATATGCCTGAAACTATTGATGTTGATCTTGCTAATCTTGTTGACTTAGACTCAATTATTCATGTATCTGACTTAAAAGTATCTGATAAAGTTGAAATTTTATCTGATAAACTTCATTCGGTTGCTACAGTAGTTATGCCAAAAAGAAAATCTGAATAGTATTATTTCTTTTTTTCAACCAAAGACCATTTATGGTCTTTTTTTGTACCGTTTTTTATAATTGGTATACTTATTTCGCCTGTAAGAGGATTAATAATTTTAAGATTTAAATCCTTTAACTCTTGATGATGTTTATTTATTTTTATTAAATATTTTTCTTCTTGAGTCTGTAGAAATTTCAGTAGATTTTTTTGTAAATCTTGAATTATCTCTTTAGCTAATACTTTAACTTTCTTTGATTCAGTGATGTTGTAAACTTTTTTCATATTTAAATTTTAAATAAAAATTTTGTTTTCCCCAAAGAAATTGACTAGTTATGTAGAGAGCTTCTTGAATAATTAAGCATTTTTATGATATAATTGAATTAATTAATTTTAATTATGACTGAGAATAATAATCCATTTGATGATACATCTCAGAAAGTTGCTCAATTACTCGAGGAAATCGATGAACCTGATGACTTAAAAGAAAGTAAATTTGAAAAAATTCTTGAAGAATTAAACTTAACGAAAGCTAGCTTTTTAAAGTATGTCATATTAATTGTACTATCAGTTTTCTTATTTAATTATTTCACATCAGATCGCCATGTTGCTGAAAAAGATTCCTCTTCAGAAAGTCAAGTTCTTGATTCTAAATCTGAAAAGTCTCTGTTTGATAGGTTTTTTTCTAAAGATGATAATCTGACTCCTCAAAATACATCTAAGACATCATCCTTGGATCCTGTAAATCAAATTGGTGTGTTACCAGCTATAAAGATTAAAAATATTCAAACTTTTACAACTTCTAATAAAATAGCAAAAGCTAATAATTTGACCTTAGTTCTTGAGACATATTTATTATCTTATAAAAAAATCAAAACATTGTATGATGTTGATGTTAGAAACTATTTAGATTCTAAAACTAATAGACAGCAAGCTTTTGATTCTTATATTACTGAGTATGTGACTAATTTTGAGTTATTGAAGTCTAATATTTTAAAATTACAATCGGAAATTTTAACTTATAAAAATAAACTTGAAGAAACTTCTGTTTTGGCCAAAAGCTTAGAGGATAAATTTTTAAATAATGTGGATAACTTAAATCCTTATGAATTAGATTTAACTCTACAAGATTTTAAGGAGGTTAATTTAAGGAAAACTGCTTTAACTAATGAACTAAAAAGTAGACAAATTGTATTCGATCGAATTGCGAATCGAAATGATATAATTGAATCAAGGTTAAAGGGTCTTATATCTAATAAAGATGCTTTGATAAAAGGAGTTACTTTTACTGAAGTAGAAGGTTCAAATTTAAATTTAAGCCAATAGTATGATTAATTTTGACAATTTAAAGGCTAAGATAAAGAAACATGCTTATGATTTTGATGTAAAAAGGATTCAATTGGCTTTTGAATTTGCTGCGCATGCTCACGAAGGACAAAAGAGATTTTCTGGAGAGCCTTACATTACACATCCAATTGAAGTTGCTATAAAAGTTTTGGATTTTTACCCTGATGAAGATATGGTTGTTGCTGCTTTATTGCATGATGTATCAGAGGATACAGATAGAACGCTAGAAGATATTGAAGACGTTTTTGGACCAACAGTGTCAAACCTTGTTAGAGGTCTTGAAAAGTTGTCGAAAGTTAGATCTAGAATCGATGAACCAGAAATTGAAAATCTTAGAAAAATGTTTGTTTCAATGGCAACTGATATTCGAGTTATTTTAATTAAATTATGTGATAGGTGGCACAATATGGAAACTCTTCAGTATGTACGGAAAGAAAAGCAAGAAAGAATTGCTAGAGAAACTTTAAATGTATATGCACCTATTGCAAGTAGATTAGGTATTTATAAAATTAAGTCTGCCTTAGAAGATCTTTGTTTTAAGTTTTTGCAACCTAAAATGTATGATGTTATAAGAAGTGAGCTTGAATTATATGCTTCTCAAAATAATAATTTTATAGATAAAGAAAAAGATTTATTACATAAGTGGCTCACCAAGCAGGGATTCAAAGTTACAGTATCTGCTAGGTTGAAAACTTTATTTTCTATATATAAGAAATTGAAGAGAAAAGGATTGTCTTCAATTGATAGTTTGTATGATGTTTATGCTATTCGAGTTGTTTTGCCGAATGAGGATGAATTAAAGCTATATGAACTTCTTGGTAAGATTCATCAAAGGTGGACGCCTATTAGTAAAAGATTTAAGGATTATGTTGCTGTTCCAAAGCCTAATGGGTACCGAAGTTTACATACTTCAGTAGTTGGATTAGGTCCAAAGGATTTTAATAGACCTGTAGAGATTCAAATTAGAACTCAAGAAATGCATGATGAAGCTGAAAGCGGTGTTGCATCGCATTGGTTGTATAAGGATTCAAAAGCAAGTAAGCATAAGAATTTTGATATGCAAACTAATTGGATTGATGCTCTAAATACTTTTCAGTCAACAGCTGATAATAGTGAGTTGATGCAAGGTTTACAGATGGATATGTTTAATGATCGTATATTTGTATTAACTCCAAATGGTGATGTGAAGGATTTACCTGTTGGAGCAACTCCAATTGATTTTGCTTATAATGTTCATACTGATTTAGGTCATCATTGTGTTTTAGCCAAAGTTAATAGTTTAGTTGTGTCTTTAGATCATGAATTGAAAAATGGTGATGTTGTTGAGATTGTTACTAGAAAGACCTCTGAACCTAACCAGTATTGGCTTACATTTCTTGTTACAGCCAGTGCTAGACAAAAAGTTAAACATTGGTTCAAAACTCGAGATTTTGATAAAAACATTAAAACCGGTAGAGAAATCTTAAACAAATATTTACTATCTTTTGGTAAACCTATTTTGGATTCTGATTTATCTGTTTTAAAAAATTTCAAAGGCGATAGATTGACTGTAAATGACAGAGAAAAATTATTAGAGGAGATCGGACTTGGTAAAATTCTAGCTCAATCTGTTTTAAAAAATATTTATTCCTTTGATGAAATTATCTCTAAAACTGATGATAAAAAAGTAGAAGAATTAAAAAAAATTAAGGAAGAAAAGTCACTGAAAAACTTAGTTAATTCAATGATTGTTTGCGGTCTATCTGAGCCTAATTTAACTTTGTCTGATTGTTGTGATGTTAAGTATTTAGGACCTATTATAGGATATGTTACAAGAGATAAGGGTATTACTGTTCATTCCACAATCTGTAAGAACATAAAGAGTATGAATCCAGATAGGAGAGTTGAAGTCTTGTGGGATAAAAAAATTGCTAAATGGTTTGTAGATATTGAGATTTTACTTCTTGATAGACCAGGTTTTTTAAGAGATTTTACTGAAGTAATTTCAAAAGTTGGATTGAAAATTCATGACTTAAATTACCAAAGTGTTGATGATAATAATAAAAAGCTTTTTTTACATTCTGTTGAGATTACTAATTACGACGATTTAATTAGTTTGATACGAAGAATTTCTTCTATTGCTGGAGTAACCTCTGTATCGAAGGTAAATTAAAGTTATCTTCTAGGATTTGGTTTATAAAGTTTTTGATGTCTTTTTCTAGTTGAAATGCTATTTGTATTTTTTTGAAGTTTTCATGTTTTGTTTGACTTGCATAAAATATTAACTTGTTTAAATTTTGATTCTTATTACTCTTGAAATCTATAAAACCTTCTATGAATAATATGTTTATAAGAAAGTAAATTAAATAGTTTTGGTTGTCTATAAATTCACTATGGATTGTTGCGCTTACAAAACTGTAGATTTTTGGTGAAAATTCTTTGTTTTGAAATATTTTATTTGTTAAGTTTAAAGTCGTAGCAAGAGTTTTATGTGATTGATAGTTTTTTAGTTCTGGTCTGTATTTTATTAATTCAAATTTATTTAAATATATTTTTTCATTTTTGTGAAAAGTGTCTATTGAAAATGTATTACCAGGTTCTAATATACAAAACTTTTTGCTTGTTAATCCATTTTTTAAAAAAATTTTAATATGCTCACCTTTGCTTGATATGCATTGTAAATAGCAGTTTTTCTCTAGATGAGGTATTTTTTTTAAGATTAATATCTTTATTTCTTTGAATTTATAAGTCATGAATTAATCTTTCTTTTTTAAGTTGTTTTTTACAAATTATTATACTCAATAAGCTTGCAATTAATATAGAAACTATAATTTCGGCTCCAATAAATTTATTAATTATGTTTTTATCTATTTGAATGGAAAGCAATCTTGTTAAATAAAAAGCTATATAAAACCCTATGAATAAACCAGTCAATATTATAATATTGCTTTCTACTATGATTGGATTTTGAATTTTGGAATATTTAGCTCCTAACATCTGCATTATTTGGATTTCGTTTTTTCGAGTATGAAAGTTATTGCGAATTGAAATTATTAATATTAATGTTGATATAATTATTAAACTAAGGGTACTGAATATTAAGATTTTATTACTTAAATTTTGAAAAATTAAAAGGTTTTTAATTATTGGATTTAAACTAGCATTTGTTTTTGAGTTTAAGGTTTTATCATAGTTTTCTGGAAAGTTTTTTGATATTTGATTTTTTATTGAAGCAAATGTCGTAAGATCTTTTGATTGAATTACAATTGTTAGTGGTAGTGGATTTGAAATTTTATTTTTCACTAAGAAACTTTCTAAGTTTGGATATTTTTGACTTAGATTTTCTAAACCTTCTTTTTCGTTAATTACATTGAACGCAATATTTTCGTATTTATATAAAAATTCTGATATTAAATTTAAGTTTTCTGGTTCCGTATTTTTTAGATAAATTTGATTCTCTATTTTACTTGATGAACTTTCAATAAAATCTAAAGAATAGTAATTTATACTACTTATTAGATTTATAAATGTGAAAACTAAAGCAATCGATAAAACACTTATAAAGCTTATGAATTTATTTTGAAATATGTTTTTAAAGGCTTGAAGTATTGAATACATTTTTTTTAATTAGACTTGATTTAAAGGCATAGCTTTTAAACTCTGGTGCTCTTATAATTTTGGAATTTGGAAGTAAATCTTTTATGTTCTTAATTGGAGCTTTTTGATCATATCCTAATACAATTATATCAGGTTTAATTTGAATTAAAATTTGAAATGGATTTTTATTGGATCCTTTTAAAACCTCATCTGATATTTTTAATCTTTTAATTTGTTGTATTCTTTGATTTTGATTAAAAACATTTTTTCTTTGTTTGATTTTTTCTGAAATTTCATCTGACGCAACTACCGTAAATAGTTTTGATCCTTGCTTTTTTGCAAAGTTTAAATAATGAATGTGTCCTGGATGTATGAAATCAAAATTTCCAAATGTTAGTACTTTCAATTTAATATGTTATGTCAATTATAAGTAGCAATACTATCACAAAAACGTTTAATATAGCTAGTTTATTTAATATATTTTTCTCAATTTCTGTATTTTTCATTAGGAATTCTGATTGCATCATTATTGCAAATACAATAAAGAGAGGATAATTGAGTATTTCGTTTAAGTAACTATTGTTAAGATAAATAAGATTAACGAAGAATAAAACGCTACAAAAGTAAAATATATAGAATGTTATTTCGTGCAGATTTCTTAAAAATAGTTTTGTGTTTTTCATATTCTAAGTTTACATTTTATTAATAATTTAGTAAATTAAATTTAAATATAAGCAGAATTTATGTTAGACAAAGACCTTGTTTTAAAATTAGCAGTTTTAAGTAAGTTAAAACTTACTGAAGATGAAGTTTTAAAAATGCAAAAAGACCTTGCTGGGATATTTGAGTATTTAGATATTTTAAACAGTGTTGATACCCAAGGCGTTGAGCCTACCTACCAGGTTTCTGGAATTGAAGATGTACTTTTTGAAGACGAAGTTATAGTTTCAAAAGTTACTCCAGATCAACTTTTAAATTGTTCGAAATTTCCAAAAGTTGAAAATCAAATTCAAACAAATTCTATTTTATAAGTTATGACAATGTTAGAAAATTTTACAATTAAAAGTTTATTAGAAAGTTACGCATCTAAAAAAATATCAAAAGAAGAAGTTTTTAGTGCTTATTTAGATCGTATCGAAAAACACAATCAACAATTTAATGTTTTTGTTAATTTTGATCGTGAAACTTCGATGCAGAATTTCAAAGATATGCAGTTTCAAGAAGGTCAAATCTTAAATGGTATTCCTTATGGATTAAAGGATAATTTTATTCATAAAGACAATTTTGTGACTGCTTCTTCAAAATTACTTGAAGGATTCAAGCCAAGCTTTGATGCAGAAGTTGTTTCAAAGTTAAAAAAATCAGGTGCTGTTAGTCTTGGTATGGTTAACACAGATGAATTTACATGTGGCGCTTCTAGTGAAACCTCAATTTATGGTCCAACTTTAAATCCTTATGATACTACTTGTGTTTCAGGTGGTTCATCTGGAGGTTCAGCAGCTTTAATTCCACTAGATTTTGGTGTTTTTGCAATGGGTACAGATACTGGTGGATCGATTCGTCAGCCTGCAAGTTTTTGTAATGCCGTAGGGTTAAAGGTAAGTTATGGTAGAGTTTCAAGAAGTGGAGTTTTATCAATGGCTTCTAGTTTAGATTCTATTGGACACTTAACAAAAACTGTATATGACTCAGCTCTAGTTTTAAATGCTACAGCTGGACTTTCAAAAGAAGACTCAACTACTTTTGCGAACCAAATCGAAGATTATACAAAGTTCTGTGGTGAAGATATTTCTGGCCTAAGAATTGGAGTTCCAAAAGAATATATGGATGATACGGTTGATGTACAAGTAAAAGAAAAAGTTGAGGCTGCTATTAAGGTTTTAGAATCAAAAGGTGCAGTTATTAAAGAGGTAAGTTTACCAATGACTAAATATGGAGTTGCTGTTTATTATATTGTTAATCCTTCTGAAGTCTCTACTAATATGGAAAGATACGATTCTATTCGATTCGGTAGACGGTCTAAAAATGAACCTAAGGAGCTTTTAGACATCTATTTAGATTCAAGAAGTGAAGGTTTTGGGATTGAAATGAAAAGAAGAATTTTAGTTGGTTCAATGGTACTTTCAGCAGACAGTTATGAGTCTTATTATTTAAAAGCTCAAAAGGTAAGAACTTTAATTATTGAAGACTTTAAAAAAGTTTTTCAAGAAGTTGATGTTTTAGTTGGCCCAGTGTGTCCGATCTCTCCGTTTAAAGTAGGTGAGAAATCACAAGATCCCGTAACTATGTATACTGTTGATGCTTTACTTACTCCATCAGCATTAGCTGGTCTTTGTGGAATTTCTGTTCCAGCTGGATTTAACTCTGATGGGCTTCCAATTGGACTTCAAATTATCGCTCCACATGGTTGTGAAGATAGATTATTTAAAGTAGGACATAAGTACGAAGAAGAAACTGAATTCTACAAACAAACTCCAGATTTAGGATAGTCTTCTTTGACTTTTATCGTGTTTGATGTTATAATTTATTGAATGTAAAACAATAAAATATGAACATTGAAAAACAAATAAAAATAGACAAATTTGTTGGTATAATAAATGGATTGAATTTTAAAGATCCAAATTCTTTAGATGCGTTAAGAAAAGAATTAAAAGGACAACGTTATTTGATCTCAAAAAATAAACTTATTTTAATAGATTCAGATTCTGGAGATCTAAGAGAATATCCATTGCTTGGTACAAATTATGCAAGTGGTAGGGCTCAGAATACAGGTTCTAAATCTGCATTTTTAGTTTCGCGTGTAGAAAAGCCAACAGTTTATAATGCGAGTACTGATCTAGGTGAATTTCCAGGACTTGGTCTAGGAAATCAATCAGATTTGGTTGGAGCTTCTGCTAGTGTAGAACAAAAAGGATCTTATGAAAAAGGAGTGACTGAAGTAGCAGATGTTAGAAGATTTAAAGAATCCGAGGTTGTAATTGGCGGTAAAACTTTAGATCAAATAGGAAGGTTTAATTTAACACCTAATCATTTAACACAGTTCATTAGAGAGAATTCACAGGATGAAAACTTTAGATCTATGATGTCTACAATCTTAAAAGGAATGGATGTTAAATATATTCCAGGGGTTATGATGGTAACTTTTGATGATGAAATATATGTTTATCCTGAGTTAAACTCTTTCAATACACAAAATATAACGCATGCTACAAGTTTAAGGCAATTTTTTACTTTGTCTGAAGATAGTGAAAAATCATCGTTTGTAATAAGAGATTTTTCAAAGCCTGCAAAAATTACTGGAGATTATCCAAACTTAACCTTAGATGGTAGATTGGTTGATGCTGAAATTGATAAAGGAGTTGTTTCTTTGAAAAAAGAGCCTTTAGCGATGACTGAAGATTTTAGATCTGAAATTGAAGCTCTTCTACAAGTTGACAACTTAGTTGCCGTAATAAATGAATTGAATTTCAAGGATCCAAATTCATTAGATACGTTAAGAAAAGAATTAAAAGGAAAAAGTTATGTGATTTCAAAAAATAAACTTGTTTTGATAGATTCAGCTTCTGGAGAACTAAGGGAATATCCGTTGCTTGGTACAAATTATGCAAGTGGTAGTGCTGAGAATACAGGTTCTAAATCTGCATTTTTAGTTTCAAATGTAGCAAAGCCAACTGTTTATACTGCAAGTACGAATCGAAATGAATTTCCAGGACTTGGTCTAGGAAATCAATCAGATTTGATAGGAGTTTCTGATTGTGTAGAACAAAAAGGATCTTATGAAAATGGAAAAACTGAAGTAGCTGATGTTAGAAGATTTAGCGAATCAGAAGTTTTAATTGGTGGAAAAAATTTAGACCAAATAGGAAGAGTTAATTTAACACCTAACCATTTAACTCAGTTCATTAGAGAGAATTCACAAGATGAAAACTTTAGATCTATGATGTCTACAATTCTAAAAGGAATTAGCGTTAAATATACTCCAGGACTTATGATGGTTACTTTTGAAGATGGAATATATGTTTATCCGGAGTTAAATTCTTTAAATACTCAAAATAATTTTTTAAATCAATGCTTTGATATTTCTGATGATTCTGATAGATCTTCATTTGTTGTACGAGATTTTACTAAGCCTGCAAAAATCATTGGAGATTATCCAAATTTAACCTTAGATGGTAGATTAGTTGATGCTCAAATTGAGAAAGGGGTTGTGAAAACTCAAAGAAAATAAATTTATATTTTTATTTCAGACTAGGTATTGAAGGTATTGGTAGCTTTCTTGCCTAGTTTTTATTTTACCTGTTTTAATTTTATATTCGATTTCAATTAATTTTTTCAAAGTATCATGTAAATCATTTGTTGTAATTTGCTTTGCAATTTGAGAGTTATTTCTTACAACAAAAGGATTTAAACTTTTGGTATCATTAAGTTTGATTTGGCTGAGTGTTTTTAGTTGCCAGATTAGCATGTTAATAAGGTAAATCTCTTCTATGTTTTCTTTTTTTAAATTGTTAAGAGTTTGTAAGTAATTTGTTTTATTCTGGAATAGATTATTGGTTAATTCGAAAATTGAAGTTTCTAAGTTTGCAACTATATGCTGGTCTATATCATTTTTGGTAACTTCTTGGCTATCTAAAAGGCAAAGTTTTTGAATTTCATTGCTGGCGTTGTTAATTTGATTTTGTAGTTTTTTAGCTAATAGATTTAAGTTTAGAGGGTTGATTGTTTTGTTATTTTCTTTGAATTTTTGTTGAATATGTTTTTTTAAATCGAAATCTTTAATTAAGTAAGTGTATGTTTTATGATTTTTTTGTATTTCTTTAAATACTTTTAAATTTTTTCTTACTGATGAATATTCTACAAACAAGAAAATATCTTGGCTTTCGATTTCAAAGATTTTATTGAAATTTTCTTTTGCTATGTTTGAAATTGAGTTTTTGATAATTATCAGTTTTTTACTTGCAAACATATCTGTTTTTAAAGCAAGATTTAAAATTTGTTTAAAGTTTAAATTTTCATGACTTTCTATTTCAGAATTTTCAAATTTCTTTTTAAAGTTCTCTTTCCATTGAAGTACAACTTGCTTGATTTGGCTTTCATTGTCTCCATGGACTAGAATGATTTCCATAAAAAATATTTACTGATATAATGATATTACTAGTCTAAAATATATGATAAAAACTCCAATTTTCCTAATTAATTTTAAAAATTATTCATCTACTTTGGGTAAAGCTGGGTTTGACTTAGCTTTGAAATTAGATGAAGCTGCTAAGAAATCTCATGTGAGCTTAGTGTTGGCTGTAAATCCTGTTGTGATTGATTCTTATTCAAGAAAGTTAGATTGTGCTGTGATCTCACAACACGTTGATGGTGGTATGCCTGGACCATCTACCGGTTCGATTGTTGCTGAAAGTTTAATGCTTGCTGATTGTGATGGTTCCTTGATTCACCATTCTGAAAAACTTTTATCTGATGAAGAAATTGTAAAATCTATTGAGGCATGTAAAAGAAATTATCTTCAAAGTTTTTTGTGTGTTGATTCACTACAAGAGGCTAGAAAATTTACCGTTTACGAACCTACTTTCATTTGTTTTGAAGATAGGGATTTAATTGGTGGTAATATTTCAGTTGCATCGAGTAATCCACATGAAATCAAAGAAATGGCTGAATTTTTGGAAATTCCTGTTTTAGTCGGAGCTGGTATCAAAACATCATTGGATGTTAAAAAATCTTTAAGTTTAGGTGCTGATGGTATTTTAGTTGCTTCTGCAATAACAAAAGCTAGTGATCCGGTTGCTAAGTTTAAGGAATTATTAAGTGGATTTAACTAAATTTTATGAAAATACAAATTGTTGCAAATCAAGTTGATTTATCAAATCATCATCGAGATTATATTGAAATGCAGATGAGTTCATTGGAAAATCAATGTAGTAAACTTACAGATGAATCTGTGTCTGTTAAAGTTTCAGTAAGAAGTGGAAGTTTAAAACATACATTTGTTTTATCTGCTCTTTTAATTATCCCTGGTTTGGATATGAGAGCCGAAAGTACTGATCCTAAATTAGAAGTTGCGGTTAAAAAGTTAGCCTCTAAGTTGTCTAAACAGATTTCTAAGTATAAAACTAAACATGCTGGTAGAAAAAGAATATTAATAGATGCTAAGTTAAAAAAATCTGAGATTAAAGCACCAATGTTGCAAGAAATTTATGATGTTCCAGAAAAATCAGATAAAGATTTGCTTAAAAAAATTACTAAAAGAAAAGTTTTTTCTGATTTAATACCAATGTCAGCGTTAGAAGCTCTTAAGGCTATGCTTGAGTTGGATCATACTTTTTTTGTTTTTGTGAATAATGATACAGATCGTTATAATTTAATGTATGTAAGACGTAATAATAAAGGTTACGGACTTGTTGAGTTAGAATCTAAATCTGGTGTTTTAAACTATAAATTATCTGATTTTTTCTAGTGATACATAATGCAAAAGTTATAAAAGGTAATCAGCTTGGTAGAGAGATTGGATTCCCAACTATTAATCTTTCTTTAGATAAGTTAAACATGGATATTAGTTATGGTGTATATGCTGCTTATGTTTTTATTGGTTCAAAAAAAATGTTAGCAGCTATGCATTATGGTCCTAAAAAGTCTGTTGATAATATTGTTTCTTTAGAGTTTCATATTTTAAATTTCGATGATTTCTCTTTGAGTTTAGATTCTTTAGATTTTGAAGTTTTAGATTTTATAAGATCATTGCTTAAGTTTTCAAGCTTGAAAGATTTGCAAAAACAAATTAAGCTAGATTTGTTACAAATAAGATCTTTGTATGAGTAAAATTAAAAAATTCATTAAATTATTTTTAAACCATGATTCAATTTTGTTTCAGTTGTATTTTTACTTAAAGTACATAATTTCAAAATTAAGATTTCATGGTTTGACTGAAGAATTTGTTTTTATAGGCTATACGGGTACTAATGGTAAGTCTTCTTGTGCTAATTTAATGTATCAATCTTTGTTGGGTTTAGGTGAAAAAGTTGCTTTGGTATCTACAGTTAATATGGCAATTAATAACAATCTTTATCCGAACAAATCTAAAATGACTACTCTTGATATAAATATATTCCTAAAGTTTTTAAAAGATTGTAAAAAAGCATCTGTGAAATACATTGTACTTGAGTATTCATCTCATGCTTATGTTCAGCAAAGGCTAAAAGGTATTAAGTTTAGACAAATAAATTTAACAAGTTTGATGGCAGATCATGTAGAGTATCATGGTTCGAAAATAAAATATTGGGAAGTTAAATTTAATATCATAAGAAATATTCTTCAGAATTCTAAGTCTAAATTCTTTTGTAATGAAAATTGTAATACTTTATTACCTGATGATTTGAAAGCTTTGGTATATGGAAAAAATACATTAGAGAAAGCTGGTAATTTAAAAGATGTTGAGTTTGGAGTTGGTTTTACTAAATTTGAATTATTTGGAGAAGAAATCAAATCTAAACTTATATCTGAGTTGAATTTAAATAATTTATTAGGAATTTATTATCAACTTTTAGACTTAGGTTTTTCTAAAGAAAATGTTTTATCTGTTGTATCAAGTTTAAGTCCAGTTAAAGGTAGATTTGATTATGTAACTTCTAAAGATTTTGAGATTGTTTTAGATTATGCGCATAGTGATGATTCTATGGAAAATATTTTAAAATTTTTTCATGTACAACTTGAAAAAGACATAACTGTTGTTTTTGGTGCTACTGGTGGTGGTAGAGATGTTTACAAAAGACCTAAGATGGGTAGAGTGGCTGATTTGTATGCAAACAAAATTATTTTAACTTCTGATGACCCTTACGATGATGACCCTATAGAGATTGCAAATCAAATTGCAGAGGGTGTCTTTAATAAAGATAAATGCTTTATTGAGGTTGATAGAAAAAAAGCTATTTTAAAAGCCTTTGAGATTTCTGATTCAAATTCATTAATTTTAATTTTAGGTAAAGCAGGGGAAGAGGTGATGGCTGTAAATGGTAAATTAATTAAGTATTCCGATATGAATGTTGTTAAGGAATTTTTAAATTTATAATATGCAGCACAAATTAGGGATGATAAATAAAGGTTATGGAGTTTCTTCTTTTAAAGCTTTATCTGAGGTTAAGAAGTCTCTTTCTACAAAAAAAGTTGGTCATATGGGAACTTTAGATCCTCTTGCTACTGGTTGTTTACCTTTTGCAAGTAATGGATTAACTCCTTTGATAGAATTTATTCCTAAGCTTCCAAAGATTTATGAAGTGGAGATTTACTTTGGTGAATCTAGTCCTTCTCTGGATGCTGAATTTGTTGATTTGAAATCTTTAAGTTTTAATAAGTTAGATATTGATATTCAGAAGATTGAAAATTACTTGGTTTCTATTATGCCATCTTATAAACAACTGCCTCCTGATTTTTCTGCTAAGAAGATTAATGGTCAGCGAGCTTATGATTTAGCTAGAAAGGGAATTGAAACAAACTTAAAACCAAAATTAGTAAATTTTTATGAATATAAAATACTTTCTTTTGAAAATCCTGTTCTTAAATTGCAGATTTCTTGTGGAGAAGGCTTTTATGTTAGGTCTTTAGTAAGGGATATATCTAAACTTTTAGATATGCAAGCTTTTATGTATTCCTTGGATAGAATTTCTGTTGGCCCTTTTAATATATTTGATTCTAATCGAGGAGAAATTCTTTATTATGATTTAAAAAAAGTTTTTCCAGATGCTGATTTTGTAGATATTTCTTTAGATGAATTTGAAAGGTTGCAATATGGAATTGCTCCTAAGTTGGATAGTGATAATGAATTTATTTTTGCTTACTTTGATGATAATTTAGTTTACTATAGTGTTAATTTGCTTGATTTTAAAAAACAAAAATTTTTAATTAATTAGTATGTATTTTTTATTGATAAGTTGTCTTTTTTTATATATTGGATTTATAATTTATAATAAATTTAATTTATTGGATAAGCCTAAGGAATATGGATTTAAAAGAAAACCGGTACCTTATTCTTTTGGTTTAGTATTATACTTTATTTTTTTAATAGCTAGTTATTTTTATGGTGTAGATATACTTGGTCTTTATTATATTTATATTGCATCTTTTTTAATTGTTGTAATTGCTTTTGTGGATGATTTTTTAAATTTACATCCATTGATTAGATTGATATCTCAGTTGTTATTAGCTAGTTTTGTGGTTTATAATGGAGTTCAGTTGACTGAAGTTACAAATCCTCTTAATTTTGAAATAGTATCTATTGGTGGTTTTGGTTTTTTAGTTTCGGTTCTTTGGATTGTTTTTCTTACAAATGTAATGAATTTTTTAGATGGAGTAGAAGGTTTGTCATCTGGTGTTTCAAGTGTTGCCTTTTTTACGATAGGAATTTTATCTTTGGTTCCTAAATTACATTTAATAGATCAATCTAATTTAATTGTTTTGACTTTTTTAATGTCTGCAATTTGCTTCCTAGCCTTCTTGTTTGAATTTCCTAGTCCTAACCCAAAATTTCTAGTTGGAGACTCAGGTACTATGTTTTATGGATTCTTGTTGGCATGTTTTTCAATGGTAGCTGGTGGGAAGTTGTTTACTTTGTTAATTGTCCTTTTGATTCCGATTCTTGATGCTTTGTTTGTTATTTTTTATAGGCTTTCCAATAAAAAATTACCCTTTATTGGTGACAGGAATCATTTTCATCATAAGCTTTTAGAACTTAACTTTTCTAGAGCTACCATTACATTAATTTATTTTTTAGTTTCAATTATTTTAGGATTGATTTCTATATTTGCTTGGAATACTTATTTGAAAATGATTAGTTTGATTGTGATTTTTGTCTCTTTTACTTATTTAATATATTTTGTTTGGAGAAGATCAAAGGTTTAAAAAGTTTTTAATTTTTATTTAACTTTTTTTATTAATCTATATTTGTTAGTCTTAAGTTAATAATAATTATTATATGGTAGATCCAGTTCAAGAAATTAAATCTAAGCTTGGAATTGTAGAGTTAGTTTCAGATTATGTTCAGTTAAAAAAAGCGGGTGCTTACTTTAAAGGTTTAAGTCCTTTTACAAGTGAAAAAACCCCTAGCTTTTATGTTTCGCCTCAAAAAGATATAGCTTTTTGTTTTTCAACCAATCAAGGAGGTGATATTTTTACTTTCTATCAGTTGGTAGAGAATTGTAATTTTCAAGAGGCTCTTAAAGATTTAGCATTGAAAACTGGTGTGAATATTGAAACCATGAAGATGCCAACTTCAAAAGATATTGAGAAAAAAAATCGTGTTTTTGAACTTCAAGAATTCTTATCTAAAATTTTTCAAAAAGAATTATCAAAGTCTCCAGAAAATTTAAATTACTTAAGACAGAGGGGGATTAAAGACTCTGTAATTAAAGAATTTGATTTAGGCCTTTGCAATATGGATTCGAAAGTTTATGTTGATTTACTTACTAAAAAAGGATTCACAAAGCAAAATATGATTGACAGTGGCTCTTTTACTCATAAAGCTGGTTATCTGGAGTGCAAATTCAAGGATCGTTTAATGATTCCTATAAGTGATTCAAGAGGAAATGTGATTGCTTTTGGTGGCCGTAAATTATTGGAAAATCAAAAAGCAAAGTATTTAAACTCACCAGAGACATTTATTTACAAGAAAAATCAAACTTTATATGGTTTTGATAAAGCTAAAGATCGTGTAAGAGAAACTAAGACAGTTATTCTAGTTGAAGGTTATTTTGATCAAATTGCATGTTATCAAAATGGATTTAAAAATACAGTAGCTGTATGTGGCACTGCTTTAACAGAGGGGCAAGTTAAGTTGTTATCTAGATTTGCTGAAAGATTTATTTTTTGTTTAGACAATGATAAAGCTGGTAAAAGAGCGGTTGCAAGTACTTCAGAGATTATAGCTAGGTTTACTGATCAAATTTATATTATGGATCTTGGTGAATTCAAGGATCCTGCAGATTGTTTTAATGAAAATCCTAGTGTTTTTACTGAAGCTATAAAAAGGCCACTAAATTTAATTTCTTTTTATCAAAATTTGTATTTACCTGAAAAAAAAATAACTCAAAATAATACTAAGTCCCTACAAAATTTTCTTGAATCTGTTTTTAAGATATTATTTGTTTTGTCTGATGAAATTATCACTGAAATTTGGATTAGAGAAATATCTGATTTGTTAGATCTTCCTAAGGAAAAATTACTTTCGAAATTTAAGTCTTTTCAGAAAAACCAAAAAGTTGAAGTTGACATTGTTAAATCTACTAAATTTGATTTAAAACTTGCGGATTATTTGGCTTTGTTACTTTATTCTGATTTGGAAAATATTTCTGAGTACAAAAAATTAATTATTGATAATTTTCATTATTTAAAAGATGTAAAATTTTTCAATGTAATTAAAACTAATGATTTTAATTTTGATAATATTGATTTTAACTTTTTAAAGGTAAGACTCATGGAACTAGAGCTTAAGGGATTAAAGTTTGATAAATTAAATTTAAAAATCGAAATAGAAAAATGTTTTAATAGAATATCTAATCAGTATAAAAAGCAAAGAATTGCCGAAATACAAAGACAGCTTTCTAGTGTTGATAATAGAAATAACATTGAATTATTGAAAGAATTACAAAGTTTAATGAAAAAATAAATTTTTTAGTTGCCAAATTGATATAATTTTGCATATAATAGGCATGTTTTAAAACAATTTAAAGATGGCTAAATTACGCAAATTTATAACTCATGATTTAGATGGGAAAATAAAAGATTTGCCAAAAGAAATACAAGCATTGATTAAAAAAGGTAAACAACAAAACTTTGTTACAGAGCAAGAAGTACAATTTGCTTTTGTGGATAATCTCGATAATTTGGAACTTATGGATCAAGTTTATGAGATGTTTTTTGATTTAGGTGTAGATGTAGTTTCTAGAAAAAAACTTCAAAAAATGCAATTGAAAAATCTTTCTTGTGATACACAGGATACAGATAAGAAGAAAGCTAAAACTGCAAAAAAAGATGAAGCTTTAATTAAGTCAGTTGAAGCTAAATTAGGTACGCCTTCTGAACCATCAGATGATGACCTGAAAGAAACTGAAACTAAAGAAAAGGAAGTTATGAAAGTTAATCTTTCTGATATTTCTAACGATTCAATTAGAATGTATTTATGTGAGATTGGACAAGTTGATTTACTTTCAGGTAAGGATGAAATTGATCTTGCTCAAAAAATACGACAAGGAGATCAAGAGGCTAAAGGTAAGCTTGCAACTGCAAACTTGCGTTTAGTTGTTTCTATTGCAAAAAAATATATTGGTAGAGGATTAAGTTTTTCAGATTTAATTCAAGAGGGAAATTTAGGTCTGTTTCGTGCTGTTGAAAAGTTTGATCCTGACAGAGGATTTAAGTTTTCGACGTATGCTACATGGTGGATTAGACAAGCTATAACTAGAGCTATTGCTGATCAGGCTAGAACTATTAGAATACCAGTTCATATGGTTGAAACTATTAATAAGTTAACTCATACTCAAAGAAGATTAGTTCAGGAGTTAGGTCGTGAACCACTTGTAGAGGAATTAGCTGCTGAAATGGATTTGGAAGTTAAGAAAGTACGGCATATAATGAAAATTTCACAAGAAATTGTATCTCTAGAGTCACCGGTTGGTTCTGAAGAGGATTCAAAGCTTGCTGATTTTATACCAGATGATGAAAGTTTATCTCCTTCAGAGGTAACTAACAGAAATTTAATAAAAGAAAAGATTCATGAGATTTTACAGTATCTTACTGATAGGGAAAGAATGATTATTGAATTAAGATTTGGTCTTAAAGATGGAATAGCTTTAACCCTTGAAGAAGTTGGTAAAAAGTTTAATGTAACTCGAGAAAGAATTCGTCAAATTGAAGCTAAAGTTCTTCAAAAATTAAGAGAGCACCCAAAAAGCTCAAAAATACGTAATATTTAATTTTTATAAATGTCAAAAAAATTCGTTGTAACTCTTGAAGGGTTAGAAAAATTAAAACAAGATTTAGAAGTTTTAAAAACTACTCGAAGAAGAGAAGTTGCAGATAAAATCGCAGAGGCTTTAAAATTTGGTGATTTAAGTGAGAATGCTGAATATCATGATGCTAAAGATGAGCAAGCCGCGCTGGAAGGTAAAATATTACAACTAGAATCACAAGTTAAAAATGCTCAAGTTGTAGAAAAAGTAGCTGGAGATAATACTGTACAAGTTGGATGTAAAGTTTCTCTTGAGGACTTAACTGAAAAAGTTAAAGTTGAGTATGAAATAGTAGGTTCTATGGAAGCTAATGTTTTCGAAAGTAAGATTTCTAATGAATCTCCTTTAGGAGCTTCAATGATAGGTAAGACAAAAGGTGATACTGTTGGATTTAAAGCTCCTGGTGGTGAAATGTCTTATAAGATATTGAAAGTATCTTAAATTAATTTTAAAAGAGCAATTAATGCTCTTTTTTTATTTTATGAATTTTTTCTCATATCTTGTTAAAGCCTTAAATCCTAAGTAAAGGCCTATGAAACTTAGAATTGTTGGGTATCTTAGAATCCAGATTGTAAAAGTATCATCCCCTCTGAATAAGCTTTCTGTAAATCTAAATATTGAGAATAGAAATACCCCTTGAAGAAATAAATATCCATCTAGTTTATGTTTTGTTTTAGTGTACTGATTGTAGCAATATCCAGCTAAAAAAATGTTATAAAGGCTTGCGAATATTTGTGTAGGGTAAATTGGAAGTGTGTATTTTACTAAAGGATTGTTGAATGTTATTCCAATGAATGATTCTGTTACTCTTCCGTAGTTAAGTCCTGCAAATAGAGTACCAATGCAGTAAATACTTAAACTTATAAAGGTTGATATTATAAAAATATCTGCCCATTTCCTGAGGTTCTCTTGTTTATAGTATATTTGCCTTAAAAAATACAGTGTAAATCCAATACAAAATCCGAAAAGTGATATTTCTGCATTTTGCCAAATTGCTATACTTTTATAAAGTGATGATAGAGATATTTCATACCAGTAAAAGTTTAGATTTGCTATTACTTCAAATAATCTTCCTATGATTATACCCGAAAGAATCATACCTTTGTAAGAGCTTGCAAGAAATTGTATTCTTAATCGACTTTTTTTAGTTAAGTAGATTAATGAGACAAAAAAAGTTATTAAAGCTCCTAGTGAAAAGACTGATAGTGTACTAATTTTTAGAAATCCAATATGGAATATGGTTGGAAACATTTAAATTTTTATTAGTAGAAATAGATTAATGATATTCAAACTCATTATAAGATAAATTTTATTATTGAATTTGGATAATAGATTATTTAAGTTATAGCTAGAATACACTGAAAAGAATAAAATTCCAACTTTATACCAAGCTGTTGGAATCTCAATTTTTATAATTTTCAGATTTACTAAAAATATAGCTGAGAAGAAAATTAACGTTCCAATCAATCCTATGCTTTTAATATCTTGTATAATTTCATTCAAATTTATTTTTTGAATAAAACGGTTATCTAAGTTTACAAATTCGTTGAAAATAGTTTCTCTAACTGTTTTTGATCCTGTTGTTAACAAAATTTGTAGTTTATCAATATTTAAATTTATTGAGTTTTTATGGCTAATTTTATGAAAAATATTAATTGTCTCTTTAAATATATATTTTAATCCTGATATTGATGCTGATTTTTTATATATTTTATCATTTAATAAACACTTGAAAATTGATTTTAGGATTCTTACTTTTTGAGCTTTGTTATTTGAGTTTTTTATTTGTGTGTATTGTTTTTGTAAATTTTTAATATCCTGAATTCCAGATTCTTTAAAGTAATGATTAAAGTCTTCACTTAATGATTCTATAAATATATATATTTCTTCAAGATTATTATTTTTTTCGCTATTATCTTTTTTTGAATAAAAATCTACTCTTTTTAAAAAGTTATTAATTTTAAGTTTACTTTCATTAAAATCGTTTTGGCTTGCATTTGTTTGTGCTAACTTTTCGACTTGGATTTGATACTGTTGTGTTAATTCTGTAAGTGCTTGATTAAAACTCTTAGCCTGTATATTTCCGTCTATAAATTTAGAGTTTTGATAACCTTCAAATTTATAATTTACTAAATTTTTATTTTCTTTATGCTTTTTTTGATCTTTTGCTCTTAATTCTAAAATCTCATAACCTAAATTCAATAGTTTATCTTTAGCTTCTTGCTCGTTTTTTGCTTGAATGCTTCCGTGTAATTCTATTTTTTTGCTATTGAGGATTTTGTAATCAAAATTTTGCATTTTTTAATATATTAACATTTTTATTTGTGTTTTAGGATTGTTTTTTCATTGCTGGAATCTTTTAAAGATGTTTTTATTTTTTAATTCTTTTATTATACTTGTAAATGTTATTAATTTGTCTTAATTATGATTCCTGAAAAATTAAAAAAAGGAGATGAGATAAGAATTATTGCTCCTAGTTGTAGTGCAAAAACTGTTGATCAAAAAATTATAACATTGGCTAAAGAAAAATTGGAAAGTTTGGGTTTTAAGATTTCTTTTTCTAAAAATTTCTATGAACATGATCTATTAAATACTTCTGATCCAATTAAAAGAGCAGAGGATTTGAATGAAGCTTTTGCTGATGAGAATGTAAAGGCTATAATTGCCGTTAGAGGTGGATTTCCTGCTAATGAGTTACTTGAAATTTTGAATTACGATTTAATTAAAAAGAATCCAAAGATATTTTGTGGTTACTCTGATATAACTGCATTAAGTAATGCAATTTATGCTAAAACTGGTCTTGTTACTTATTCTGGACCAAATTTTGGTTCTTTTGCTATGAAGTATGGATTTGAATATACATTGGATTATTTTATAAAGATGCTTATTGATGATGGAAGTTTTGATGTTTTACCTTCAGAATTTTGGTCGGAGGATAGATGGAAGAAAGATCAAGCCAATCGTAATTTTATAAAAAATAGTGGTCCTAAGATTTTTAGAGAGGGGAAGGCTGAGGGCAAAATTGTTGGAGGTAATATGTGTACTTTACAATTATTGCAGGGGACTAAGTATTATCCGGATTTAAAGGATAAGATTTTGTTTTTAGAGGAGGATGGATGCTTTGAAGATGTTTTTAAGTGGGTTTTAGATAGAAATTTCACCTCTTTGTTGCAGCAGCCTAATGCTAAGTCTATTAAAGCTATTGTTTTTGGTAGAATGCGAACTCAATCTAAAACTACTTTTGAAGAGCTTGAATATATTTTTGCTAAAAAATTTAAGGATTTTAATATTCCAATTATTTATAATCTTGATTTTGGTCACACAAATCCTATGTTTACTTTTCCAATTGGGGGGAGGTGTATGATTGACGCTGATGATGGTCAATTATATTTAAAAATCTAGTTTTATATTTTTTAATTTTGTAATCAGGTTGACATTTTACTATCAAGTGGTAAAATATGGAAAAACTTAATTATAAAAAATGGATAATAAATATAAGACTCCAGAAATAGATGATGGAAAAGAAAAATTAATTGGATCTAATTTAGATTTTAATCAAAGTGAAATCCAAGATGAAATTCAATGTGACATTTCGGTTGAAACTGAATTGTTATTGAATCAATGTGGTGAAATAGCTGATAGAGATTTTTCGGGTAAAAATTTAAGTCATTTAAATTTTGCACAAGAAATAACTTTCATTAATTGTAATTTTTCGAATTGTAATTTAGCTGAACTTGATTTTTCTTCTGTTACTTTTAAGAATTGTAATTTTGAATTTGCATGTTTCAATGATGTAACTTTTGGTAAATTTATTTCTTGTGATTTAAGAGGTATTTCTGCTTATCAATTTTTCGTTACTGAATCAACTGTATTAATAAAGTGTGATTTCACTGATTCTACTTTAGGATTGTGTACGAGTGATTATGAATTTTGTATCTTGGATGTTAAATTTGAAAATATTACTCCTTATTTTTCTGATTCTGAAATACAAATAATTCCATTTCTGAGGATGAATGTTTCTTTTGTGAAAAACGTTAATGATAAATTTGATGCAGATTTTAGTAATTCTAGTTTAATGCGAGCTAATTTACAAGGAGCTAATTTAGAAGGTGTTAATTTAATGGGAGCAAATTTAGAAGGTGTTAATTTAATGGGAGCAAATTTAAGTGGTGCTAATTTAATTAATGCCAATTTAGAAGGAGCTGATTTAAGGGGAGCAAGTTTAGAAAGAATTAATTTAAAAACAGCAAATTTAAGAGGAGCAAATTTAGAAGGAGCTGATTTAAGGGGAGCAAGTTTAGAAAGAATTAATTTAAAAACAGCAAATTTAAAAGGAGCAAATTTAGAAGGGGCTGATTTATGTTGGTATAATTGCGAAGGAGACATCTGTGGAATAGATTTAAGAGGAGCAAATTTAGAAGGAGCTAATTTAAATGAAGCTAATTTACATGGGACTGATTTAAGTGGAGCAAATTTAGAAGGAGCTGATTTAGAAGGAATTTGTTTAAATGAGGCTAATTTAGAAGGAGTAGATTTACGTAATTTAAATTTTAAAGAAAAAACATCTTTGGTTAATTGTAATTTTTCTAAATGTAATTTAGCTGGACTTGATTTATCTAATGTTACTTTCAAGAATTGCAAATTTGAACTTGCGTGTTTCGATGATGTAATTTTTGGTAAATTTATATCTTGTGATTTAAGAGGTATTTCAGCCTATCAGTTTTTTTTAACCGAATCAACTGTCTTAATAAAGTGTGATTTTACTGATTCCACTTTAGGATTGTGTACGAGTGATGTTGAATTTTGTATTTTGGATGTGAGATTTGAAAATATTACTCCTTATTTTTCTGATTCTGAAATACAAATAAATCCATTTCTGAGGATGAATGTTTCTTTTGTGAAAAACATTAATGATAAATACGATGCAAGCTTTAGTATGCTAAATTTAATAAAAGCTGATTTAAAAGGTCTATATTTAAAAAGAGCAGATTTAAGTGGATTAGATCTAAGTTTTGCAGATTTAAGTTATTCTGATTTAAGTTATGCTGATTTGACTGGAGCAAATTTAGAAGGCGCTAATTTAGAAGACGTCGTTTTAAGAGGAGCTGATTTGACTGGAGTAAATTTAGAAGGCGCTAATTTAGAAGGGGCCGTTTTAAGAGGAGCTAATTTTAGAGGAGCGGAATTAAGATACACTATTTTGAGTTGGGCTTGGAAATTTTTGCCCGACTGGGACTTTATATGGAAGTAGATTTTAATTATAGAAAAGGAGCTTAATTGCTCCCTTTTTTATAAGTCGATTTCATGGTCGTTTTGGATGTATTTGTAGAAGTTTTTGTCGTGGCTTACATAGATTACTGTTTTGTTGTTATTGTTGATCCATTCTATTAAGGATATTTGGCTGTAAATATCTAAATGGTTTGTGGGTTCGTCTAATAATATAATATTTGGATTGGAAGCAATTAATTCAAGGAGTTTAATTCTCTTTTTTTCTCCTCCGCTTAATTCACTTAGTTTATTTTTTAATAATCTTTTTAAATCTAATTGATCTATTAATTGATAAGTTTTTTGTTTTTCAAGTAAGTGATTTGATTCTAAATATTTATCTAACTTGCAATCTTTTTTAAAGCTTGAAATTTGCTCTAAGATTTCGATTTTGTAGCCTTCTTTTAGTAGATCTTTGTTGGAAGTAAATTCTTTAAATATTTGATTTAATAAATATGTTTTTCCTATTCCGTTTGGACCTTTGATCTGAGTGGTTTGATTTTTACGAATTTGAATTTTTTGCTCTTTGAAAATTTCTTGGTAGAGAAGTTTAGATTTTTCTTTTGAGTTATCCCTGCTAGATATTTTAAGATCTGTGTCTTTGATGATTTGAATATTTGAAATTTCTATATTTAGTTTTTCTAATTGTTTTTTTTGTGCTCCAACATAACTTGAAAATCTATATTTAGGGATGAGCTCATTAGCTTTTAGCCAGTTTTGTATTTCCTTCTTTTGTTTTTGAAGTTGTTTTAAATCTTTTTTTTGACTTTGAATTCTATGGGTTCTTTGAGTCCACCAATGGTCAAAATTACCATCGTAGAAATCTATGCTTTTAGTTTGATTATTGATCTCATAAATTTTATTGATACAATTTCTTAATAATTGAGTGTTGTGTGTAATCAATAAAATTGAACCTTGAAATTCTTGAATGAAAGTTTCAAAGAAATCGATTGATTTTTGGTCTAAATGATTGGTTGGTTCATCTAGAATTAGAATGCTTGGTTCTTGGAGGAGAATTTCGCCGAGTCTGATTTTGATTTTTTGCCCCTCGGAAAGTTCTGAGAATGTTTTTAAAGTAATCTCTTCATTTAATTTTAAGGTCTCTAAAATTTGTTCTATTTTGTAGTATTCGTAATCGTATTCAAGTAAACCCTCCAAATATTCTCCTACTAATTGATGGTTGTTGAAATTATATTCTTGTTTGAAATAACTAATGTTTTCATTTTGAATATTGATTTGTCCTCTGAAATTTTCAAATTCTCCAGTAATAGATTTTACTAGGCATGATTTACCAGACCCGTTTTTTCCAAGTAGAGCTATCTTTTTTTTGGATTTGGAATCTAAGGATAAATTAAAATCTTTAAAAAGAGTTTGCTCGTTTATATGAATTGTTAAGTTTTTTACTGTTAACATAGCTAAAAAGTTAAATAATTATTTTTTATTTAGGTTTGATAGCGATATGTCTAATGCTAAATCCCTATAACTTAGCAATCAGTAAACGCAAGACTCAAAGTTCTACCAATGTATTTTAGCATTGTTTCTGTTTTTCGATCTTTTAGAAATGTAGAACTAAACATCGTTTTGATTAATTTGAAAATATCCTATCGTTATTTGTTGTTTTTGTCAAAAATATCTAACTTGTGTTATTCTTTTTTTGTTAACTAAGTATTAATGAAAATAATAGATTTATCTCAGGAGATTTATGATTCAATGCCTGTGTATGATGGTGATCCTAAGGTTAAGATAGAGGATCTTCATTTTATTGATCAAGATGGTTGGAATTTAAAGTCGTTGTCTTTTGGATCTCATACTGGAACACATGTTGATGCTCCTATTCATATGCATTCTGATGCAGAAACGTTATCTGATTTAAAATTAGATAGGTTTATTGGTGATGCAGTTAGATTGTCGGTTGGTGATAAAATTCCTGAAGGTCTTGGTTTGCTTTTTGACTCTGGGGTTTTTGATTTAGACTTAGTTGATAAGATTTTAAATTTAAATTCTAAGTTCGTTGCAGTTTCTTCTAAAGTTGATTTTCCTGTTGAGGTTGAAAGAAAACTTTTAGGGTCTGGTGTGATAACTTTTACTGATTTAATAAATGTTGAAGCGATACCAAAAGGTCAAGTTTTTACTTTTTTTGGTGTTCCATTGAAAATAAAAAAAGGGGACGGATCCCCAATTAGAGCTTTTGCTATTTTGTAAGATATTTTTACTTAGAGTTTTTAATTAAGGCTTCAAATAACGGATGAGGTTTAAGAGGTCTAGATAAAAATTCTGGATGGTATTGACAACCAACGTAAAAAGGATGATCTTTTGCTTCTATTATTTCAACTAATTGACTTTCAGGGTTAATTCCTGAGATTATCATTTCTGAATTTTCAAAGTGTTTTTTAAAATCTGAATTAAATTCGTATCTGTGTCTATGGCGTTCGTTGATAAGGTTTTTTTGATAAGCTTTGTGTACAATTGAATCATTTTTAAGCTTGCATTCATAGGAACCGAGTCTTAGGGTTCCACCTTTTTTTCTGTTTATGTTTTGTCCGGGTAAGAAGTGGACTACGTAGTTCTGTTTGTTTTGATTGCGACTTTCGTCGAATTCTTCAGATGTTAAATTTGGATTTTTGGTTAATTCTCTTAAGTATTCAATTGCCATTAATTGCATTCCAAGACAAATTCCAAGCAGAGGAATTTTGTTTTTCCTGCAGTAGTTTAGAGCTTTGATTTTTCCTTCGGTTCCGCGTTCTCCAAATCCTCCTGCAACAACTACAGCTTGGCAACTGCTAAGTTTTTCTTGTTCTTTTTTATCGTTTTTTTCGATTAACTCAGCGTCGATCCATTGAATGTTGGTCTTAGTATCTTGATGGATTCCAGCAATTTTTATTGATTCACTTAGGCTTAAATATGCATCTTCGAGTTCTATATATTTACCAACTATTCCAACCTTGATTTCTTTCTTAAGATTTTTTACTTTCTTTGTAAATTGATCCCAGTCTAAAAGTTTAGTTTGTAAGTTTGGCAGTTTGAATTGTATTGCGATTTTTTCTGCTAATTCGAAGTTTTCTAGATGTCTTGGTACTTCGTAGATTGAATTTAGAGTTGGAAGGGGGATTACATTTTCTTCTTTTACATCACAAAACATTGAGATTTTTCTCAGTAAAGATTGTTCAATATCCATATCAGCTCTACAGAAAATAAAATCTGGTTGGATTCCAATACTTCTTAGTTCACGAATTGAAGCTTGAGTGGGTTTAGTTTTTAGTTCTTTAGAGGCTTGTAAGAAAGGTAGTAAAGTAACGTGAATAAAAAGAGTGTTTTGGATTCCAAGTTGGTTTCTCATTTGTCGGATTGCTTCTAAATAGTGTGGACCTTCTATGTCTCCAACTGTTCCCCCTAATTCAACTAAAACTACTTCTGCATTATGTTTTTTACCTGCAAAGATTATTTTTTCTTTAATTAAATCTGTAACATGAGGAATAATTTGTATGGTTCCACCTAAATAGACTCCTTGACGTTCGTTTTCAATTACTTCGGAGTAAAGTTTACCTGAGGTAATTGATGATTCTTTAGAAAGTGGCTCGTCTATGAATCTTTCGTAGTGGCCAAGGTCTAAGTCGGTTTCTGCTCCATCGTCTGTTACAAAGACTTCTCCGTGCTGATACGGGCTCATTGTGCCAGGGTCTACGTTTAGGTATGGATCAAGTTTCATTACGAATACTTTTAATCCGGCGCTTTTTAAAATAGCTCCAATACTGGAGGTGGATATACCTTTGCCTAGTGATGAGCAAACTCCTCCAGTTATAAATATATATTTCGTGTTCATTTCTTACAGGGTTAGTCCGGTTTTTTCTTTTACTAGGTTTAAGGTTGTTTGAGCTCTTTTTTTAGCTTGTAGTTTACCTTTTTCTAAAATTTGATGTATTTGATCTGGTTTTTCCAGAAGCTTTACTTTCTTTGCGCGAGCTTCTTTGAAATAAACCATAAATTTATCAAAAAGTGTATTTTTAGCTTCACCGTATGAAAGCCCTCCAGCTAAATATTTATCTTTAAAGTTTGCTAATTCTTGCGTGTTAGCCATATGTTTATAAATTTGAAAAATATTGCATGTGTTTGGATCTTTAACTGCGTCCACAGGTAAGCTATCGGTTTGGATTTTCATAATTGATTTTTTGACAAGATTTTCGTCTTCAAAAATTGCAATAATATTGTCGTATGATTTACTCATTTTTTGACCATCGATACCAGTTATTGTTTCAACCTCTTTTTGAATTACTGGTGTAGGTAAAATAAAAGTATCACCATAAATTCCATTAAATTTGTGAGCTAAGTCTCTTGCTATTTCTACATGTTGTTTTTGATCTTTTCCGACTGGGACAATGTCTACGTTATATAAAAGGATGTCAGCAGCCATTAAGACTGGGTATGAAAAAAGTCCGAGTTTTGGATCTTTTAATCCTTTGTTTTTAAAGTCTTTCCATGCATGAGCTCTTTCTAGCACTCCAAATGAACAGATTGTAGAAAGAATCCAGCATAATTCTGCGTGTTCTGGAACATCACTTTGTAAGAAAAAGTTGGAATTTTCTGTGTCTAAACCAAGAGATATTAGGTTCGCACATAAATCAAAACTGGTTTCTTTTAATTCTTTCCCGTCTTGAATCTGATTCAATGCGTGTAGATTAGCTAAAAAAATGTAGCTTTGATAATCTTTTTGAAATTCAAAGGCCGGTTTAAAAGCTCCAAAGTAATTTCCTAGATGAATTTTTCCGGTTGGTTTAATTCCAGTTATTAGTGATTGCATAATTAAAATTACTTTTTTTAAGTTTAAAATTTATTTTAATTTTTTGCAAATTTTTAAGTTGTTAAGATTTGGATGATAAATATATAATAAAAACTATGAATATTGTTTGTTATGGAAATTTTATTTCTTTATCTTTTTGTTTTTTTATTATATGTCTTAATTGTTTTGAAGATGTGTTTTTTTTTATAACACCTTGTTTTTTTAAGTTGAGTAGTTTAAAAATATATCAATTTAATAAAAAATTATGGAAAGATTACAAAAGAGAATTAAATTAAGTTTTGTTGATTATATTGTTTATGGCCTTTCAAGCTTAAATAATTATCAAAGTGAATTATTGATTAATTTTCAATTATTAGTTGATCAGGTTGAAAAAATTGAAGAAGAATTATTTTCAGATGAATTAAATGTTTTATCTTGTTTAAATAAAGGTGATACTGTTTATTTCTTAAAGGATTATTTTAATTCAATTGAATATTTTTTAGGTTTGTTTAATGATTCAACTTTTAAAGATCAAATTTTTAAACTGATTTTTGATTTCAAGCAGTCAACTTTACAGTCAGAAAATTTAGATCAATTTGTTGCTCAAAATCAATATTTAATCTTAGATTCAAAGCTTTGTGATGATCGTTCAAAATTAGAGCTTTTTTTGAAAGCTTTTTTCTCGGTTGAATTTATATTAAAAGAAATTTATGGATCCACTTCTGTGAAGGAAGTGGTTGATTCTTTAGTTTTCTTAAATTCTGAATTTTTAAAAATTGAAAATAAAAGAAATAAATTATTAGAAATCTATAATGAAATAAATAATTTTAATAGATTAATAGTTGATTCTTTAGTTCCTAGATCTTTTGATACTTCAGATAATCAATTGAGATTTTATGCAGATGATTATTTGAAAATTAATAAATTTGATAGTTCTCAAAAAGAGAGCTTTGACTGCTTATTAAGAGAATCTATAATTGATAGAAGTTATGATAGTTCAAAAATAATAAATTTTTTAAGAAATGAAGATGAATAAAAATTTAATTAACTGGGAAGATTTTACTAAGGTTGAATTAACAGCTGGAACAATAGTTGATGTACAAGATTTTCCAGAAGCAAGGAATCCTGCGTATAAAATATGGGTTGATTTTGGAGAAGAAATTGGTAGAAGAAAGTCTAGTGCTCAAGTTACAAAACTTTATTCTAAAGAAGAGTTGCTTGGAAAACAAATTATTGCAGTTACCAACTTTCCACCTAAACAAGTTGGACCTTTTATGTCTGAATTTTTAGTAACAGGATTTGTTTTGGAAGATGGGGAAGTTGTTTTATCTACGACAGATAAAAAAATTCCTAATGGGACTAGATTGTATTAAAGAGTACTTTGAGGGTCTCTATCAATAATACAGTTTGGATCTAGGATTAATTCTTGGATATATTTTAAAGGATTTGTGTTTTGTAAAAAAATATGGTGGATAAATAGATTGTTTTTTCGGTATATAAGCGGAGTTACTGAGTGGAATTTCACACGGTTTTGATTAAGTTTTCGCTCTAAGTTTTTGGTTTTAGTTTTTAGTTTATTTAAATCTTTTTCTTTGAATTCAATTTTAGTTAATTTACTAAAAGGCGGAAAGTGATATTTTTTCCTGCGATTTAGTTCCTCTTCTAAGAATGAATTTAGGTTTTCGTCTAAGAATTGATGAAAAAGTTTATTCTCGGGTTTTAATGTTTGGATTATTACCTTAGAGTTTTTGGTATGCCTTCCGGTTCTTCCAACTACCTGATTTAAAAGTTGAATGTATCTTTCATGGGTTCTAAAATCTGGAAGATTTAAATTCTCTTCGGCAAATATAACACCAACTAAATTTAGTCTTTTCAGATCTAATCCTTGGGCTACCATTTGTGTTCCCAGGATTATATCAAAATCGTTGGAGTCTAATTTTTCATGGATTTCTTTGATTGAATTTTTTGCTGATGTTGAGTCTGAGTCCATTCTTAGAATTCTTGCTTTTGGAAATTCTTCTTTTAATAATTCATCTAGGTTTTGGATTCCAGACCCAAAGTTTTGTAGTTTGGTGCTTCCACATTTGCTACATTTGATTGGGATTGATTTGCTATTATTACAGTAATGACACTTTAAGTATTGATACTGACTATTTTTATGGACTGTAAAACTTGTCGCGCAGTTGTCACATTCATTTATTTCTTTACAGTCTAAGCACATTAAAAAGTTACTGTATCCTCTTCTATTTGAGAGTAATAAAACTTGTTTTTTTTCATGTATGCTATCTGAAATTGCAGATATAAGGTTGGGGGATAAGTAGTGGTTAGGATTTTTCAGAAGGTGGTTTGAAATATCAACGACAGTTATTTCTGGTTTATTTATGTCTTTAAATTTTTTGTTTAATTTATGAATTTCTACCACTTTGTTTTGACTAGCTTTAAATGTTTCTAAACTTGGGGTTGCAGATCCTAAAATTAATTTTGAATTACTTAGTTTAGCTAGGTTTTGAACGATACTTTTGGCGTGATATTTTGGTGTTTGGTCTTGTTTGTAACTTTGATCGTGTTCTTCATCCATAATGATTAAGCCTAGGTTGTTAAATGGAAGAAAAAGTCCACTTCTTGATGAGATTGTTATACTTGAAGTTTTAGCTTTGCAGTTTATATAGTTTTCAGAGTACTCTTTTGATGAAACTTTATGGGAGTGCTCAAGAATATTTGTATTAGGGAATGCTTTTTCTAGTCTTTTTTTCATTTGTGGAAGCAAACTAAGTTGAGGAACTAAAAATAAAACATCTTGATTTTTATGTAATGCATCCTTTATTAAATGCATGTATATTTCAGTTTTACCAGAGCCTGTAATTCCATGAATCAAGTGATATAAATTTTTAGATTCTTTTATGTTTTTATAAATCTCTTCTTGGTTTTTATTTAATTCATATAGATCTTGTTCGATCTGTATTTGAATACTTTCTTCTTCTTTGAAGTCTGAAATTTTTTTTAAACTTCTAACTTTTAGTAATTTTTTTGAAAAAAACAGTGAATATGCTTTTGAAATTGTGCAGCAATAGTAACTATGTATAAAGTTTGCTATTTGAATTTGGTTGTCGCTTAATGCTTTTTTACAAATTAATTCGGCTTCTTTACATTCAAAATCCGGTTTTTCGACCTCTTTAAAACAAATTGCAAAATAATCTTTGTTCTTTACTGTTACTTTTAAAAGGTCTCCAGCTTGAATTTTTTGATTAATGCTATAGGTGAAGGTTGCATTTAATGGTTTGTTGTAGTGAAGGATAACTAATTCGTAAAAATTCATTGTGATAGGTGATTGATTGAAGTGTAATTTTGTGTTATTTTTGAAAAAAAAATTATGATTACCAAAGACATGATAATCAAAGATGTTATAGAAAGCTACCCAGAAACAATGGAAGTTTTCTTTGATTATGGTATAAGCTGTGTTGGTTGTGTGAATGCTTATATTGAAACTTTAGAGGAGGGTGCTAAGTTGCATAATATTGATATAGATGAACTGATTTTAGATTTGAATGAATATATTTTAGATTAAAAAAAGCCTTCACTTGAAGGCTTTTAACTTTTCCTATTTTTTAGCTAGATAGCTAAGTAAGCTATCTGCGAATTTTTGTTTTGCCGCATCTACTATTTTATTAGGATTTTCTGTTACGTTTACTTCTGCTTGATCTATTACTTCCGTTTGTACGTTTACTTCTGCTTGAGTTTTTGCTATTACTTCTTCACATACATCTTCTATTGTTATCTCTTGTGTTTTTTCGTTGGAAAGGGAGTTTTGAATATTTTCAGTATTAATATTCTCGTTTGAATTTGATTTTTCCACAGTTTCAATACCAGGAATTTCATTTGTTGATGTTTCTAAATCTGCTATTAATTTTCTATAAAATTCCTCCTTTAGTGTTAAGAACATTTTTTTAAAAGATCCGGTTGCTCTTGGTATAAATATAAATTCTCCATAACTTTCTTTCAAGAATTCACTAAAAATCTTATTGATGTATCTGTTTGGATATCCCTTTTTTTCTTCATCTAATCCAGCTAGTTTTGCAAGTTCAGCTGCGGTTAAAGGATTATTTATGCTATGCAATAAAGCTCTCATTATTTTTTCACCTGTGCCTGAAAAACTTCTATCAAATAAAAGTTTAGTTAATTTCTTAATATCTATTAATTGGCTGTGATCTATTCCATCAATTGTATATTCTAACTTAATTTCTTCTAAATCAATCGGTTCAACCTCCGGTTCGACTGGAATTAATTGAATATTAAAGGTTCCATTTTCATTAGATTGAATCACATAACCATCTGGAAGATTTTCTTCCTTAGGAACTCCTGTTAACTTTATAAGTTTAGCATTTTTTAAGTTTGCGTTTGATAAGTTCGCTCCATCTAAATTAGCTTCAGTTAAATCAGCAAATTGTAAATCAGCTCTAGTTAAAATTGCATTTTTAAAATTTGCTCTATGTAACCAAGCTCTTTGTAAATCAGCTCCTTGTAAAACGGCATCAGTTAAGTTAGCACTATATACTTTAGCTCCTTGTAATTTAGCACTATGTAATTTAGCTCCTTGTAAATTAACTTCGTGTAAATCAGCTCTTTGTAAATTAGCACCTTGTAAATTAGCTCCTTCTAAATCAGCATATTGTAAATTAGCTCCTTGTAAATTAGCTCCTTCTAAATCAGCATATTGTAAATTAGCTCCTTGTAAATTAGCTTCTTGTAAATTAGCTCCTTGTAAATTAGCTCCCCTTGAATCAGCTCCTTCTAAATCAGCATATTGTAAATTAGCTCCTTGTAAATTAGCTCCTTCTAAATCAGCATATTGTAAATTAGCTCCTTGTAAATTAGCTTCTTGTAAATTAGCATCAGTTAAATCAGCAAATTGTAAATCAGCATCAGATAAATTCGCTCCTTTTAAATCTAATTTTTCACCTACTATTGTGTAAAGAGTTTTACCGTTAACATTTCTTGTTACAACAGTGTATGCTTTAGGAAGGTTTTCTGGTTTTACTTCAATATCTATATAAGTTTCTTTATTATTGAAATCTATTGTTTGGGCTTCAATATTTGAGTCAGTTTCTGGTGTTTTTGCGTCATCTGTCGTTTCTATATTACCTACCACTTCGGATTCTGGGTTTTCATTTGTTTCTTGTCTTGATGCTGAGTCTTTTTTTGTTAAAATAAAAACTCCATTTTCATTTTTAGAGTATACAAAATTAAAGTCAGCTAATTTTTCATTTAATTGATCTACAATTTGATCGGTAAAATTGCTTGCTTCTAAGTTTAGTTCACCTTCTTTACTTGTGTTTAATAATATATTTACATCTTGTGCAGTGAAATCTTGTAGATTTGCAATAAAGTTGAGTATTAATTTAGGTGGGATTGATCTTAAAATTTCTTTAAAATAATCGAATTTATAAGAAACTTCTTCCGTTGCAGTATTAATTTCATCTCTTATTTCATTTTCTCTTACTTGTGCTGCTTGTTGTGCTTCTTCGAATTCCTTCTGTGCTTGTTCTGCGGCTTGTTGCGCTTCTTCTAGTTGTTTTCTTAATGATTCAGCTTGTTTTGCTGCTTGTTGCGCTCTAGCTTGAGCTTCTTGTAGTTTGTTTGACATATTTTTATTTTATTTAATATAAGTTAAGGTGTTTTTCTCTTTTTGTCAAATTTTAAAGTAGAAAAAACATCCATTTTATGACTGTTTAAAAAAAATTTTTTTGTTATTCTTCAGTTTCTATTATTTCATTTGATTCAATGTTGCTTGCTGTATTAATTTATTTTTAGCTTTCAGCAATAAGATTTTCATTTGTTGTTGCTTCGGATATTAACCTTCTATAGAATTCTTCTTTTAGAGTTAAGTAAATTTTTTTAAAGTTTCCTTTTGTTTTCGGTGTAATTATTAATTCTGCATATTCTTCTTTTAATAACTCACTGAATTTTCCTTTAACAAATGTGCTTGGGTAACTATTTTGTGATTTTTTTAATCCAGCTAGAGTTGCAATTTGAGTTGAAGTTAATGGATTATTTATGTTGTATAATAAAGTTCTTCCTATATATGCATTGCTAAAATAACTTGTTCCTAATAATAATTTAATTAATTCTTTTTCTTTTATATATTGTGTATATTCTATTCCATCAATTGTAAATATTAATGGAATTTCTTCTAATGTTAAATTCTTAACATTTGATATTTCATTAAGAGTTGCATCAATTAAATTAGTTCTTTTAAAATCTGCTCCATTTAATTTGGCATCAGTAAAATTAGCGCTACTAGCGTATGCATCAGTTAAATTAGCTTCTTGTAAATTAGCTCCTTGTAAATTAGCTCCTTCTAAATCAGCATATTGTAAATTAGCTCCTTGTAAATTAGCTTCTTGTAAATTAGCTCCTTGTAAATTAGCACTATACAAATTAGCTCTTTCTAAATTAGCTCCACTTAAATCTAATTTTGGACCTACTACTGTGTATAGAAATATAACTCTTCGTAGACCCCTTCGTCTTTCAAAATAGTAAGTTCTTCTTTTTACTACCTTGAATCCTCTAGGAAGGTTTACTGGTTCTTTTTTAATATCTATATAGGTTTCTTTATTATTAAAATCTATTATTTGGTTTTCAATATTTGAGTGGGTTTCTGCGTTATTTGCATCATTTGATGTTTCTATATTACTTTCTCTTTCAGATACTTGGTTTTCATCTGTTTCTGCAGAACTATTATTTTCGGTATTATATGTGTTTTTTCCACGATTGAAGATAGATTTTTTTCGATTAAATTCAGTTCTCCAGTTTCATTAGTAACTATACTTAGGGGACTAATTTTAGTATTTAAAGAATCAATTAAATTACTCGTGTAATTTGATTGTTTCAGGTTGTCTAGATTTGTTAAAATAAATAAGTCATTGATTGTTAGTGAATCAATTTTTGATTTATCATTTGGATTTGATATAAGTATATTTAAAATTCCATGTGGAAGTTTTGTAATTATCTCTTTGAATCCTTCAATGCTTGACTTTTGATCATTAATAGCATTGTTTACTTGCTCTTTAATTATTGTTTCAGCTTCATTCACTGCTTTTTTTTGTTCTAATTCTACTTCTTCTAATCGATTTTGTAATTCAGCTGCTCTTAGAGCCTTTTGCTTTGCTTCTAAAATTAAGTTTGACATAATTAATGGTTGTTTTTGTGCCAACTTACATCTTTTTTCTTTTTTTGTCAACTAGATTACATAAAAAGCCCTATGTTAGGGCTTTTTATTAGGTCTGTCATTAATAGATTATTTTTTATTTATTTTTATCATAGTTGGCGCTGCGATAAAAATAGAGGAGTATGTACCAACTAAAATACCTATTATTAATGCTAATATGAAGTATTTAATTGACGCTGCTCCCAGGATAAATAGAGATAATAGGGTAATTAATGTTGAGATTGAAGTGTTTATTGATCTTGTTAATGTTTCATTTAGGGCTGCATTTGAAACGTCTTCTAATGTTTCTGATTTTTTAATTTTCAATAGATTTTCTCTGATTCTATCAAATACTACAATTGTATCATGCACAGAGAATCCTAAGATTGTTAATAATGCAGTAATGAAAAGAATATCAATTTCTATTCCAAATAAAGAGAATATTCCAAGTGTAATAACTACATCGTGAACTAAGGCAACTATTGCTGCTAGTCCGAATTTAAACGGATTATATTCTTGTGGTATTTCTCTAAATGAAATTGCTATATAAAGAATGATTGCTAGTAGTGCAATTGTTAATGATATAAGTGCTTTATTTGCTAATGTTTTTGAAACACTAGCCCCTACATTCTCAAATCTAGTTTCAGTTATCTCTTGATTGATTTCTTGACTTAGTTCGTTTTTGAATTTTTGATGTGTGATTTCGTCAATATAATCTAATTTAATTTGATAAGATTTCTCTCCTGAAGTGTTAACAGATCCTTTTAATAGATCTTGATCTTCCGAAAATTTATTTACATATGCTTTGATTACATCTTCTTTAACTACTTCCTGTGTTTGTATTTCTATTAAAGTACCACCTTTAAAATCTATACCTAATTTTAGTCCGTTTGTGGCAAAACTTACTAATGCTACTAGAATTAGTATTCCAGATAAGATACTTGTTTTATTGAAATTCTGAATGAAATTAAAATTGAATTTTTTAATTTTTTTACTTCCAAAATCGTTTGTTGTTTTAGTTGCTTTATATGTAATTAATTTTTTAGTGATTACTACTGCTGAAAACATAGAAATTAAAATCCCAGCTGATAGTGTTAACGCAAATCCTTTGATTATAGATGTTCCGAAGTAGTAAAGGATTCCGCAGGTAATTAAAGATGAAAAGTTTGAGTCTCTAATAGATGACCAAGCTCTTTGAAACCCTTTTTCTATTGCTTTAAGATTATTTTTTTCGTTTTGCATTTCTTCTTTAATTCTTTCGAAAATAAGCACGTTAGCATCTACTGCCATACCAATAGAAAGAACAATACCTGCTATTCCAGCTAGAGTTAAAGTTACGGATACTGATAATAAGTATGTTAAGAAAAACAAACTAAATGTTGCTACTAAGATTGAAAAGAATTTTTCAAAGAATTTTTCTTTTGAATCCAAGACTTTTTTAAATAAAACTCCGTAGATTATAAATGCAATTATTAAAGCTACTAATGTATGTAAGTTTACTTTAATTAGAAATAATAATAATCCGGCATATGATAAAAGAGCAATATTAGCTTTGAATCCAGCTTTTGAATATAAAAACATCATATATCCAATTAGAATAACAAGACCAACAAGTGCTGCTTGTAATGATGTATCTAATGCTAGTTTCCCTAAGTTTGGACCAATTGTGTATTGTCCAACTAAATTAATTGGAGCTGGAATCGCACCTGTATTTAAGTTAGTTGTTAACTCTTGTGCTGATTTTTGAGTGAAATTTGGATTTGTAATTTGAGCTGTTCCACCAACGATTTTTTGTTGTACTACTGGAGCTGAAATTTCTTCTCCTCCAACAAAAATTGCTACTTGTTTTTGTATATTTCTTTCAGTTATTTCTGCAAATAACTCACCACCTTCTGGTGTGAATTCAATTTGTACGAATGGTTTTCCGTATTGATCAAAAGCCGTCGCAGCTCTTTTGAAATACTGTCCGTTTAATTTGGTTTCTTTCCACGGATTCGGAGTAGTAGAAAAAACTAATAATTCATATTTATATTGATTTTCTGGTACTACTTTTTCTGACTTTTCTGTTATTTCTCCAAACTCATAAATTTCAACTCCATTAGATGTTTCAAGAATTTCTATGCTTCCTGATTCGTTAACAGTTTGAGCAAGATCAATTAATTCTTGTGGATATGGTGAGTTACTGGAAATTGAATTTTTTAGTTCTCCAGCAACTTTGTTTGTTGTTATATCTTTAGAATACTCTTTAACTGCATCACTGAAACTTGTTGATCCATCTTTTAGGTTTTTTGCTATCTCATTAGCTAGATTTCTTGCATCTTGTTTTGAGAGTTCATCATTTGCAAAGTTTTCAGATTCTTTATGTGTAATTAAAATCTTTTTAGCTTTAATACTTCTTTCCTCTGTTATGGTTTTATCTGTAAGTTTTTTGTCTATTAATTTTAAAGTCGCGTATCCTTGTAGAGGTTCAATTCTTCCATTTATAAATGTAAGACCAAAGTCATTATTTAATATATCTTTATATATTGAATTTACTTCCATGCTTTTTAATGTTGATAACAGCTCTGGATTTGTAAGTTCTGATTCGAATGTATAGTCTATTTCTTGAAAAAATACTTTCTGTGGATTTGCTTGTTGCTCTCTTTGTGAAATCAAAGCAAAATTTTCTGGATTTGCAAAAGCCTCAGCGTAAATATTTTTTGCGTTTACTTCTATTTCTTTTACTTGATTATCAGATATATCGTTATTGCTTTCTTTGAATTCTAGCTGAATAGTCTTACCAACTCTTTGCTTGGCTTCTTCTAGATCATTTACTCCGGCAAGTTCTACGATTACATGTTGCTCATCTGCAACTTTCGAAGTATAAATATTTGGCTCTGAAACACCAAGTTTATTCACTCTTTTGTTAATAATATTTGTTATTCCATCAATAACATTTTCCTTGTCGCTTTCTTCTACTTTTCTTAGATCTAATTGGTAATCTAATTGTGATCCACCTTGTAAATCAAGACCAAGTGAAAACTGACTATCTTTAATAAAGTCAGGTAAAAAGCTTGGTTTAAAACTTGCTGGGCTTAGAACAAGTAATACAAAAGCCGCTGCTAATGTAATTAAAGAAGGTTTAAGCCTCTTTTTAAAATCCATAAAATTGGGTTTAATTTTAACATATTTTATGTTAATTAAGCCCTAAATACAACTTTCTTGGCTTGCATAAAACTTGTTAATATCCCTAATTATATAAGTTGGTTAATTGAGTTCCTCAATTAATGATGAACCATGAAAAGAATTTGGTATTTTTAAATCTAAAATATCTAAGATTGTAGGAGCTATATCTTTTAAACCTGCATCTTTAACTTTTTTTGTTTGATAATTTTTGTTAGATACTACAATAAAGGGGACTTGGTTTGTAGTATGACTAGGGTTTTGTGATCCATCTTCGTGTTTCATATCTTCTGCATTTCCATGGTCTGCAATTATAATGATTGTGTAATTTTCATTTAAGGCTTTTGGAATTAATTTTTTTAAATTTTTATCAATACATTCTATTCCAATTTTAGTTGCTTCAAAATTCCCAGAGTGTCCGACTAAGTCAGGATTTGCATAGTTAATAACTATTAGCTTATAGTCACTTTTTAAAACTTCTATTGCTTTTTCAGTTATTTTAGAAGCTTGCATTGTTGGATCGTCTTTGTAGTTTGCAACTTTACTGGAAGGAATTAGAAAATGTTCTTCTAGCTGTGATTTTTGTTTGTTTTGTGAATTAAAAAAGAAAGTTACGTGTGCGAATTTTTCTGTTTCTGCAATTCTAGCCTGTTTGTAGTTTGCATTATTTAAAACTGAAGATAAGTTTTCTTTGATTTCTGGTGTTGGAAAAATGTTGAATTTTTTTGATCCATAATCACCAAATGTAATTAAGTTTGGTTTTATATCTGCTTTAAATTCAGAAAAGTTTAGATTTTCTAGAGCTTGAGTTATTTGTTCTTGTCTGTCTGTTCTGTAGTTCATATTTATAAATAAATCAGAATCTTTTAGAGAAGGGAAATCCGAGATTTTATAAGCTTTTGCATAATAGTCGTTTTCGGCTTCTTTATAAATTTCAGTTAAGAGTTTTGCCTCATCTGTTTTCTTTATCTCTTCTGAGTTTGTTACGAGATCATAGAATACTTTTGTTCTTTCATAGTTATTATCTCTATCCATTGCATAGAATCTACCGCAAAGACTAGCAAGGGTTCCAATCTTTTCTTCTTTAAATAAATTTATTGTTTGATTTATATATTTTTCAGCCGACTTTTGAGGAACATCTCTTCCATCTAATACTCCATGGAAGTAAAAGTTTTTAATTTTTTCTTGTTTTAAAAGTTCGCAAACTGCTTTTAAATGTTTTATTTGTCCATGAATTCCGGTGTCGCTTAAAAGGCAGGTAATGTGAATATTAGATTCTGCATTTTTAGTTTTATTAATCTGATCTTTTAATAAGTTTATTTCAAAAAATTTTTTTGTTTCTATGGATTTATTTATTCTAACTAAAGCTTGATCTAGTATTTGTCCACAACCAATTGTAAAGTGTCCAACTTCAGAGTTACCTACTGTGTTTTCGGGTAAGCCCACTGCTTTACCAGATGCTTCAATAGTTGTCGGATTATTCTTTAGTAGGTTTTTTAAATGCGGCGAATTAGATCTTGTTACAGCATTATCATCAGCATCTTTTGCAATTCCGTAACCATCAATGATAATTAATAGAGCTTTGTCGGATTTCATTATAGTAAATTATTGTCTAAGTCTTTTATGTAGTTTTTTAAGTCTTTTGCATCCTTTGTTGGGCAAATTAATATTTTATCTTTAGTATTTACAATTGTTAAATCATTTAAGTTAAACGCTACAACTTGTTTGCCATTTTCTTTGTTGATTATCAAAGTATCTTGGTTGTTTTTTGATAAAACTTGTCCTTCGATTAAGTTTGAATTTTTATCTTTGGGAGATTCTTCAAATAATGTTTGCCAAGTTCCAATGTCACTCCACCCTAGATCACTTGGTATAATTAAAATTTCAGTTGGATTTACTTTTTCTATTAGCATGTAGTCAATTGATATAACCGGCATTTTAGAATAAGTATCTGAAAAATCTTGAAAGTTGTTAATTTTTTCACATAATTCGAACACATCTTTGTTAGTAGTTTTTAGTTCTTCAAAAAACTTTTTGATAGGCCACACAAAGTATCCTGTGTTCCATAGGTATTTGTAGGATTCAAGAAATTTTTCAGCAGTTTCTTGGTCAGGTTTTTCTATGAATTTTTCAAGAGTATAAATTTCTGAATCATTTACTTTTTCAAATAAATCTTTGATTTTTACATAACCTAGATTTGGATTTGCAGATTTTGCTTTAACTTGAACTATAGTAAATTTATTATGTTTTTTTGAAGTTTCATGAGCTAATTGAAGTTTTTCTTGAAATTCAAGTTCATTTTTAACTAAATGATCAGCATGTGAAATAGATACAGTTTCTTCTTCCCCAAATAAACTTTTTAGGTAACTCATACATACAGCAACACTTGGACCGTTATCTCTTTTTTCTGGCTCACAAATCACTTGATCTTCATTGATTTTTGGGAGTTGTTCTAAAACTAAGCTTTTGTATCTTTGGTTTGTTGAAATAAAAATATTCTGACTTCCAAACTTGCTTAATCTATCGTATGTAAGTTGAAGTAGTGTTTTATTTCCAATAAATGATTGAAATTGTTTTGGTGTTTTAGAATCGCTTAGTGGCCAAAGTCTTTTTCCGTGCCCTCCTGCTAAAATTAAAAATTTCATTAAAAATAATTTAAATTAATTACGATTATGTCGTAAAAAAAGTTTACCAGAAAAAAACTTAAAGTTAAAAATGGAATAAATGGTAATTTCGATTTCATGTTGATTGATCTACTAAGTAGTTTTGGAATTACATATATTGTAGCAAGCCAATACGATAAAAATATTGTTAATATAGTTAATTCAAAGCCCATAAGGCATCCAATTGTAGCTGCAAAGTATGCATCTGCTTGCCCTACCCATTTACCCTTTGAAATATATCTTTGTATCTCAAAAAATAATCCACCAGTTATAAATCCATATATTAAATCAGAATTAAAATTTAGAAACATATAAATTAATCCAAAAGTTAATGTCGAGTAAATTAATGTGTTAGAAATTTCTAAATTTTTTTGATCGGAAAAGCTAGATGCTATAAATAGTGCCATTGTTGACAGAATGAATATTTGACTGAGATCGTATGTATAATTTAAAGATAAAAGAACAAAACTTGCACCTGTTATTAATTCTAATAGTGGATATGCCATTGAAATGTCTTCTTTACAGTAATGACATCTACCGCTAAGAGCTAAATAAGAAAAAACAGGAACTAGCATCCAGCTTTTAAGATTATTCTTACATTTTTGGCATTTTGATCTTCTTTTAGTTATTACTAATTTTGTATCCTCAAATACTAAACTACTAAAATAGCTTCCAATAAATGTTCCTATAAAAAATAAATAAAGATAATTTAACATAGATTTTATTTCTTATCTTAAGATTAGCAAAATTATATATAAACTTCGATTTAAATTATTGATTTTAGATTGCCTTATTAATTATAAAAATTATAATTAATTGTTGATTAGTATTATTTTGTTTTGGAACTTTTCTATGAATTTTTTATCGTTATGTATTTTGGCAATTTCTAACCCTCTTTCTAGATTTAATTTAGCTTTATTTGTATTATTTTTTTTGAGATAAATTTCGGCTTGATTGTAAAGTGACGGATAAAAGTTGGGGTCAATTGTTAGAGCTTTTTGAAAGTTTGAAGAAGCTTTATTCGAATTGTTTAAATTTAAATAACTTATACCTATTAAGTTAAAGTAATTGGCAGATGATAGTTTTTGATTTTCTAGATTTTGTATTAATAAATATGCCTTTTCTAGGTTTTTGTTATGCTTAAAATATATATTTAATAAATACTCACTTACTTCTAGATCTTGCATGTCATAGTTCTTATATTCTTCTAAGTATTTTTCGGCATTTTGATAATTTTTTAAGTTATAATAATTAAGTCCTAATATTTTGATTTTTTGCTTGTTTAAGTCTTTGTCTTTTATTTTATTTAAGTATGATATTGACTCTTGAAAGTTGTTTTCTTGGTAGTTTAGTATTGCTAGGTAAAAATTTATATTTTGATTGTAAGGGTCAATTTTCTTTGATTTATTTAAAATTGTTAAAGCTTCATCATAGTTTTCACTTAATATATAACAGTAACTCAATAGTAAGTAGCTATTATGCGAACTAGCATCGTTCTTTATAGCGTCTAACAATAGACTTCTTGCATAGTGGATGTATTTATTTTTGATTAATGATTTTGCCCAGAGGTTATAGAGCATATTTATGCTTCCGTCTTGAAATGTTTTAAAATATTCATAATCTTGTTTTAAATCATAATTTAGAGAATTTTTTAGTAAAAAATCTTTTTTGAATATATTTTCAATTTCTTTGAAGTTTTTCTTTTTTGATAAATAAATTAAGTAATGAATTGTCTGATTTGGGTCATTGATATTAATTCTATTTAAATTGTTTTCAAAGTGCTTAAAATTGTTGATTATTAAATTTAGCTGGATGTCTAAGTGCGTATTTAATTTGTTATAATCTGAAAATTTACTAGCTTCTTCTAAATTATTAAATGCTAACTGATTTTGATCTTTTAGTAAAAATATATGGCTTGCAACTAGATAAGAAAGTGAGCTATTTGGATTTTCTTTATATAACTCATCAATAAGTAGTAAGGCCTTTGATGTTTGATTGTTTTTTATGTAATTGTGTATTGAAAGAAGGAGTGATTGTGAATTCTGACTGTTGTTTGTATTTGAATATAATGATTTTGTTTCTATCTCTTTCTTTGTTTCTGTTCTAAGTGAATTAGCTTGGATTGCATTTGAAGATTTAAAGTTTAAAGTAAAATAAATTGATAGTATTGCTATCACTAGAAAACTTTGTGAGATAATTAAAAATTTTATTTTTTTATTCATTTAAATTTATTTGGTTTGGATATATAATAATATAAATTATAAAAAAAATATATGAGAATTTTAGGTATTGATCCAGGATTTGATAGAGTGGGAGTTTGTATTTTGGAAAAGGTTAATAATCAATATAAATATATTTTCAGTTGTTTAATTTCAACTGATAAATCTATGCATTTATATGAAAGAATTTTTGAAATCTCAAGAGATTTAGAGCAGATCATTAAAAAGTTTGAACCCCAAAAGGCTGTAATTGAAAAAGTTTTCTTTAGTAATAACCAGAAAACTGCGATTGATGTTGCTCAAAGTAGAGGAGTGATTTGTTTAGAGTGTGTAAAAAATGGTGTTGAGGTAATAGATGTCTCTCCCAGTCAAATGAAGCTTGCGGTTACAGGTGATGGAAATGCATCTAAAGATCAGGTGAAAGAAATGGTCTTTAGACAGTTAAAACTAAAATCTTCTGGTAAGATAATAGATGATAGTATTGACGCAATAGCACTGTGTTTAATGCTTTGACAGCATAGTTTTTATAGTTTCTATACATTTTATAGGATATAATCCAATGGCTGTTTCATTTGATACTAGAAAGTTTCTTACTCCATTTGTAATAGCGAAATACATATCTGTTACTTCGGCTCTTGAGGGTCTTGAATTTGTGATCATACTTTTTAATATTTCAGTTGCATAAACACATGGAATTTTTTCTTTTTTAGCTTTTTCAATTATTTTTAATGTTGTTTGAGGTAGCATAAATAAGTCGGTTTCAACCCCTAGATCACCTCTGGCAATTACTAGGTAGTTGCTTTCTTTTATTATCTTACTTAAGTTTGATATAGCTTTTTTAGTCTCTATTTTAGTAAATATAGTTGAGTTAGCTGGAAGTAATTTTTTTGCATTTTGAATATCGCTAGCTACGTTAACAAAGCTTAGCATAAAGTTTGTGATATTTTGACTTTCCGCTAGCTCTAAAAAGCAAATATCTTGAGGTTTAATAATAGGTATTTTTAAATTACTTTCTATGAAATTTAAACCGTTTTCAGGTTTTATTTCTCCGTATACTAAATATTCACATTGGATAATTTTTTCATCAAAGTTTATTTTTTCAACTTTTAATTTTATTTCTCCATCTCTAATGTAAATTATTTGCCCTTCCTGGATTTGATCGTATATTTCTTTTATGTTTATAGAGAAACTGTTTCTTAGATTTTGGTCTGTGATGTAAACATTTTGTTTTGATTTTAGTTCATTAACTTTTTCTATTCTAAATTTCGGTCCTGGTAAATCGATTATTATTTCAGTCTTTGTTTTTAAATTCTTATTTGCAGCTTCTATGTAAGAAATTAATGTTTTGTGATCTGCAATTGTTCCGTGCGACATATTTAATCTAAAGTGCGAAGTTCCTGCTTTAATAAGTTCTTTTATAGTGCTTATGTCATGAGAACTTGGACCTAAAGTTGTTATTATTATTTCTTTCATAAAATTCAAAGTTACTATTAATTTTTAGCATTATTTGCAGTATTTATAAAAATTTTTTTCTTGACGTATAATTTTATAATTTTCAAAAACTTCGCCTTTAAGATCTTTTTTATTTTATTTAACCGTAACACATTTTGCTAAATTTCTTGGTTTGTCTGGGTTGAATTTATTGAAGTTTGCTAAGTGATAGGAGAATATTTGAAGGGGGATAGTGTATGCCATTAAGTTTCCTTCTTTGCAGTTTGGAACTTTTATAAATTCATCAAAAACTTCCGATTTATTTTCAGATAAACCAATGATTACTCCTCCTCTTGATTTTATTTCATGAGCGCTTGTTAGTACATCGTTTTGATTACAATCTTTAGGTGCAATAGCAATTACAGGAGTTCCTTTTTCTATTAACGCAATTGATCCGTGTTTTAGCTCTCCAGCTTGAAAGGCTTGAGTGTTAATATAGCTTAATTCTTTGATCTTTAAAGCTCCCTCTAATGCGACAATAAAATTATAACCTTTGCCAATTACAAACATATGCTTGTGGTGAAAAAATTTCTTAGCTATTTGTATAATATGTTCTTCGAATCCTGGGTTAAGCATATCGTTTATTAGTGCTTGGTTTTTTATTAGTTCACTAAGGCCTATTTTTTGCTTATTAATGCAGCTATAAGCTGTCAGGATTAATATTGCCATTTTGGATGTTGTGCTTTTTGTAGATGCTACTGCTATTTCGGCTCCAGCTTTTACTGGTATTGCAGTGTCGCAAAATCTATACATAGTAGAGTTTTCGTTGTTAACAATGCAGGCTGTTGTTGCTCCTTTTGATTTGGCTATTTCAAGTGCCTCAATTGTATCTATGGTTTCACCGCTTTGCGATAGTCCTATTACAACTGTATCTTTGTCTATGAAATTTTGAATAGACTTAAATTCGCTTGAGATTTCAAAGTCTGTTTTTAGATTTGCAATATCATGAAAAATATATTTGCTACTTTGTCCTACAAAAGCTGAAGTTCCGCATCCTATAAAATACACTTTTTTCTTTTCGTTAATTAGGTTTGCAAGTTTTGTGATTGCTTCTTTGTTTGTTTCTATAGCTCTTTTGATTGTATATTTTTGTTCCATTATTTCTTTAAGCATATAATGTTTAAAGTTTTCTTTATGAACATTCTGATTTTCTGTTTCGATTTTTATTTCTTTTTTATATATTTCTTCTAAGTTGTTCATTTTGTAAAAAATACAATCTTTTTTTAGTTTTTGATTTACATACGCAATTTGACCATCGTCAATATATGAAACTGTATTTGTGATATCAAAAAAAGCTGGAGCATCAGATGATATGAAAATTGAATTACCCTTTTTCCCAATGATTAAAGGAGATCCGTTTCTTGCGCCGATCATTTCTTTTGTTTTAACATTAAAAGCCACAAATGAATATCTTCCTGCGAGTTTTTTACAGATTTCATTGGTAGCTTTAAGAAAGTTGCTCTGAGTGATTAGTTCTTCTTGGATTAGGTTGCTGATAACTTCCGTATCTGTTTGTGATTTAAATTTATATCCTTTGTTGATTAGGGAATCTTTTAGTTCTTGGAAGTTTTCAATTATTCCATTGTGAACTATTATTATATTTGAATCATTTGATAAATGAGGATGTGAATTTTCTTGGCTGACTTTTCCGTGGGTTGCCCATCTTGTATGGGACAGAAAATACTTTGTCTTTATATCTTCGGTAAATGAAAACTTTTCCACTTCCCCAATCTCTTTTGTGAGATTTATTTTATTGTTGTTGATTTGGAAAGCTCCAAAGGAGTCATAGCCTCTGTATTCAAGTTTTTTTAGTCCGTTTATGCCTATGTTTGAGTTTATTTCTTCATTCGAAGAAAAGCAAAAAATACCACACATGATATTAAGGTTAGATGATATCAATTTACCTTGCATGCTTTTTGTAGTCAAAACTCTCTTGTTGACAGAATTAAAGATCTAAAGTGTTGCAATTTGTGAGCTTGTTTTTATGTATGTAATAAATGTTTTCAAGTCTAATCCCATACTTTCCTGGTATGTATATTCCTGGTTCTATGGTAAACACTAGTCCATCTTCTATTTTGGTTTTTTCTCCAAAAAATGGCTTTTCGTGAACTTGTATTCCTATTCCATGGCCTAATGAATGAGGAAGGTTTATATTTTCTAATTTCTCATATTCTTTGCTGGTGAATTCATCTAGGTCTTCTAGGGTTTTAAATTGACTAAAATTATTTTCTATATTTTTGATTAAATTTTTCAAGAAATTATAGTGATTTTGGTAATCTTTGTTTTTAGATGGTATTACTCTTGTCATATCAGAGCAGTAATCTTTGTATTTTACTCCCATGTCTATTAATACACAGTCTCCGTTTTTGTATTCTTTGTTAGTAGGGGTGTGATGAATATTTCCAGAGTTATACGCAAAACCTACTATAGGTTCAAATGAAATTTCTGAATTCTCTTTTAAGGCTTGGATTTTAATAAAATTTGCTATTTGTTTTTCGGTAACACCTTCTTTAATTTTTTTTGTTGCAAGTAGGTAGATTTTTTCATTTAATTTTTGTGCTTCTTTTATGTTTTCGATTTCTTCTTGTGTTTTGAATTTTCTTTCGGTGAAAACCGGGTTTTCTTTTAGGGGTTTAAATTCTACTCCTTTAAAAAATCTCTTGAATGATTTGTGTTTAGATATTGTTAAGTCAGTTGGTTCAAACATTAGTTTTTGAATCGGATTTGTTTTTAGAAATTCTTGAATTGTTTCTTTTAGATTTGTATATATCCAAACTTTAAAGTCCGTACATTCTTTAGTTGCAATTTTGTATCTTTGGTCTGTAAATAAATGTTTTTCATTATCAATTAAGATTACAAACATATTGCTGTAATTCTTTTTAGTTATATACTTTAAGTTGTTTTTATCAGTTATTAATATGGCTTTCATTTAGTGGTAGGTTAATTTGAAATGTTCTTCGAAGTGACAGTTCTTGAGCATTGTTTCTGAGTGATTTAAAAAGCATAGTTCTAATAGTTGTGGGTAAAAATCTCTAACACTTGAAAGTTCCAATTCGGTTAGTGTTTCGTGTGAAATATAGTGAGGTATAGTTTGTGTATTGATTAATTTAAATAAGATAGATAATAAGTAAAAGTGTATCTTTTCTAATTTTTCGCTAGGAATCTTATCATTTGCTGGAGTTATATCTAGCAAACTGCTTTTCAAATCATATAAGTAGTCTGCTTGTAAATGAGTGACACTAGAGAGTATGTTTATTTTTTTTGTATTGAAAGAACAGGTTGTTCCATTGAGTTTTTTGATTATAAATAGTAATTTTTGCATTTCTATAAATTTTTCAAATGTAAAATGTTGGCTATCTTGAAGAATATTAAACTGAAAATTAGAACTTTCAATGTGTTGTAGGAATATTCTATTGTAGTCTAAAGTTGTAACTCTTCTTAGCGGGTGTAGCATTCTTGTGAATATTTGTAACCTTATAAAACCTTGAATGTTTTCTTTAAGAAAATTATAGGATAAAAGTTCGTCTTTAAGGGTTTCTTCTTTTTGATTGATTGATTTTAAATCAAAGCTTATTTGTAGGTTTGGGACTTGTTTTTCCATAAACTTTGTTATAAGGTCTTATTATAAAGTTTTTTATTTAAATAATCTATATAAAATGTTTTCAGATGAAGCTTCGATAAAAGTAAAAGCTGGTAAAGGAGGGGATGGACTTGTTTCATTTAGAAGAGAGAAATTCGAACCATGGGGAGGTCCCGATGGTGGAAACGGTGGATCCGGTGGAAATATTTTCTTTGAAGTAGATTTGAATTTAAATACTCTTTCCGATTATTTATCTACTAAGCATTTTGAATCTTCAAACGGAACAGGTGGTGCTAAGAAAAATTGTGCTGGTAAAGCTGGAGAAGACTTAGTTTTAAAAGTTCCTTTAGGGACTAAGATTATTGATTCTTTAACTAAAGAATTAATTTTTGATTTAAACGAACCTAACACTCGTGTGTTAGTTGCCAAAGGGGGTAAAGGAGGATTTGGTAACTCTCATTTTAAAACATCTACAAGGCAAGCGCCTAAGTTTGCGGAGCTTGGAGAAGAAGGTCAAGGAGTTGAGGTTGATTTAGAATTACAGTTAGTAGCAGATTGTGCAATTATTGGAATCCCTTCGGCAGGTAAGTCAACTTTGATTTCAGTTGTTTCAAATGCAAAACCTAAAATTGCTGATTATCCTTTCACTACTTTGATTCCAAATTTAGGTGTAGTTAAATTGTCTGAGTTTGATAAAAATCAAGATGGAAGTTTTGTTGTTGCAGATATACCTGGTTTGATTGAAGGTGCTTCAACTGGTAAGGGTCTTGGTATTCAATTCTTAAGACATGTACAGAGGGCTCCTATTTTAATTCATTTAGTTGATATTTTAGATGATAATTTCATTGATAACTACTCAGTTATTAATAATGAGTTAAAGAAGTTCTCATCTGAATTAGCTACTAGACCTCAGTTTTTAGTTTTCAATAAAATAGATGCGATTGATGAGGAAGAGTTGAGTTTTAAACTAGAAGAGTTTTTTGAAAAATTTCCAAAATTAAAAAATAAATATTATTGTGTTTCAGCTGTTACCCATAAAAATTTAAATTCTTTGATTTTTGATCTGTATGATTTTATAGTTTCTCATAGAACTAAAATAATAGAGGAAATTGAATTAAACGATGTAGAAGCAGACGTTACTACGTATACTCCACATCTTAAAAATCCAAAAGCTTTCACTGTTGAAAAAGTTGGTGAAAAAACTCATTCTGATCAGTTTATGGACAATGAGTACACAGCATCGATTTTTGAGATTAAGTGTCCACGTCTTGAGCAAATATCAAATATGACTGATTATACTAATAGACAAGCTTTAGCTCGTGTATACGATGTAATTAATAAGCTTGGTATTAATAAAGATTTAAGAAGAGCAGGAATAAAAGTTGGGGATATTGTCTTAATTGATTCAAAAGAGTTAATATATAGAGGCGAATAATTTTTATATATATGAAAATAGTTTTTGGACTTGGAAATGTTGGTACTAAATACTTTAAAACTAGACACAATATAGGTTTCTTGTTTTTAGATTATTTAAAGCAAAAATTTGCTTTTTCTGAATTTTCCTTAAAATCAAATTTAAAATCTTATATTAGTGAAGGTTTTATAGGTGGTGAAAAGATTTTATTGGTAAAGCCTACAACCTATATGAATTTATCTGGTGATTCTGTTAGCTTGCTAATAAATTATTTCAAAGTAGACTTAAGTGATATTATGATTGTATTTGATGATATTGATTTGTCTTTTCAGGATGTTAGATTTAGATCTAAGGGTTCTGCTGGCACTCACAACGGTATGAGAGATATTATTTTAAAGCTTAAAGATAACAATTTTGCTCGTTTAAAACTTGGTATAGAAGTTGAAGGTAGAATGTCTAAATTAAGTGATTTTGTTCTTAGTGATTTTCATAAATCTGAATTGGAGAATCTTTCTAAAGTCTTTGAAGAAGCTTTCGAAGTTGCTCTTGATAAGTTTTTTAAAAAATAACTTGCTTTTTATGTTTATTTTGACTAATATTTGATGGAAATTTATTAAATTGTAAAACATGTATTTCGTAGTAGAATTTGCTGGACACCAATACAAAGTTAAAAAAGGTGATGTATTGACTGTTAATAATCAAAACGTTGAAGAATCTAAAACTATTAAATGTGATAAGGTTTTAGCTAAGTTTTCAGAAGATGGTAAAACCGTTGAACTTGGAGCTCCTTACGTAGAAGGTTCTGAAGTTACTTTTAAAGTAGTATCAAATCAAAAAGGTAAGAAAGTTAGAGTTTTTAAAATGAAACCTAAGAAAAGATACCGAATTAATAGTAGTGCTAGACAGCATGAAACAACTTTAGAGGTTACTTCTTGCAAATAAATCTAAACCCACAATAAAGTGGGTTTTTTAAATTCTCTGTAAATGGATATTCAAAGAAATTTAGAAAGTTTAAAACTTAATGGTGTGAAAGCCATTATTTTTGATTTTGATAATACTATTAGTTCTACAAATAAAAGTTTGTTTCAGGTTTTATCTAAACTTTTCGATCTAGAATTCAATTTAGATCTAAATGAGCTTCAAGTTATGGAGGTTTTAAGGATGAATTCTAATCTGGTAGATATGTTTGAATCAATCTTAAATTTGGATTGTTTGAAGTCTCTTCCCTTATCAGCTCTTGATCTATTTGAGTTATTTAAGTCTAAATATTCTGATTATGATTATTATACAGAATATGAATTTAAAAATTGGTTTAAGGAATTAAAAATTGCTGGTATTCAAATTGCTGTTGTTTCTAATCGAAGCTTTGGTTTGAAACAGAGATTACAGCAACTAGGTTTTGATTTAAGTGGTTTTATTTCTGTAGTTTCACAAGAAGACGGATTTAAAAAGAAACCTGAACCTGCTATGTTTATGTATGTTTATGATAAGCTTTCCAAAGATGGAATAAAGCCTAATCAGATTATAAGTATTGGAGATCATCTTACTGATTATAAAGTTTCTACTTATATGGGCTTTCATTTTTTTGCGTATAGTAAATATACTTCTTTGAAAAAAGAATTTAAGGAAGCCGGACTTGATTCTATCTTAATATTTGAAAATTGGAATAACTTTAATAAAGTTTTAGAACAAAAGTTTAAACAATTGTAAGTTTATCTAAGATTTGTTGTAGTTCTGCGGGTAGTTCGGTTGCAATTTCATGATGTTCTTTCTTAAACTCAAATTCTAAACTTGCTGCATGTAGAAATTGTCTATTTAATCCTATTTTTTTGAAGTCTTGATTAGTTTTTTGGTTGCCATATTTTTGATCTGCAACTATAGGGTGATCGATTGCTTGCATATGAACTCTAATCTGATGAGTTCTACCTGTTTCTATGTTTACCTTTAGTAAACTGTAATAAGTGTCTAGAAATTTGTAATTTTGAATAATTTCAAAGTGTGTCACGGCTGGTTTTGCATCAAATTGACTCGAGATTGTCATTTTAGTTCTTTCTTCGTGATGCCTTTTGATAGGTGAGTTAATCGTTCCTTTCTGAGTTTTTGGAACGTTTTGAACCAAGCATAAATAGGTTTTGGTAATTTTTTTATCTGAAAATAAACTTGAAAGCTCCACGTGAGCTTTATCGTTTTTAGCTATTAAAACTATTCCGCTTGTATCTTTATCTAATCGATGAACTATTCCGGGTCTGATTGGTGCTCCAATTGAAGATAGTTTGATTTTATTTCCAATTAAAAGATCAACTAATGTTCTATCTTGATTTAAGTTTATGTCGTTATGAACCGATAAATCTGCAGGTTTGTTAATTGCTAAAAAGTCATCGTTTTCATAAGCGATGTTTATTTTACCTTGGATTCCTTTTTGTATTTTTACTTCTGGAAATTGAATAGAGATTTCATCATTTAAATTTATTTGGTATTTTTTAGTAACTTTTTGATTGTTTACTAAAATAAAACCATCTTTTATTAAATTTTGGATTTGGTTTCTAGATTTTTCTAATTTTCTAGTCAGGTATTGGTCGATTCTCTGAGTAAAATCGTTTTCATAGGTAATTTTCATATTTGTATTTTACTCTTTTTGTCAAATAATGCAAATTTTGTAGCTGATATCTTATATTTAATTTGACATAGTTTCAAAAGAATGTATAGTCTCACTAAGATTAATTTTAAATATGTCAATAGAAAAAATGAATAAAGGTATCTCTTTGTTAACTCAGTCTGAATTATCTTCCGCTGAAATAAAGGATAAGCTTTATAATAAATTATTAAAAAGTCTTAATTCTGAGAGTTTAGAGTTAGATAGGATTTTTAGGGAATTTAATTTGGGGGTAAGTATTTCTGATTTAAAGGATTTAGATTTTGAAAAATGTTCGGAAATAGTATCTGATCTTTCAAATCATGATTTAGATGATATTACGGATACAGTTTTAAGTGATTCGGTAATTGCTATTTCTTCGGTATTGGTTTTAGCTAGATTTAAAGAAATTGATATTGAGCCTTTATTTGAGAATGTAGGTTTTTGTCCTATTATGTATTTATCAAATATTTTACAGGATTCAGTTTCTGTTCCTCTTGGTTTTCCTTCTTCTAATAAAATACTAAGGAATAAATTGTTAAGTGATATTCTTAACGATGATGGTTATTTATATGATTTCTTTTCTAAAATTGCAGTGTTATATAAAACTAACACTGATCTTGCAATTTCTTTGATGAGAGAGGTTTTACATGAATATCAAGTTAATTTTTCTGAATCAAGTTACAGTAGTTTTAATGATTATCTTGAAAGTATGTTCACCTTTTTACCTGATTTAAAGTTATTGATGACAGAAGCTGTAGAGGAAAATTTATCTAAAGCATATCCTAATCGTAACAATGCTCCTTATTCTACCAATGTTGATGCTGCTTTGATTGATTTTGATTTTCCTAATCCTGAGCAGTTGCAGGATATTTTTCATAAAAATCATAGAACGATGTATTCTCTTGAGTATTCTTTTGATAACTATTCTTTTTTCGATCTTGATTATTCTGAAATTAGTAAACTTGAAAATTGTGAATTTGCTAAAAAAGAATTTTATTTTGAAGGTAAATTAATTGAAATTGTTCAAGAATCTTTTTTGCTTTCTCAGATAATTTATATTCCCGGTACTGATTTTGATTTATGTGTTGATTTCAAGATGGAGAGATTTTGTTTATTATATGATATTATGTTTGAATTATTAGATAGGTCTTCTTTTGTTCTTAAGCTTAAGAGTAATCGTTCTATATTTGTTCCTCCTTATGTAAAGAGTTATCATGGTTATATTCAGGAGTATTTAAACGATTTCAAGACGAAATTAAATATTCTTCAGAGAGCTATTACTCAGCCAAAGCCTAAAGTTGTTGATGAGGATATTGATTTAATACCTAAATCTAACATTCTTGAGGATTTAGATTCTTCAGAGCACAAAAATCCTTCTACTGATGTTGATCAAGATATTATAGTACAACAAGTTGAGGAAGTGAATAATGAGGTCTCTCTTATGTTGAAGATTTCTCAAAGAGCCTTAAATGAAGTTCCTGTGTTTTTAAACAAGACAAGCTTGAAATTTGTGCAGAATCAATTGATTGAGAATTTTAAAACTAGTCTATTTAATGAGTTTTCAGTTGACAATGATTCACCAGCTTATGATGTTTTGTCTACTTATATTGATGATTTAGTAATTAAAATCAAAGAGGATGGAATTAAATAAGTTAAATAAATTAACCAGAACTGATAGAAATGAAGGTTTAAATTTTAATGCATATATTTATTTTGAAATAGGTGATTTAATACTAAATTCTTTGATTTTAGATCTTTATGACAATGGTGTTTCTGTAAGTGAAAAACTTTTCAAGAAAATTGTTTATGCCTTGTTTTCTAATTCAATTCTCAGGAAAGATAATAAACTAGTTCGTAAAGGCGATATTGATGTGTTGTTAACTCAACTTGATGAATTTGATCATGGTATTGATTACAATCAAAATATTTATAATTTTGTTCTTGAATTAATTGGGTATTCTGCATTTATGTCAATTTCTGATGATATTAAGGCTCAAATTTATTCAGTAAATGAAATTCATGATTCTTTGAAACCACATTTTGTATCTTTTTCTAAAAAACTGGCTGAAAATTGTATGAGAGATAGAACTGCAAGAACTTTTGTAAAGGAAAAAATGTGGGGTATATTAAAAGATAATTCATCCGAGGTAGTTGAGCAACTTAAAGAGTTGAAAACTTTTTTTAAAGTAGAGGCTTTAGGTGCTGAATTTTCTGGTATGATATCAAATATTATCCATTCTAAACTTACTTTTATAAATGTTTATGAGTCTAAAATTGTTAAATTATCTGATAACGACTTCTCTTTAAAACCTATTTTATTCTCTACTGAGTTTTACTCTTATAATAGTTTTGTAAAAAATGAAGAATCTTTGTTACGAAATCTTTTTGCAATTCAAGAACTTGATGAAATTTTAATGAGACATGGAGAGGGTTTTTTAAATGACATTGAAAAAATTCAAAAGATTTATTATGATCTTAATCGGCATTATACTGCTCCGAATTTTTTTACTTTAAATGATGAACTTTTCTTAGAATCTAGTAATTTAACTCTTTATTTTTCTTTTAATGATATCTGTAATTCTATTCATTTTTTACATTATTTAAGTGATGACACTTGTTATTTAAGTTGTGATAATTTTACTTTAAAAGTAAATTGTTTACCTATTAAATCTCTTTATTCTTTTAAAAACTTGGTTCAAATTACTAAAACATATAATTTAAGCTCTCAAGATTTGAAATTAATCTCCTCTAAGTTTTTACCAACTTTTTTTAATTACGAATATTCAAATAATGTATTGTATGATCAGATTGATGATGATGATGATAATGATGCTGGTTTACTTTCTTACTCCGATAAAGAAGAGAGTTTTTTACATTATTTAGGTTTTTTAAAAATATTTATTGAATCAAAACTTAAAGTTTTAGATTTTTCAAATTTTACTTTGACGTATGTTACTTTTAATTTATTGAAGAGTTTACTTTTTTATATAGGGAGTTATTTGGATTCAGGTGTTTTTGACTCAAGATTTTTATTGATGAAAAAAGGAGATGAAATACAAGAGCAAAATCAGCTTGTTAGTAACCTTTTTTCACCCCACTTGTTACCCTCTAATAATTCACTTAAATCTTATTCTGCTTTTTTTAGAAATGCTAAGTTAATGAATCAGTCTACGGTGTGTAATTTTGATATTCAGCAAATTGAACTAAATTTACTTACCGGGTCTGGGTATAACTATGTAAAAGAATTATTGAATCATGATATAGCTGAATTTAGTTTAAATGAACTTTATGACAAGTATACTTCGTTAGATTTTTTAGAATCTGTTGCCACTTTAAATGGTAAATCAAGTCAAGCTTTTGAACTTTTGATACAAGAACCTAATTTGAAAAATCTTTCTGGAGTTTATAGTATTTTTTCTTCTTTTTCTTCTTCAGCTTTAGAATTTTTTCTTTTTGAAAATAAAGATGATCTTCATGAAATTACTTTGAAATTAATTGAAACTTATTTGGATATATCTAAACTGGAATTTGACCTTGAATTTACAAGTAATACTGTAGCTATATTGCTACATTATTTTTTAAATGTACTATTAAGATTTAAAAAAATAGATTCTGTTACTTTTGGAAACTTATCAGATAATATAAATGAAAAGTCTGATTCCTTAAGTTCTTCAACTTATACAGAAGTTGAGTTTTTAAGGTCTGGAGCTAGATTAAAATCTGTTTATGAGGTAAATAAAACTGTAAATCAGGGTTTTTTATTACATATTTTAGAAAATGGTATTGATAAATCTAATATAATTCTATTGTTTGATATACTGGAATCATTAAATTTATTTGATATTTTTATTGATTCTTTATTATATAAGAGAAATCTAGAAGATATTTTAAATTTATTATTGGATTTAGACACTACAAGATCACATTATTTGTTTAGAATGCTTGTTTTTAAAGTTTTAAGTTCAAAAGTTTCTTTTTCTAATAAAAAATTTCAGTCTGTATTTTTAAAGGTTTATGCTTGTAAGAAAACTAATCAATTAAACCTATTAAATAAAGATTTGGAAACGGCTATTTTAGAATCTCTGGATCATTTTCCTCTTGATATGTATAAAGATGATTTTGATTTGTATTTAGATAATTTATTACAGTCTTATTTAAAAAAATCTAAGTCTTCAAATCGAATTCCTAATTTTGATATAGATAAAGTGATTGCATCTAATTCAATTGGTTTTTTATCTAATTAAACAAGTTTACACTTCTTTACACTTGTAAATAAATTATGATTTCTTTAAAATTTAGTTGATTTAAAGAATATTATGAGATTATCAATTCAAGCAGAAATTTTTGAAAAATTACCTAAGTTACATTCAAATTTTATTTATTTTGAAAACTTAAAATTTAAAGAAGGCAAAGAACACGAGCTTTATGATGGTTTAAACGAAGTCTTTTCTAGACTAAGAGGTCATGGAGGACTTGAAACTATCACTGAAATTAAAGATTATGAAAATTTATTAGAGGAACTTGGATTAAAACATGCTCAAGTTTCAACTCGTTCAATGATTAATTTAATCGTTTCTAAAAAGAAAGATTTAATTTTACATCATCCAATTATTGATGCTTATAATTATTTTTCACTACATAGTTTAACACCAATTGGTGCTTATGATGTTGATAGAATTTCGGGTAATATGGAGATTCGTTTTACTTCAGGAGTTGAAAAATTTAAGAAGTTAAATAAAGATACTCATGAAGAAGTTAGTGATTCGCTTGTTTTTTCTGATAGTAATGAAGTTATGTGTTTAGATTGGGTTTCTAAACAATCTGATACGCAAAAGATTAGACCTAGATCGCAAAATATTTTATTTAGAATCGAAAGTTTAAAAGATGAGATAGAAAATCAAAAATTAATTGATGAGTTTACTGCTTATATTCAGGAGTACTTTGAATTCAGCCATATGGACTCACAAGTTTTATCCGCTGAAAATTTAGAGATTGAATTTAAACAGGCGCAAGAAGTTTTGGATAGAATGGAAAGATATCAGTTTTACACTGATTTATTAGAAAGGGGAGTGAGTGATGTAATTGTGAAAGAAGATTTGATGGCAGATTTGGTTGATGGAAAAATGCTGAAAATCAAACATGGTGTTGATCCAACTACTAAAGATTTACATTTAGGTTATGCAGTAAATTATGAAAAACTAAGAGCCTTTCAAGAAAGGGGACACACTATTCAATTTTTAATTGGTTCATTTACAGGTAGATTTGGAGATCCTTCTGATAAATTAGAGTCACGTAATATGCGTGATAAAAAAACTGTTATGGATTTAGCAGAGGCTTATATTGATCAAGTTTCTATTGTTTTAGATCCTGATAAATTAGAGGTAATTTACAATGGTGATTGGTATGATAAAATGTCTGCCGAAGATTTATTAAGATTAATGTCTAAATCTACGGTTGCGAGGATGTTAGAAAGAGATATGTTCCAAAAAAGAATAGAGCAAGGTGCTTCAATTGGTCTTCATGAATTAGTTTACCCACTTTTGCAAGGTTATGACTCGGTGGAAATGCAGAGTAATTTAACAGTGATTGGTACAGACCAAACTTTTAATGAACTACAAGCTCGACCTCTTCAAGAAAATGCTGGTCAAAAGCCACAAAATATAATTGCTATGAATCTTTTGATTGGTACGGATGGCACTCAAAAAATGTCTCAATCGCTTGGTAATTATATAGCTTTTTCAGATACAGCTAATGATAAATACGGTAAATTAATGTCTATTCCAGATCATTTAATTCTTACCTATGCTGAAAGTTTATCGAGGTATTCTAAAGTCGAATTAGAAAATTTAAGGCAGAGATTTGCAGCGGGTACAAATCCCCGAGATCTAAAAGCTGAACTTGCTTTGCATCTTGTTACAAATTTTGACGGGGAAGAAAATGCAAAAGCAGCTGCAGAGCATTTTAAGACAGTATTTAAAGACAAAAAGCTTCCAGATGATATTGATAGTATTGTGGTTGATGAAAGTAAGACAGTGCTTGAAATTATGATGCTTAAGAATTTAATTTCTTCAAATTCAGAAGGTAGAAGATTAATTGAGCAAGGTGGAGTTTCTATTTTTGAAGGTAAAAAAATAACTACACACGAGCATACTTTTAAAACAGGTTTTTCAGGGGTTTTAAAGGTTGGAAAGAGAAAATTCTTAAAAATTGTTGTTGAGTAAATTATGTTAAATTCTACATTAGATAAAGTTATACGAACCACAAAATCTCACATTAATGAGCTTTCTTTCATGGGTATTAATACTCTTGAGGATTTATTATTGAATTTTCCTTGGAGGTATTCAGACGATGGAGAGTTTGTTACGGTAGATTGCTTAAATACCTTTGAGCCTTTGAGTTGTAAAGGGACTTTGAAAAATGTTATAGGAACTCGAACCCGGACGGGTAAGTTTATGCTCACCTGTAAATTAGTGGATGAAACAGGGGAGATAGATCTTATGTTTTTTAACCAAGAATATTTAAAAAGAATTTTAAGAAATGGGGTAGAGGTTGTTGTAACTGGTAAAGTTAAGGAACAAGGATCTAGAAAAAAAATGTTAAGTCCAAAATGGGAAGTTTTTAATCCAAATAAACCGCTTGTACATAGTGGAGGATTAATACCTGTGTATAACCAGTCTGGGAAAATTAATTCTAAGTGGCTGCGTGAAAAAATTCATCCGCTTTTAGAATTTACGAATCTTTTAAAAGATCCACTTGATAGTGAAATTCGTGAGAAATATAAATTAATGGATTTTAATGAAGCTGTTAAAAATCTGCATTATCCATCGTCTCAAGAAGATTTAATTAATGCTAGGTTTAGACTTGGTTTTGAAGAGCTTTTATATATTAATTTAAAAAATTTAGTTTCTAAACAATACCAAAAACTAGAATGTAGTTTTACTGGAAAAAAGATGGATATTGATTTATATAATATTGATGATTTCTTAAATATTTTACCTTTCAAATTAACAAATGCTCAGCTTAGGACGATTGCTGAGGTTCAAGATGACTTAAGTAAAGATAGGTCTATGAGTCGCTTGCTTGAAGGTGATGTTGGTGCTGGTAAAACTTTAGTTGCAGCAGCTGGTATTTTTATAGCTGTTAAATCAGGATTCCAGGCCTTAATAATGGCTCCAACTGAAATTTTGGCCAATCAGCACTATAAAGGTTTTGTGAAGTTAATGACTCAATTTGGTATGAATATACAAGTCTTAACTGGAAGTTTGACTGCAAAACAAAAAGAACAGGTTAAAATTGGTCTTAAGAACGGGTTGATCGATATTGTTGTTGGAACTCATGCTATTATTCAGGATTCTGTTGATTTTAGAAACTTAGGTTTGGCTGTGATTGATGAACAGCATAGGTTTGGAGTTAATCAAAAAGCTTTTTTAAAGAAATTTGGTAAACCCCATGTGCTTGCAATGACTGCAACTCCAATTCCAAGAACCTTAGCCTTAACTATTTATGGTGATCAAGATCTTTCTATCTTAGATGAAAAACCAGCCGGACGAAAAGAAATCATTACAAGATTGGTTCCGGAAAGTAAAAGACAGGAAAGTTATTATTGGATCGAATCTCAAGTCAAAGCAGGTAGACAAGCTTTTGTAATTTGTCCACTAGTAGAGGACTCTGATCTAATTGAATCTAAATCTGTGGTAAGTGAATATGATAGATTAAGGGAGGTTGTATTTCCAAATTTAAAAGTTGGCCTTGTACATGGAAAAATGAAGCAAAATGCTAAAGATCAGGTTATGTTAGATTTTAGAGATAAAAAATATGATATTTTAGTTGCAACTACTGTAATTGAAGTTGGGATTGATATTCCGAACTCATCAATTATAGTTATTGAAGATGCTGATAGATTTGGTTTGGCTCAGTTGCATCAGTTAAGAGGTCGTGTTGGACGAAGTGAACATCAATCTTATTGTTTTTTGTTCGTTAAATCACGATCTGAGAACACTAGAACTCGAATGAAGGCTATGTGTGATCATTCTGATGGATTTAAGCTCTCAGAGATCGATTTAGAGCTTCGTGGTCCTGGGGAAGTCTTTGGAACCAGACAATCGGGGATTCCAGATTTAAAAATGGCTAGTTTATCGGATACTAAGCTTGTTAAGCTTACTCAAGAAGCTGCACAAGAAATTTTTGATATGGATCCAAGTTTAGAAAAATTTCCAATTTTAATAGACCGTATGCATCGTTCTATAAAGGAATTTGATCTATAGATTAGACTAGAGGATAATCAATATTTTTGTGAAGTCTTTATAAACACTAACACCGCACAATGTATCTTGTGCGGTGTTATTAGTATATTCGGTAGGTAGTAAATGCTTATCTTCTGAATAATTTAGAATATTCTTCAAAGGCACTAATTATTAAAAGTAAAACTGTAACAATAATAATTAATTGTAGATAAATTAGATTTTCACCAGTATGTGGTGCAGCTATGTAATATAGTAATCCAAGTAGGATTAAGCTGATTGTTACTTTAAGTATTTGGAAATGTTTAATTTTCATGATGTAT
>JABJGM010000011.1 GCA_018662325.1 bacterium | reverse complement strand
TATTCTTAATTGATGGAAAATCTCTTCAAAACAGATCACATAGCAAGCTTAAGGCAGAAGATTTAGCAAATATCAAAATCCCTGTTGAAAACAATTCAGCTCCGGCTAGTGAACTAAATTTAAAAATTGGAGACAGAGTAATTCACCCAGTTTTTGGAAATGGTGCTATAATAAATTTAGTTGGAGGAGTTGTAACTGTTAGCTTTGATAATAAAAGCTATGGAATCAAAAAACTTGCACTTTCAGTTGCTCCCCTTGAAAAACTCTATGATTAATTAAATATGACAACAACAAAAAAAGCTGCAGTAATTTTATCGATAATCTTTTCATTTTTAATTGGACTTGAAACGGGTATGAATCATGAAAAACCAGTAGAAATATCACAAGAAAAAAAACAATTAGAATTAGACCACTTAAACGAAGTATGGGATTTAATTAATGATAAGTATTTTAACAGAAAAGAAATTGAAAACGATTTAGCTGAAAATTATGCAATTAAAGGTGTTGTTTCTTCTTTAAACGATCCTTATTCAATTTACTTAACAAGGGACGAATTTAAAGAATTTTCACAATCATTAGATAGCGAAATCCATGGGATTGGGGCTGCCGTCACAAAACAAGATGGCTTTATAATGATCGAATCTCCTCTTAAATCATCCCCTGCTATCAAAGCAGGATTAGTAGCTAAAGATAAAATAATTGCGATTAATGGCGAGTCAACAGAAGGCTTGAGCGTTACTGATGCAGTTATGAAAATTCGTGGTAAAAAAGGTACTAGTGTTACCTTGACGATTTATAGAGAAGAAGCTGATGAACCTTTTGATGTTACTATCATAAGAGATGAAATTAAACTAGAATCTGTAAACTATAAAGAACTAGATGATAAAATTGCTTACATAGCCGTTAATCAATTTTCAGATGATACCCTTAAAGAATTTTACGAAGCTGGTTTAGACGCTTTGCTTGCTGATAGTAAAGGATTAATATTAGATTTAAGATTTAATGGTGGAGGTTATCTACAGATTGCACAGAATCTAATTTCTTACTTTATTGGTCCTGAAAAGGTTGCACTGCAAGTACTTGATGCAAATAATAACTCTGAAGCCAAATTCACGAACAGTAAACCTATATTTAAAGATATACCTTTAGTTATTTTAATAAACCAAGGATCTGCATCCGCATCAGAAATTGTTGCTGGTACTCTTCAGGATTATAATAAAGCCATCTTAGTTGGTAATCAAACCTATGGAAAAGGTACAATCCAACAGCTACTAGAATTCACAAATGGATCTTCTTTAAAACTTACAATTGCAAAATGGCTTACCTCTAATGGTCGAGATGTTGACAAAATAGGCTTAACTCCAGATTTTGAAATTAGCATTACAGAAACAGATATTTTAAACAATATAGACTCACAATTAGAAAAAGCCAAAGACGTTATAAAAGATCAGATCTCAAGCATATAGCCAGTTTTATATATAGTTTGAATTGGCGTTACATTGAAATTTTTTTTAAGAATTTTCCTTAGCCTAGATATATGAACCTCTAGAGTTTTTGTATTAGTAAATAAATGATAATTCCAAACCTCATCAAGTAAAGTTTGCTTTGAAACAACCCTTCCATTTCTCAACATTAGAGAATGCAGTAATTTAAATTCAATTTCCGATAATCTTACCTGCTTTAAGTCCTTGGTAAGTAATTTTTGTTCAATATCTAGAAAAAATCCCGATTGGTAAAAATTTTTCTTAATTGGATTTCTTTGAATTCTTCTTTTTAAAACAATTAAAAAATCTAAAAACTTTTCAAAATCATTATTTTTTGCAAATGGTAGCGATACTGGTAAATTTAAAACTTTATCAAGTTTTAAATAGATAGGATCATAATAAAGAATGATTTTTAAATGTGGATTTTTATCTTGCATAGAATTTAAAATATTTATATTTTCTAGAATATTATCTTCTATGATTAAATAACTTAAAGTCATTGCTTTGGCTTTATTTAAGTTTAAGAAAGACTGTGCTCCCTCAAAAAAATATTCTTCTGGAAAGTCTTTTTCTAAGCTTTTCTGTACTTGTTTAGATACTATAAATTTCATAAAGTTTGATTACCTTAATTTATTTATACAGGTCTAATATTAAAAAAAGTTAAAATTTTCTTAAAATTTTTATTAAATATTTAATAGAAATTTAATATTTTAAAAATTCTATGGACTTTTAAAAAAAATTTCGATAATATTACCTTACATTTATGGAGAGATGGCAGAGTGGTCGAATGCGACGGTCTTGAAAACCGTTAGGCTGGCAACGGTCTCCAGGGTTCGAATCCCTGTCTCTCCGCCACAAAAAACACCCTTTTATGAGGTGTTTTTTTTATTTAAAAACACCACTACTATACAAGAGGTGTTTTATTTTGATTCTAATGAAAGGTTGGGTTAGAAGTCCCATGAGCCTTTCATGGAAGAGGCTTGGGTGTAGTTTACTACTGTGGATTCAAAGAAGTTAGTCTTTTCGGAGTTGTTGTCTTGCATTTTTTGAAGGTGCAAGTATGGGTTTTCTTTGTTATCTGGGTAGATTGGAGCTATTCCAAGCATATTTAATCGAATATTTGCTAAGTATTTTGTATACATTTCGGTAGAATTCTTAGTGATTCCAGGAACTGTGTTTCCGAGAATATGATGAGACCACTTGATTTCTTGCTCAACTGCGGCTTTGGTCATTTTGATAATTAAGCTTTCATCATACATTTCAGGGAACTCTTTTTTGATTTCTCGGATGATGTTTGCAAAAAGTGCTACGTGAGTTAGTTCATCTCTTCGAATGTAGTTAATCATTCTTGAAGTTGCAATCATTTTGGAGTTGTATGCCAAAGTGTCAAAGAAAGCAAATCCATTGTAGAAGTAAAGTCCTTCTAGTAAAAAGTTTCCAATTAAGGCTCTAAAGAAATTTCTATCGGATTGTTCATCAAGGAAATCTTGATAGATTTGTCCAATATATTTATTTCTATTTAAGAGAACTTCATCGTCTCTCCAATAGTAGTAAATTTCATGTCTTTCTGTAGCTGAAACTACTGTTTCAAGGATTGTTGTATATGATTGAGAGTGAATTGCTTCTTGGAAAGATTGAATCGAAAGAAGTAAGTTTACATCTGAAGAAGTTACAAAATCTGAAAGATTTGGAAGGTTAACAGTTTGGATACTATCCAAGAAAGTTAAGAAAGAAATAATTCCTTTATAGGCTCTTTTTTCATTATCTGTAAGATTTTTATATTGAGCTCCATCATCTGTGAGTCCTGATACTTTTTCAGGTACCCAGAAGTTACCAACCATCACTTGGTACATTTGTTTTGTCCAAGAGTATTTTACCTCACCAAGGTTGAAGAGTCCTGTGGACTCTCCTTTAATGATGGTTCTTTTTGAAATTGAATCATCAGCAGCGGGGTTGAAAATTTTGTTTTTTTGAAAATTCATAGTGTTTTATATTAGTTATCCTGAGCAGCTTTCGCAATCCTCTTTAATTTCTCCAGATAGAGATCGAAGGTAGTATACCGTCTTGATTCCATTTTCCCAAGCTTGGAAATACCAATTGTATAAATCAGCTGGAGAAGTCTTTTCTGGGTTCATCATCCACTCAAATGAAATTGATTGATCGATCCATTTGTAGATTGTTCCAATCATATCGATTACTTCTGGCATTTGCATGTTTTTGTATTCTTTGTAATACCACATATTTTGCTGAGAAAGATTTGGGGCCACCATTACTGTAGGAGCGATTACATTAGTTTCTACAAAAAGTTTTTTATAAATCGGAAGCAAACCTGCTGTTGTTCCAACTACACCTGAAGTAGATGTATTTGGAGCTGGAGCAAAGTGATAAGCAAAACGCGTACCTTGAGATGAAATTGAATCTATTAATTCAGACCAATTTAAATCTGTTTTAGCATTTTCTTGATACCAAGATTTGTCTCTTCCAAAAAGTATACCTTCTTGCCATTTACTGCCTTCGAAAAGTTCATAAGCACCTCTTTGTATTGCTAATTCGTTAGAAGCTTTTAGACCTGCAAAAGCGTATCTTTCAAATAGTTCGTCTACATGAGTTCTAGCTTGCTGGCTGTCGTAAGCTAATTGATTGCAGGCTAAGTACTCAGCTAGACCTAGGAACCCAAGTCCAACAGAACGGTATTTTTGAGAAGTAAGCTTTGATTCTTCAATTGGATAGTAATTTAGAGTAATCACATTGTCTAATACACGCATGGCAACTGGGAAAACCTTATCAATTTCTTCTTGAGTGTTAACTTTAGCCATATTGATTGAAGCTAAGTTACATACTACTGAATCCCCTGTTTTGTATCTAATTGCTACATTATCTCCTTCGATGGTTTCTGACTCGTAAGTTGAAGGGCTAGTGTTTTGGCAGATTTCAGTACAAAGCTGAGTTGAATAAATATTTCCAGCATGTGCATTAGGATTTAATCTATTTACAGTATCTCTAAAGAAAACATACGGCATTCCGGTTTCTACTTGAGTTTTCATCATAGCTTTCATTAACTCTTTAGCTGGAATAGTTTCTTTTAATGTAAGTGCTGGATTTTGTTCGCACTCTAAATAGAAGTCTGTAAATTCTTGGTCAAAAAGATTTTCTAATTTTTTTCCGGTTACACTTTTAATCTGACATGGGTCAAAAAGAGTCCAGTTTTCATTATTTTTTACTCTTTGCATAAAAACATCTGGAACCGAAACTGCTGGGAATACATCAAATGCTTTTGATCGAATGTCTCCTGTTTCAGTCTGCATTTCTAAAAAGTCATGAATGTCTTTGTGCCAAATATCCAAAGTTGGAGAAATAGCTCCAAGACGAGCACCAAGCTGGTTTACCGCACAAGCAGTGTCATTGATTACTCTTATCCAAGGAATTACTCCACCAGAAGCATTTTCAACTTTTCTAATTGAAGCTCCTCTTGATCTAATATGTCCCATATAAACACCTACTCCGCCTCCAAATTTAGAGATCTGAGCCATATTTTCAATATTGTGGTAGATCGACCTTAAATCATCATCAACATTCAATTTAAAGCAGCTTGAAAGCTGGTGGAAATTAGTTCTAGCATTTAAAAGAGTTGGAGTTGGAAGGCTTAATTTTTGTGAAGAAGTTACTTCATAAATTTTTTGAGCCACTTTCATTCTATCTTCTTGTTTTTCTGGGATAGCCAAGAAAAGTGCAACCGCTAGGTACATTTCCTGAGGGAGCTCATGGAATTTCTTATTTGGATTCAACAGATATCTTTTGTTAAAAGCTAATGAAGTTGAATATCCGTATTCAAAATCTCTTTCTTTATTAATCCAAGTGGCTGCTTCTAAAATTTGATCTTCAGTATAGTTCTCGTAAAATTTTGTAGAATATAATCCTTTTTGAATATAATCATCAAAATGCTTTTTAAAGCTTTCAGGACTGTAAATATCATCAAAGGTCATGTTTCTTGACCGACAAGCTTTTTTGTAGAATTCCATTGTGAAAAGTCTTCCTGCAACTAATTGCCATTTTGAGTTTTCTACTGAAATCAAATCAATAGCAGCTTTTCTAAGGTTACGAAGGATATCTTGGGTTTTTAGTCCATCAATTAAAGTAATATTAAAAACTTTGATCAGATCTTCAAATTTACATTCATCTTCTACCCCCTTGGCAGCAATAGCAAAAGTGTTTCTGAGTTTTGCTTCATTGTAAATACCCTGTGCTCCATCAAATTTGAAAACTTTAGTTCTATTTTGATCTATATTTTCAAGTTCAAAAATTCTTTTATGGGCTCTTAGTTTTGTTCTTTGTGCTCTAAATAAAATAAAGCTTTTTGCAACTTCGAAGCAGTTTGCTTCTACTAACTTTTCTTCAACTAAGTTTTGAATATCTTCAACTGACGGAATTTTATCTTGTAAGAAGAAATGTTTTTCTAATTCAGAATTAATTTCTTTAGTTAAATTAAGTGGTAAGTTCTGGTCTGTATGGTCGTAGTTTTCAATAGATTCGATTGCTTTAGAAATCGCAACTCCTATCCTTTCTTTATCGAAATCAACGACAGCTCCTGATCTTTTTTGAATTTTATAAGTAGCCATATATTGTGGTTAAAAAGAGTGTAGATATACATTATATTGTGTTTTTTATAAAATCAACTACTTCATATAGACACTTATTTATTTTTGATTAATCATAATCTGAGGACTGACTTAGTGTATGCGAATTGAATATTTATAATGATTTTAAATGTAAACAAAATTAAGAATTGACAAAAATTTCAGTTGAAATTCTTAAGACTTTTTTAAGAAAATTTTAAGATTTTTTTAAGATTTTTTTAAAAATTTTTGATATAAAGTATATGTAAATAATTTTTATTATGACTGTTATAAATATTGCTGGTGTGGTGGGGGTAGGTAAAAGTTCACTTTGTAAAATATTAGAAGAAGAATTAAACTTTACGGTTTTTTACGAACCATTTGTTGATACTAATTTGCTTGAAAATTACTACAAGGATAAAAAGAAATATTCTCTTGCTATGCAAATTTATTTCTTAAGTAAAAGATTTTCTATGTATCAATCCTCAAAAGAATTTAGTAAATCCTGTATTGATAGAGGTATTGTAGAAGATCGAATTTTTGCTCAAATGCTTTATAAACAAGGAATGCTTGAAGATTTTGAATTTGAAATATATTTAGATGTGTATCAAAATTTTTATAAAAATATAAGACCTATTGATTTAATGGTTTACTTACAAATATCACCAGAAAATGCTATCAAAAGAATTAAAAAAAGAGGTAGAGACTATGAAACTTCACAAGATGAAAACTACTGGGTAGACCTAAACAATAGATATGAAACGTACTTTAAAAACTATTCCTGGTCCAAATTACTTGTAATTGATGTAAACAACCTAGACTTTGTAAACAACAAAGAAGATAAAAAACTATTACTTAATAAAATACAGACGAGCTTGACTTGACATTTTAGTTTTTAGGTGTAGAGTTTATCTATTATTTACATAAGTATTAGAATGCAACAATCATTTGATTCAGTTATAAGAGCTAAAACAGGTTTTGGTTTAGATGATATTTTTGACGGGTATAAATATAAAGGGAAAAATGGTGAAAAATTTATCTTTAAAAATGAAATACACGAAATACAATTTACAATAGATGCAGTTAGAAGTGCATTAATGGATAAAATCGAAGAAAAAAAAGTATTTGATTTTGAAAAGCAGCTGAAAAAAAAAGGTCTATACAGATTAAGATTCAATCTTCTAAACTTTAGAACCCAATCTCTAAATGAGTATAGAGTTCATGAAATTGAAGAAAATTCTCCTTATATAATAATGAAGGATGTTGATGGAACTATTAGAAAGGTTCACTTTTCCCTATTACAAGATCAACAAACTAAAGAGTTAATCGAAGAGCTTAAACAAATCGAAGAGGAATTTGATAAATTGGAACTTACATATATTTTAAAATCTATAAAAAGAATTTGCGAGCAAGTTTTTGATCCCTTAAATGAATCGAACAGAACTTCAGATATTCATCCGACTTTACTAAGAATTAAAGTTCTCATTTTAGAAAAAATGGAAAACTCTACTTTTGATTTGTCAGAACTATCAATTGAAGAACTTACTGAACTTAAAGAGGAAATAGAATTTAGTCTTAAATTAGTAGAGCCCTCAAATAAAAAACTTTTACAGGAGTTTAATAGTGCTAGTTTGATTATAAAAAAACAAATTCAAAACTTACAAACAATTAAGACAATAAGCTTACTTAATCAAGACAATTTTCTAGAAATTTTTGAAATTGAAAAATTAAAAACAAAATTAATCTTTGATATTAGTATTTTAAATAATCAAGAAGATATTTTTAATTATAATTACATTAGAATTCATGAACTTTTGGAATTGAAAACAAATATTTCTTTTAAAAAACCTAGTCATAAAATTACAAATGCTGATATGTTCATAGAAAAAATACAAATTTTACAAATTAAATTCATTAATACTCAACTTAAAGTAGGGGCGGAAGACTTAGATTTACTTGCAAGGTTTGATGTTGTTCAAAGGAGTAACTCCATAGCACATTCCATCTTACAAGACTACAATGGTATTACAAACCAAGAAAGATTTGCTCTATACAAAGAATTAGTCGATCATAGACTTCTTCTTCTATTTAAGTCTGGAATTAACGATGAATATTTTAAGGAGCTTGCAAGAATAAATGTAAATGATTTTTATAAATTTATATATGGAATAAAGTAGTTTTACAAAATAAAACAAAACATGTATAATAAAAAGATAAACAAATTATTATGCTTAAGCCAATTATTCACTTATATAAATATACTTTTAAATATTTAGGTGAAAATAAATTAAAATATTTTTTAGCTGAGATTGGGTTACTTATAAAGGAATTATTCTTTTTGATGATTCCAATTGTAATTGGGATGGCAATTAATTTACTCCAAAGTGATGTAGAGAGATTTAAAGAAATTTGGTATTGGTATTTTATTGCTGCAAATGGCTTGTATTATTTATCTTGGGTGGCACAATTTCCAAGTATAACAACTCAAAGCAAACTTGCCTTAAAGATTTCAAACAACTTTAAAAATGCAATTTTTGATAAGTTAAATCGACTACCTCTTAAATGGCATAAAGAACGTCACTCAGGCGATACATTATCTAGAGTTGAAAAAGCAACTGATGCCTTGTTCTCTTTTTCGGAATCAACTTTTATGTATCTAGATACCGCAATTGGACTTTTGTTTGCATTTGGAACGATTATCTATTTTGATTGGCAGCTTTCATTGATCTTATTGGTAGCTATTTGTTTAAGTTTTTTAATTATCAATTACTATGATAAAAAAATTATTCCTTTAAAGTTAAAGGTTAACGAGAAAAAACATAGTGCTAGTTCAGTTTTTATTGATTATATAAGTAATATTTCAACGGTATTAACTTTACATCTCACCAAAAGAGCCAAAGAGCATGTCGAAAAAAAATTAAATAAAATTTATGATACTTATGATAAACAAGTTATTACCGGTGAAAAAAAGTGGTTGATATTTTCAAATTTTCTAACAACTGTAATATACATAGTTTTCTTTGGATATATTTGGAAAAATATAAATAATCAACTTTTAATTGGTAATGTTTTTATTCTTTACCAATACCTTCGAACCTTGGAATTCAGACTTTATGATGTGGGGTGGCAAATGAACCGATTAATGCACTACTCTCTAGATTTAAAATCTATAGATGTGATTGAAAATGCCCAAATTGTAGGCGAGCAAGAGTGTTTAGTTTTAGCTAAAAACTCTTTGAAATCCATGGAGATTAAAAATTTATGCTTTAAATATACGAAGGAAGATAAAAATTATAACTTAAATGGGATTAATTTTAAGATGCTGCAAGGTCAAAAAATTGCTTTAATTGGAGGATCTGGATCTGGTAAATCTACATTTTTAAAAATTCTTAAATCTCTTGAAATACCAAATTCAGCTGAGCTTTATGTTAACAATCAAAAAATTCATCACTTTGCTGGTCTTTGCGAAAAAACAACTTTAATTCCTCAAGATCCAGAAATATTTGAAAATACTGTAGAATACAATATTACTTTTGGCATTGAGTATCCAAAAGAATTGATTGAAAAAGTAATTAAAATGTCCCGCTTTGATGAAGTTATTCCTTTCTTACCAAAAGGATTAAATTCAAATTTAGCTGAAAAAGGTGTTAACCTTTCGGGTGGTCAAAAACAAAGATTAGCTGTAGCCAGAGGGCTTTTAGCGGCTTATAACTCAGAGGTTTTACTACTTGATGAACCAACTTCTTCACTGGATTCTACAAACGAAATGAAGGTTTATAAATCAATAATCAAAGAATTTAGCGATAAAACTGTGATTTCAGTTTTACATAAATTAAATCTTTTAAGCTTATTTGATTACATATATATGTTCGAAAATGGAAAAGTTGTATTTCACGGAACTTATGCTGAAATTCAAAAAGAAAAATGCTTTGGAGAGCTAATGAAAAATTATAAGGATTTAAAAAAGAGCTAGCATTACTGCTAGCTTTTTTTGATTAATCTTGGATTGCGGTTTTAGAAAAGCGGTTGTCAAATTTGTGTTAAGACCACTGACTTTTAAAAGTGACACTAGTTTTTAAATGTGATATAATACTATGATATTTAAATTAAAAAGATGTTCAAAAATATTTTTAAAAAATTAGTAATTAGCAGTTTTTTCCTTTTAGGAGCTCTAAATGTGAGTTTTGCTGAGCTACCAGTAATTGATGAAAGCAAGATTTTGATTGATGTTTTAGAACGTTCGGAATGTATTCACTGCCAGGCGCAAAAGAAATTTTTTGATGAATTAGAGAACAAAAGAGATGACTTACAAATTAATTATCGGGAGATTAAAACCCTCCAGCACAAAGAAATGTTTGATAAAATTACAGATCTAGAAGGTATTTCAAAAGTTACTCCTATCACATTAATTAATGGACAACTAATTGAAGGTTTTGAAAGAAGTGAAACAACTGGGAGAATGTATTTGGATATTTTAAATAAGGCAGAGCCTTCACAAAACCTTTCATTTGAAGAGTTTTTAGAAAACTACGATCCTAGTAAGGTTTCCAAAGGTGGCGAGGGCTGTAGCGTAGATAAAGGCTGTTCTGCAGATAGTATGGAATATCAACCTTTTTATATCAAAGTTCCCTTTATGGAAAGCTTTGATGTAAAAAAATATTCATTGCCGGTAATGTCTTTTATTTTAGGTGCGGTAGATGGTTTTAATCCATGTGCCATGTGGGTGCTTGTTACCTTCATTTTGATTCTTTCTAAGATTGGAGACAAGAAAAAGCTTTGGCAAGTAATTGGATTGTTCTTGGCTGCTCAAGCCATAATGTATGCAATGATTTTAAATCTGTGGATGACTGTATGGGATTTCGTAGGATTAGATGCAATTATTACACCAGTTGTTGGTACAATCGCAATTGGGGCTGGTACGTTCTTTTTATGGGAATTTATTCAAAAAGATGGGGGTTGTAAAATAACTTCAAATGAAACTAAAAAGAAAACTAAATCAAAAATTGAATCTATTGTTTCCAAGGAATTTGGGCTGATGACAGCTCTTGGAATTATTGGAATTGCACTCTCAATCAATGTAATTGAATTTGCTTGTTCAATTGGAATTCCTCAAGTATTTACAAAAATCTTAGACATAAACTATATCAGCTTTTGGGGTAAACAATTTTATATGTCCCTGTATATTTTAGCTTATATGATTGATGACTTAATTGTATTTATGGTGGCTTTATATAGCTTAGATAAGCTTGGATTAACTACTAAATACTCTAAAGCTTCTAATTTAATTGGAGGACTATTGATGCTAGCGCTTGGATATATTTTGATTTTCCATAGAGAGCTGCTAGTTTTTGTTTAGAGATCAAATTGAAATAATTTTTTTATCTCTTAAATCTGATAAATAAAGTACATCCTTTTCGCTTAAAGTTTTATATTTTTCCAAATCAAACAGATAGATAATATGATCCCCTGCATCAAGTGTTTGCAGGGTTTTTAAATTCATGACTGCCACCGCATTTTGCATTACTTGCATATTTTGAAATTCTATTGTTGGAACTTTTATTTTTGAAAATTTATCAATATCTTTGCCTGACTTTTTTCCAAAAGTTCTAACTGGTAGGGTTGGTAGGTTCCAAGGTCTTTTAGGCATTTAAGGAATCAATTAAATTGGCTAAATCATGATCTTTTTGAGTCACAACGTGTCCTTGATCATGGGTTTGGGTTTCAATTAAAACCTTATTGTAAGAATGAATTTGAATATCTGGGTGATGCTGAGACTGCTCGGCAATCTGACCTACTTTGTTTACAAAATCTAGGGCCTTAAGAAAGTTTTCAAATTGAAATTCTTTTTGGAGTTTGTTGTTTATTTCAGTCCAAGTATGCATAAATTAATTGTTAATTTAATCTATTATAACAAAGTGTTTTAAAGGTGTCTTTAAATTGATAAGTGTGAGATTTAAATCATAAAAAATTTATATTCTTGATTTAGACTATTAAATACATAAACTATGTGTGTCATTTGGCATTTTATCAATTTTATGTTATTATAAGTAGATTAAATATAACAATGGACCAAAATAAAGAATCCTTAAACAGTCAACACCAAGATCAACCATCTTTTTTTGAGGTTGCGAGAGCTGAAATTGAAAGAGCACCAAGGTTAGATAGTCCATTTACAAGATTTTACTCTCTTGGGGACTTTATTACATCAAAAAACAAACCTATATTAATTGAAAAAGGAAGAAATGCAGATAAATGTGCATCTATGGTGGTAAAATATATGGAAATGGAATACGGAAGAGAATTTTTAGAAACTTTTTTAACCCAATCAAGATTAAGTGCCTGGCAAATAAGACATACTGGTTTGAAATCCAAACAAATTGAAGTTGCTGCATCTATAACTCATCTTATCAAAAAGGGTTATAGAAGAAACACAATTCCCTTAAATCATCACAATAGACATATTCCATTAAACAATGCATTTTATAGAGGTGTTGGTGATGTTTTATCTCAAAGAGGACCTGTTTTACTGTTTAACCCTGGATCAGGTATGAATCGGCAAATTAGTCAAATGTCTAGAAAAACAAACTCTGTAAACTCACACATTGGGTTTATTGCAAACTATGAAACTAGAGAAATTGAAAATAACAATCAAAACTCGATTATTCTTAGGTATCTTAAAGCTAATCCCCAAGCTTATAGATGTAAAGTTCAAGTTAATGGAGAGTGGGTAGATTCTGACTTGAATAACATTTCACCTGGGGAAAAAATCCAATTTCAAGATCCAATGATTCTTCATTATTTAAGACCAAAAGAGCTTCTGGAAAGTTTTTTTTATAAAATAATAAAAAAAAGATATGTACCAATAGAAAGACTTAGACCCTCAGTGAGAAATCTTATATCTGATGAACAAGGTAATCCTTTAAAGACTGGTAATCCTTTTAAAGATAAAGGTGTTGTATTTAATCCTAAATCTGATTGCGAGGGTTTTACACAATTAGTTCAAATCGATAAACTCCCAGATACTCATGAGATATCACAAAATTTAGAGTACTTATTAAATCATGTAGTTTCAAAGCTTGGGGGAAGCACAAGTGCTAGTGGATCTGCATCTAGTAGTCGTAATTACAGGGAAGTTGTAAGAGAGAATGCACAGAGAATAAACGAAAAAACATACACTTACATGATTATACTGGAAATGCTTGGAATTAACCCTCGTAGAATTAGACCAACCACAATGATTCCCGTTCTAAAAAAGTCTTTTATTAATAGGGTTTTAAGTGCCTTTAACGGTTTTAATGGACTTGAAGAATATTATTTTTCGCGAAAAATTGATGCATACAAAGAACAAAATCCAAATTGTTTAATTAAAATAATTACAAGAAGTACAACTCCCGAAAGACATTTTGAAGATTTTATAAATCAAATTGAAAACAGAACTGGAAACTTAATGGAGGTTGAAAAAGAATTATGCTTGCAAATGATTGATGATTCTATTGCAGAGATTGACATTGCAAGTGGAAAATTTCAATACGGAACAATCACAGCTATTAATTTAGAAACTCAGAATTTTATTTGTAACCAAATTTTAAATTTACGTCAAAAAGAAATGCCTGATCAAACAAGCTTGGAGTGTAGAAATATTAGTGATCTTTATAACAAATTAGACTTTTTTGTAAACAAACTGAATACAACACGTAATTTAGATATCGACTTAGCGTCATTAACAAATCTTGATAGATTAAAAATAATTAATGATATAACCGAGGAAGATTTTGTGTTTCAAATCCGTAGAAACTCTGAAGAGAACCAATTAACGCGTATAATTTTTTCAACTGAGGTGTTAAGAGAAACGTTATTAGAATTCAAATCTAGACGTGATATGATTTTTCAAGACTTGTCATCTTCTTATATCTATAAATCGGATAGCGCCACCTTTGCGTCACCCTTAGAACCAGATTCTGAAGTCCGTGACTCAATTCGAAATACAGGGGAGGAATCACCACTTATAGCATCAATGATAAAAAACATTCACCTAATTGAAATTAAAAGATCCTCAGCTTTATCATATGCACATGTACAAGAATATTTTGGTGGAATAATAGGAGTTACAACGTCAAGAGGAGCACTTGAGATTAACTCAACATTTGGTCGTTTAATATCGACTCGAGAAATTTATATACAACATAAAAACAACCCTGCTTACCTTCAAGTTATAAGAGAAATTGAATCAAGACCAGTGTTACTTGCATTTTGCCAAAAATCAGATGATGATATTCGTAGAATTAAAGAGATCAATAGAGGACCAAGCGAGTCAATAAGTCACTTGGATGATGTATTTAATTCATATGAAAACTACTATGAGCTAGCTTTTTTTACAGATTACCTTCAAAGATTTATTAGGATTAGTGATAATCATAGAGTCTCAACATTATTTGCTACAATTGAGCATTACATTGACAGTAAAATTGAAAGTTTTAATAGAAATCCTAATGTACAAATTGACCCTCAAGAATTTGCTTTTATTAAAAGGTTTAAGTCTGGAAATATCATGACTATACTTAATGAAAGCAATTTTAGGGTTAACGAATCAAATTATATGAGAATTGTTTTTGATATATGTAGAATAGTCAAACACTCACAAACACCTGAGGAAGATTTAAGATTATACTTATCTCAAAGAAGTGATCAAATATCAATTTACAATCAAGATATTAAAGAAGCTCAGGAGGAACTCTTAGATACGTATTTTGATTCAGAAGCTGTGTCTGTTGCTGAAACAGGAAGACAGCTACAAGAAACACTTAATCAATTTACAGAACTAGCACTCATTAACGATGAAGTTTTTGATCCTGAAAACAATTGGATAGCTCACAGAATGACTTTAAGTACTCATAATAGAGGAACTGGAAAAATATTGTACTCTGTAATGCAAAATTGGATTTTTCAATTTTCAACTCTTATTGGAGGATTTAATGGTTCAAATTATTTAAATCAAAATGATATTGATTCTCTTTTAAGATCATCAGTTCAAAACTTAAGATTAGGATATAAAGCCCAAAATTCATTTGCTCAAACTTGTGAAGCTCTAAAGAGAAGAGGTTACTTAAATGAAGAAATTATGCAAGAACTACCTTTAGTTCTTAGGTATATTAAAAATAAGGATTTACGATCATTCATAAGTAATCCCCTTGTTAGAAAGTTAAATTTAATATACAAAACAGAAAAAGGAAGTAGGATGCAAATAGTATTTTCTGAAAGTCAGATGCGCCGAACATATTTCATGTACGGTGGAAAATTATTAAGAAGTCAAGATGATTTAATGAGAGAAAAAGTGACTCCTGAAGAAATTCCCGTTTGTGGTCAAGAGGCATTGTAGATTGTACTTCTAGGAAGCTATTTTTCTTGAAGCATTAACTTGGCAACTTTTTTGGTGGCCTCATAACACTTTGGATTATCTAAAATTTCTTGGGGAGAAAAAAATTCTAAAGCAATACATTCGCTGGATGGAGTCAAGTTTAAATCCTCTAGTTCACATTCTAAAAGAATATATGCAGACCATCTTGAATTCAAAGTGGAATAAAAAGTCATGTAGTAACTTGGATTGTAAGATATTTTTTTAACGTGTAAGCCTGTTTCTTCTAAAACTTCTCTTTTTAGCCCCTCTTCAAGGGTTTCACCGTGATCTAATCCTCCTCCTAAGAAGTCATAACCATCAATCCCGTCTTTTGAAAGCAAAATTTTTCCTTCTTTATTTTTGATTAAAGCTTTGACTGAGGTTCTATAAAATGCTTCTTGATTCATATTTTTTATTTATTTTTTAAATAAGTATATACATAAACCGACCTATCCATCAAGTTTGTTTTAAAGCTTTACATGGGGAATTTGTTTTGATATATTTTTCATACGTGGAAAGGTGCCGGAGTGGCTGAACGGGACTCCCTGCTAAGGAGTTGTACTCGCAAGGGTACCAAGGGTTCGAATCCCTTCCTTTCCGCCATTTTTTATTTTAAAATTATGAAAATCTATTTAGTTAGACACGGAGAAACATTCGACAATGTTTCGGGTTTTGTTGCAGGTCACCTTCCTGGAAAACTTACTGAGAATGGAAGAAAACAAGTTATTAAAACAGGTGAAAGGATAGAAAATATTAAATTTGATAGAATTTTCTGTTCTGATTTAGCTAGAACACGCGAAACTTTAGACGGAATTCTTAGTCAATTGAAATTTGAATCAAATGTTGAATACTTAGAGCAGTTAAGAGAAAGATTTTTTGGAGAGTATGAAGGATTTTATCAAGATGAATTTGAATGGAATAAAGAGACATTAGACTCATTTCGATATCCAAAAAATGGTGAAAGTTGCGAAGATCTTTTAAAAAGAGCAAAACAATTTCATGAATCTTTAAGTGATTTAAATTTTGAAAACATTCTAGTTGTTAGCCATTGTCTTTTTTTAAAAGCTTTTTTATGTGCTCATAATGGATCTGGGCTGGATGAATATTTCACAATGAAAGAAATCCCAAATGCAAGTATTACGATTATAGAAATTTAAAAAAGGCCACTTGGGCCTTTTTGTTTTATTCTGCGCTTTTAAATTTTTCGATGTAACCTTCCAGTTTAAATAAAGAATCAACTGATATTTCAGACTCCTTTGTTTCAAAGACTGAACATTTTTCAGCTTCTATATTCTCCTGACACTGAAAACCTATAATTTGAAATAAATCAATTAATTCTGGTTCAGCAGGATTTAAAAGATCGATTTGCATTGATTTTTGATAAGTATATTTATCAACGTTTTCAATTTCATTTAACCTTGAAGTGTTAGGACATCTGTAAGCGGTAAATATTTCGCCTAATACTCCAAGATTCAAGTATTCATCTCTTACTGGAAACTTAAGACTTTCGTCCTCTAATTTTTCAGGGTCTTGATTGCAATATAAATCCTCTTCCTGCTTTAAAGAGGCTTGAGCTTGTTCGGCCTGATCATTTGGAGTTTGATTGTTTATGTTTTCCTTTAACTCTTGGCAGTACTCATAAAAAGATTTAATTTTAAACAACATAAAAGCTGGAAAGTTGTACTCATTACAAGACTGAATATCGAATCTATCTTCAGCTTCTAATCTCCACTGCTCTTTTTGACCTTCAAAACTTTCTGCTTTGTATTCATCACTATCTGTGAAAATTGGATATTCAACAACGTTGAAATCTTTTATTTGATTAGGAAGGTTTACGTAATAAATTCCATTTTTGCTGTGATAGTCTGCAGATTTTGAGTTCTTCTCAAAACTGTCTTGATCATCGTCATAAAAAACAACTGAACTCAATATTTGGTCGACTAAGTCTTGATCTTGAATATTAGTTTTGTAAAAAACTGTAAAATAACTCATTTCTTTATAAAAAGTATGATCATAAATTGGATCTTCTATTTCATCTAAACTTGAATTGTAAACTGAAACTAGTGAAATACAAGATTGATTTTCATCATAAAAATTATATAAAGTTTGATGAATCATTCTATAATAATTTGGAGTCAAACAATCACTAGAAATCTGATTAACTAAATTATCTTTTACTTTTAAAGTGTCCCAAGAAACAATCATATCTTTTCTATCCTTTAAGTAATCATCTAAAGAGTCACTCTTAAAATTGATTAAACGACCAATCATATCTGCCATTTGATCTCTACGGAGATTGTAATGAAAGTAATCTGTATCAAAAGGGATTAAATTATGACTACTAGCCTTATCAACAACTCCTTTATACCATCTACTTGTTTGTTCGTAATCTAATTCACCTGATTTCAAAGTCATTTTTATTGCTTCTACTAAAGTAACTGAATTACTTGGCCTAAATTCTTTTCCATTATTATAACCTTTAATCCATTGATTTTCTTTAGCCCAACAAACATATTTTGCAAACCAATCACTTGAGTTAACATCTTCAAAACACTGTTTATTTTGATATTCATCTAATTCGCTTGGATCGGTTTGTTCAACTAGAAATTTAGACTCTATTAATATCTTTAACATTTCTGCTCTTGAAATATTTTTATCTACACCAAAAGACCCATCGGCGTAACCTTTTACAATTTGGTTTTCCTGTAAAAGATTGATTCCATCTTTATATAAAGTATCCCATTTTACATCCGTAAAACTTGCATACCCTACATTTGTAAAAACAAAAACAAATAAAATTGCTAATAGTTTTTTCATTATATTAATTTAAATTATATTTTTCCTTAATCTCACTTGGACTTATATCTAAGTCTGCCTCTTTTGTTCTAACATGAACTCCATTAATTAACTCGTACTTTCGATTATTATTAATGTGATGTTTTTTCAAAATAGCTTCTTCTAAATTAATCCCTAACATTTCAGATAATCCAAATAGATAAATGGCAACATCTGCTAATTCTAAATCCAAGTCTGGCTTCTTTTTATGATAAGCGTTAAACGCTTCAGAGGCTTCTTCCTGAAGATAACAAAACTCCAAATATATATCCTTGAGATTATATCCTCTTTCTTTTTTAAGATTATAAATGCTTTGTTGTAACTTTTTTAAGTCCATAGAATGATGTTATACACATTAATTCTACACTTTTTTAAACTAGGAAAAAATACCCATATACAACCTTTTTAATTTTAATCAAGTTTATTTTCAACATTATAGATAGATTGAATTAAAATACTTGTGTATATTAAGGAGCTTTAATCCCTAGTTCAATGACAAAAAAAAATTTGGTATTTGCGTAAACATGATACAATTAATTAAATAATTAAATACAATTATGAAATATATATTGTGGTACCTAGGTTCTTTCTTAACCTTTTTAATAATTGATCTGACTTGGCTTGGAGTCGTTGCTTTAAATTTTTACAATGCTAAACTCAAAGATTTAAAAGCAGACGATGTAAACTGGTCGGCAGCCATAGTATTTTATTTGTTGTTTGTGGCAGGTTTATTATACTTTGTAGTTCATCCGGCAATTATCCAAAAAAATATTAAAATGGCTGCTTTCAACGGAGCCTTACTTGGATTCTTTGCATATATGACTTATGACCTAACGAACCTGGCTGTAATCAGAAATTGGCCTTTGGATATGTCATTAGTTGATATAGCATGGGGAACAGTTTTAGGTTGTGCAGTATGTACAGTTTCATATTTAATTGGTAGTAAAATTTTATGATATTAATATTAATTGCTTTTATAAACATCGTTTCAATAACTTATGCCGCTAAAAATGATAGATATGATATCGCGGATGTATTGTGGGGAATAAATATCTTACTTTTCTGTTTGAACTTTTCTGGTTTAAATTCATTAGTATTCAACTCTGAATCACTCGCAGTTTTATTTGTTTTAATTTGGGGATTAAGGCTTTTCATTCATATTGGATTGCGATTTTTGAAAAAAAAATCTCAAGACCAAAGGTATGTTGATTTAGTTAAAACAAGTAAAAATACTTTGTCAAAAGTATCAAAGGTATTCTTGTTGCAATTAGTTTTAGCTTTTTTAATGTCTGCGACTTTTTGGAATTTAGAAAGCATTCATATTAGCAACTGGAATGTAATTGCTGGTTGTTTTATATTTGCATTTGGCTTTGCGTTTGAGATTGCTTCGGATAATCAACTTAAAAAATTTGTAAGCAATCCTGAAAACAAAGGGAAAATTTGTAACAAAGGATTGTATTCGTTAAGCCGTCATCCAAATTATTTTGGTGAGGTTGTTCTATGGTGGGGAATCTGGCTAATCAATGGGTTTTCTGCAATTGGATTGATCACACCAATTCTAATCAGCTTTTTAATTATAAAAGTTTCTGGTATACCTATGAGCGAAAGGTATTTATCAAAGAAAAATGGATTTGATGAGTATGCTAAAAAAACTAACCTATTTATTCCTTGGAAAAGAAAATAATCTTAGTTGCCAATGGACCTTTGCTCACAAAGCAAACATTAAAAATGAACGCTTATAGTCTAAGGTCAATTCAATTTATTGAAGGCTTAAAGGAATTAAAGCCTAAGGTAATTCTATTGGATAGTAAAAAGAATTATAAAAACAATAAATTTCCGAAGGTTAAAGGAATTGAGTTTTATGAAAAATTTTCTGATATAAAAAATTTAATAAAAAAACTTAAGCCAAGCTTCCTTGTTTCAGTTAACAACTATACCTCTTATCTTTGTTCCAAAATACCAGGAAATTTTTATAGAATTTCTGATCTAAATGGAACCCTACCTTATGAACTTCAAGCTCAATGCAAAGTAGAAAAAAATGATTTTCGCTCTTATCTTATAAACCGACGTCAAAAAAGAATTATTAAAACAGCAGATTTTATCACTAGCGTAAGTCTTGCTCAAAAATACTCAGTAATTGGTCAGCAAAGTATATTAGGTTGTTCTGGATATAAAAATATTGGCAAAAATCTAGTTTCGGTTATTGAGAATGCTCAGGTGAGTAAGTATGATAATTATTATAACAAAAAAGTGCTCGGGCTGGACATACCTGAAGATAGTCAAAAATTACTTTTCCTTGGAAGCTTTAACAACTGGGTTGATGAAGAGTGTTTAATATCTTCTTTTGCACTAGCTAAAAAGAAAAATCCAAAATTGGTTTTAATTTTAACAGGCAAGAAAGAAAATTGCTTTGGAAATACAAAATATGAAAATTTCATGAAGATTGCAAAAAATAAAAACTTATTAGGCTCAATATTTCATATTGGATTTATTGATTACCTGGACATTAAATCCTTAATTGAATTTTGTGATCTTGGGATCGTATGTGATTTAGATATATATGAAAGTCAACTTGGAGCGAGAAATAGAATCAATGAAATGATGAGGTTTAAACTTCCTGTTATATGTACAAAAGCAAGCCAAATATCTCATGAAATTCAAAAATTAAACCCCAATTTGGTTGCCGAATGTGGCAATCACAAAGAAATAGCAAAAAAGGTAAATTATTTATTAGATTCTCAAAATGAAAAAGAAATACGCTTAGCTATAAAGAGTTTCAACTTAGTGTATTTAGACAACGATTCAATTTTAGACCCAATAAAAGCTTTTATTAAAAATCCTTTTAAAAAAGAACATACAGAAATTAAATTAGTAAGATTTGTAAAAAATATTCTGAAGAAGAAGTTTAATCTTTAGAAATTGGTTTATCCATATTTACATTAAAAAGCCTTCTTGAAAGCGTGTTTACAAAAACTAAAAATAGGCCTAAACCAATTAATATATATATCATAGTAAAAACTTTTGACAAGGATGTTGTAGGGTTTAAATCACCATAGCCTACAGTTGTTAGAGTTACTACCGAAAAATATAAACAGTCTAACCATGACCACCCCTCAACAATTCTATAAAATACTGTTCCGATCATCAGACACGATGTAACTAGAATACTTAACAGCCTAAACTCACTATCTTTAAAACTTTTTTCGATAGCTAATTTTAAGTTTACAATATTGGTGATAAATCTAATCATCTTGATTTTTACTTTTAAACATTTAGAATAAAATCTTATTGTAAAAGATATATTTAATACTTTTAATTCTATTCTATATATGATACAATAAAACGATAACCAAAAGCAACATGCAATTCAAAGAAATCTACAGAAATCATAAAAAGAAAATCATTTGGGGTGTGGCAATCCTTTTCTTAATTCTTGTTTTTAAACCCTCTAATAAAGAGTCTAAAGTTGAGACTCAAACTGTAGAAAGAGCTGATCTTAGACAAGAAGTGTCTTTGACTGGTACAGTTGAATCTAGAAATATTGCATCTTTAGCTTTTGAAGGAAGTGGAAAAGTACAAAAAATACATGTTGCAGAGAATCAACAGGTGAAAAAAGGTGAAAAATTAATTTCTTTAAATGCTGATACTTATTTCGCTCGAAGATCTCAAAATTTTGCAAGATATGAAGTTGAAAAACTAAGAGAAAAAGAAGCCGAAAGATTACTAGATGCTGAAAAAGCAAAATTAGAAGATTTAAAAGGAGGCGCAAAGCCATCTGCAGTTAGATTAGCTGAAGAGCAACTAAAATCAACAATTCAAAAAGAAGAAAGAGCTGGAACTGAAGTTGAAAGACAAATTGAACAAAACGATACTGAGTTTAAAAATCAAGTAAGTAAAAACTTCGCTTCTCTTAAATTAATAAATTCAAAAGTTTACCAAGGAATTCTTGATTTAACTGATATTCAATATGAAAATTTCTATGGATCAAGCAATGAATCTACGCAAATTTCAATTAAAAAAGCTAAATTCATGAGATTGTTTTTTAACACAGATAACGCTGAAAGATATTCAAACCTTGTTATCACTGGTTTGAACTCAGGTTTATACAATGAAATTATTAACTTTAATAACTCAGAGGATGAATCGAAAGTAATTGCATTAACATCAAAGCTAAAAGATGCAGCCTCTTCATTAGTTGATGCTTATTCAGCCATTGCTTATACTACAAGTATTGATAGTACTGAAAAAACTTTAATAAATACGAACCTTCAAAGTCTTAACACTGACTTTGCTACTTTAGTTTCTAATCAAGTAACGCTATCTTCTTTAGAAAGAACAAATGATTCTTTGTTAGCAACAAAGAAAATTGCTTTTGAAAACGCTACACTAACTAGAGTTGAATCAGAGGCATCCTTAGAGAATGTAAAATCTGGAGCTTCGAGTTCAGCTATATATGCTCAAGAGCAACTAATTGCACAAAAAGAAATAGCACTTGAAAGTCAAAAAGCTTCTTCTAGAGCAGCTTATGCCGCTGTTGCGGATATTAATTCTGAAATAAATAAAAGAATTATCACAGCTCCTTTTGATGGCTTGATTACGAAAATAGATATCGATGAAGGTGAAATTGCTTTTTCAAACACTGAAGTTGCAGAGCTAATTTCTGAAGGAAACTTTGAGATTACTGCAAACATTCCTGAGTCAGACATTGCTAAAATTAAAATTGGTGACACTGCTAGTTTTGATTTAGATGCTTTAAGCTCTGATTTAATTTTTGAAGCAGAAGTTGTAAAAATTTCTGAGTCTGCCAATTTAATTGAAGGAGTTCCTGTTTATGAAGTATTACTTCAAATTACATCGGATACAAATCTTGTTAAAAGCGGAATGACTGCCAACATTGATATTTTGACCGATAAACGTGAAAATGTATTATTTATCCCTTCTAGAGCTGTAACTGACTCTAAAGTGAAAATCTTATTAGAAAATGGTATGATTGAACAAAGAGATATTAAGACCGGATTAAAATCTTTCGATGCTAAAATCGAAGTGACTTCGGGTCTTGAAGAAGGTGAGAAAGTTATTACATACATGGAAGAAGAAAATGAATAAAATTTTAAAAACTGGTTTATTTTTAGGTTTAAAACAAATACAAAGAGCTAGCCTTTGGAGTAACGCCTTGATAATTTTTGTGATGACCTTAACTTTTTTAAACTTAGTTTTTGTTTCTGGAATTTTAATTGGTTTAGTTGAAGGCTCAAGCCAAGGAGTTAGAAGAGGATATTCTTCTGATGTAATTTTTAAAACTTTAGAAACTCAAAGTTACATACAACAATCTCCAAACATTATAAATGAACTTAAATCTCTGCAGGGTGTAGAAAATGTTTCTTCTAGAGTTTTAAGCTCAGGTAAAATTGAAGCTAACTACAGGAATGACTATAATTTATTAGATAAAAATGACTCTTTAAGTGTTACGGTTGCTGGAATTAATCCTTTAAAAGAGGATCAAATCACCAATCTATCAAAAATTGTAATAGAGGGAGACTATTTAGATGAAAGCAGTTCAAATGAAATTTTAATTGGTAGTAAGTTGCTTGAAAAGTATTCTAGAGTTGTAGAGCCTGGAGCAACTACTTTAAAAAATGTTGAAGTTGGAGACAAAGTAAGACTAAAAATTAATGATGTAAAAAAAGAATTTACTGTTAAAGGTATTGTTAAAAGTAAGGTTGAACTAGTTTCTTCAAGAATCTTTATGCTAGATTCTCAGCTGCGAGGAATTTTAAACAGACCTAATGCTGGAGCTAATGAAATTTTAGCTAAATTAGATAATAAAGTTTCTCCAAAAGAAATTACTGACCACTTTAAAAACTCAGAATTTAAAGATAATGCCCAATTTCAAACCTGGGAGGAATCACAAGGAAGCTTCTTTAAAGATATTCAACTTACATTTTCGATACTTGGTAATGTAATTGGATCAATAGGACTAATGGTGGCTACCATCACAGTGTTTATTGTGATTTTTATTAATGCCTTAACCCGAAAAAGATATATTGGAATTTTAAAAGGAATAGGGATAGACTCCAGATCAATCGAAGTGAGCTACGTTATTCAATCTTTTATTTTTGCTTTTGTTGGTTCGGGAATTGGTATTTTTATTTTGTTTTTTTACTTGGTTCCATTTTTTGTAGCCAATCCAATCGACTTTCCATTTTCAGACGGTATTTTAGCTGTAACCTTTAGTGGAACTTTAAATAGAGTTATAATTTTATTGATTGCAACTGTTTTAGCTGGTTATATTCCAGCAAAAATTATTACCTCAAAAAATACTTTAGATGCAATACTAGGTAGAGATTAATCCAAATTTTATGATTAAAGCTAGCAAAATTTTTAAAACATACCACAATGGCATTATTGATGTACCTGTTTTAAAAGGGATTGATTTTGAAATGAAAAAGGGAGATTTTATAGCCCTAACGGGTAAATCCGGAGCTGGTAAATCTACATTGTTATATCAACTTGGATTACTTGATGAATTTGACTCTGGAGAGCTTTTCATTGATGGAATTAATACTCATAGTATGACTAGCAGTGAGAAAACTCAGTTTAGGCTAAATAACTTGGGTTATGTTTTTCAAGATTATGCACTGCTGCCTGAACTTTCAGCGAGTGAAAATATTATGGTGCCACTTTTAATGCAAGGAGTGCCAACAAAAGAAGCCTATGAAATTGCTGTCAATACTCTTGAAAAAGTTGGATTAAAATCAAAAGCTGATAATTTGCCATCTCAACTTTCTGGCGGTGAACAACAAAGAGTTTCAGTGGCTAGAGCCATTGCAAATGAGCCTAAAATTTTATTTGCAGATGAACCTACTTCAAACTTAGATACTTTTAACTCGAAAATAGTTTTAGATTTATTTAAAGAGCTAAATAAAAAAGGACAAACAATATTATTAATCACTCATGAGATCGAGTATACTAAATATGCGAATAAAGTAATTAGCATGACTGATGGAAAAACTAACAAATAAAAATGAAATTAATTGAAATAAAAAATCTATGTCGACACTTTGATACGGAGGGAATAATTACCAAAGCTCTAAATGGTGTGGATTTTACAATTAATAAAGGAGAATTTGTTGCAATTATGGGTCCAAGTGGATCTGGCAAATCAACTCTTTTACATATTTTAGGATTTTTAGATCGTCATACCCATGGTGAATTTATTTTTGATGGGAAAGCCAGCACTGAATTTGATGATTTAGAACTAGCTAAACTTAGGAATAAATCTGTAGGTTTTGTGTTTCAATCATTTAATTTACTTTCAAAGTCAAATGTTATAGAAAATGTGAAACTTCCTTTGATGTACTCGGATGTTCCTGAAGAAAAATGGGATAAAATTGCAAAAAAATGCATTGAAGATGTTGGTTTAAGTCATAGAACTAACTTTAAAATAACTAAACTTTCTGGTGGTGAAAAACAAAGAGTAGCTATTGCTAGAGCCCTGGTAAATAACCCAAAAATTATCTTTGCAGATGAACCGACTGGTAATTTAGATTCGAAATCAGGTCAAAAGGTTATGCAGGTTTTAGAAGACTTAAATAAAAACAAAGAACATACAATAATCCTTATTACTCACGAAACTGAGACTGCAAGTCATGCAGAAAGAATTATTCGCTTAAAAGATGGATTGTTAGTAAGTGACAAAAAAGTTCAAAAAAGAAGAAGCTCTAAAGACTTTAATAAATAATTTGTTATGAAAAAAAATATACTTTTAATTAGAACAGCCCTAAAAGCATTGATTCTTCACAAATCAAGAAGTTTATTAACTATACTAGGTATTGTAATTGGTATTGCCTCGATCATTGTAATTATGGCTATGACCCAAGGAGCAACAAATTTAATTGTTTCTGAGATCAAAGGGATTGGTGGTGAAAGTTTTGAAATCCTTCCTGGTAAAGACCCAAAAGGGCCAAGTGATTTTGGTAATTTATTTACAGAGTCTCTAAAGAAAAGAGAGCTTGATGCCATTACAAATAAAAGAAATGTACCTTTTATCAAAGAAGTTTCTCCGAACGTCTTAGTCCCCGGGAGTGTGAGTTTTGAAAATGAAACATTTTCACCTACAACTTTTGGAGTTGGTGAAGTTTTTATAAGACTTCTAGATATAAATATAGGAAAAGGTAATGCTTTTTCATCTGGAGATGTGCGTTCTAAATCCCAGATTGTAGTTATTGGTACCGAAGTTGCTGAAAATTTATTTGGAAATAACAATCCGATTGGAAAGAAAATAACTATGAAAAATAGAAAGTTTACGGTTGTTGGAGTTATTGAAAAAACTGGAGCAAAGGCTTTTTTAAACGTTGATAAGCTTGTTTTAATCCCCTATTCAACTGCAATGACTTATTTGCTTAATCAAGACTTCTACAATTCAATTTGGGCAAGAGCAGACTCCCCTGAAAATGTGAAAACTGCCATCAGAGATGTTGAAATTACCCTAAGAGATCTACATGATATTGAAGAAGGCGAAGACGATGATTTTCATATTCAATCTCAAGAAGAAGCTTTGGAAAGAATTTCAACCATAACAGATGTTTTATCTATTTTATTAGTTTCAGTGGCAGCTATTTCTTTGCTCGTTGGAGGTATTGGAATTATGAATGTAATGCTTGTTTCTGTAACAGAAAGAACTAAGGAAATTGGAATTAGAAAAGCTGTAGGTGCAACTATTTCTGATATTAGAAATCAATTTTTATTTGAAGCAATAACTCTTACCTTAAGCGGTGGCTTACTTGGAGTTTTTATTGGCTTGTTTATTTCATTCCTAGCTGGAAAAATTATCATTGCCTTAAATCCAGGTCTTAACTGGGTATTCTTCTTTCCATGGTATGCAATAGTTTTATCAGTTACTGTTTCAACTTTAATTGGTCTTGTATTTGGTATTTACCCTGCTTTATCAGCGAGTAAAAAAGATCCTATTAAAACTTTACGTTACGAGTAGTTCTGATATAATTTCATTAAAAGTAACTCTTACAAATGAATAAAAATGTTTTAGGAATAGTTATAGCTTTAGTTCTAGCTATGGGATTTGGAATTAATTATTTGGCAAATATGCCTGGACCTTTAGATGACTTTACTAAATGTTTAGCTGAAAAAGAAAGTATCTTCTATGGATCTTTCCTGTGTCCAGCTTGTCAGCATCAAAAATCTATATTTGGATCATCTAAAAAATATCTTCCATATATAGAGTGTTCAAATCCAGATCGATCTCAAACTCAAGCTTGTATTGATGCTGAAATTGAAAATTATCCTACTTGGTTCTTTGGTGACGGAAGTGTTCAAACTGGAATTTTAGAATTAGAAGTCCTAGCTGAAAAAACTGGGTGTCAATTACCATCTAACGAATAATTATGGAATATTTATATAATTATAATTTTTTAATCAGCAATCTGACTCTCTTAGGGCATGTATTGCTTGCACTTTTTATAATAGCTTTCTTTTTTAGAAATAAAATAAAAAATCTTTGGTTTTTATATGTAGATAATTATCTTTTTGTAACCCTATTTTTTAGTGTATCAGCTTTCTTGGGAAGCCTGTTTTATTCAGTAGTAATTGGCTTTCATCCATGTAGTCTATGCTATTGGCAAAGAATATTTATGTATCCAATGCTATTTATATCAACTTTAAGTTTAGTAAGAAAAGAAAAATTAGATTCATCTTATTTTTTAATGCTTAGTGGTATAGGCTCTGCAATTTCACTTTATCACCTTTATTTGCAATTCACACCAAACCCTCTACCTTGTTCAATTACTGGGCAAGGAGTTAATTGTTCAGACAATTGGGTGTTAGAATATGGGTATATTACCATACCTGTAATGGCTTTAACTTGCTTTTTACACATATTTATAGTAAATTTATACAATAAGATACAAAAAAATAATTAAAAATTAACATTTTAAACATGGAAGTTCTTCCCGCCGTCATTAATTTAGTCTTGCTGATAATACTATCAGCTATATTCTCCTCTTCGGAAACTGCACTTTATTCAATTTCTCCTGCAAAAGTAAAAGCTTTACAGGCACAAAAAACTAGAGGAGCAGGTTTGATTGCAAAGCTTAAAGAAAATCCAAATAAAATGTTAGTAGTTATCTTAATTGGTAATAACTTAGCAAATGTTGGTTCTTCAGCATATGCTACAGTATTCTTTACAGATGTTTTTGGAAGCTACGGAGTAGGACTTGCAACTGGGGTTATGACTTTTGCTCTTTTAATTTTTGGTGAAATATTGCCAAAGTCATTCGCTGCAAAACACAGTGTGAAGATTGCCCAGTTTGTAGTATATCCTTTAATGGCGATAGAATACATATTTTATCCACTTGTATGGCTATTTGAAAAAGCTTTAATGAAACTTACTGGTAATCATATTCAAAGTGTTTCAGAGGAAGAAGTAAAAGCTATGGTTTCTTTAGGTGCTAATGAGGGTACTTTAGAAAAACATGAAAAAGAATTCATTGAAAATGTTTTAGAATTCAACGACATCTTAGTTGAAGATGTAATGACTCCTAGAACTCAAATCTTTGCTGCTTCTACTCAAACTACCTTACGAGATTTAATAAGCCAGTGTATGGATGAAGGATTTTCTAGAATTCCAATTTATAAAGAAGATATAGATCACATAGAAGGATATGTAACTGTGAAAATGTTACTGGAACTTTCAATTGATCAAAATAACTTAGATAAAACTATTGGTGAGTTAAAAATCTTAGATGCATTTAGAATTCCAAAAACCAAAACTGTTTATGGCCTATTCAAACAATTCAAGAAAAAAAAGCAACACTTGGCAATTGTATACAATGAATTTGGTGGAGTTGATGGTTTAATTACAATGGAAGATATTCTAGAAGAAATCGTAGGAGATATCTCTGACGAAAGTGATGAAAATGAACTTACTGTTAAAAAAATTGCTAAAAATCGATATTCTCTAAGTCCATCTACAACAGTTTCTGAAATTGAAGATCTATTTAAAATTGAAATACCAGATTATGAGAATCAAGAAAATATCTCATTTATAATTCTAGATATCCTTAAAAGATTTCCTAAGACAAATGAGGAGGTTAAATTATATAATTTGGTTTTCAAAATCACAAAGATGGATGCCAATAAATCTCAAATTTTAGAACTAGAGGTAAGTAAAAAATAGAGCTTTAGTTGTTGTAATTTTGTTTTAAAAATGATATAATGATTAGATAAAACAAATACAATGATAAAAAAGAGAAATTTATTTACAAAGAAATTTGCAGTTAAACTACTTATTGTAGCTGTTTTTAGTACTTTAAGCAGTTTAAATGCTTTTGCCGTAAACGATGGACCTCCAAGCTTTTCAATTAAGACACCTGAACCCAAAGCAATTCCAATCTCTAATCCTTTTGGGGCTTCAAGTAAAGCGTCTATTGAACTTCCTTTACCAGGATCTAACCAGGGTTCTAGTATTGACCTTCAAACGATTCCTGATGATTCAGAGTTAAAAGAAGAATCAAGTTCTATTGGGTTTGAAGTTGTTCCAAGAGTTGAAAATCTAAAAACAGAAGCTAAATCATTAGACACAATTGAAATATCTTTCGATGAAATCAGCGGAGTAGAAACTTACTTTGTTTTGTACGGAACTTCTAAAGTGGAAACTGCAGATGATGTCTACAACATGCCACCAAAAGATACAGAAGGAAAAACCTCTGTTCAAATCTCTAATTTAGAAGAAAATGTAGATTACTTTTTTTCTGTTGTTGCTAAAGCAAACGATGATTATTCTGAATTTTTATCAGATGAAGTATCTATGAAAATTGATCCAAGTCTTTTGACTATCCCAGAAATTTCTTCGGCGAATGCTATCAACAATAAATTTTTAAAAATAGAATTCTCAACTATGATGGATTTTTCAAATCTTTCAGAAGAAAACTTTATTCTTAAAGAAACGTTTGATGACTCAAGTATTGAAATTCATAAATTCACCATTACTGATGACAAAACCTTAACTCTTAGAACTTCTACTTTAAAAAGTGGATTTGAATATGAATTAGAGATCAAAGATATTGAATCAAAAGATCAAATTGAATTAACAAATAAATCTTTAACATTTAGAACTGAAGACTTAGCTTCTCTTAAAGAATTTGAAATTTCAGAAGTAAACGTACTTGATTTTAAAGGAGTTGAGATAATTTTTAATGACGAAATTCTTAAAAAGGATAATATCAAAGAAAACTTAAATATAGTTTTAAAATCAAATCCAAATAAAATTATTAGTATTGAAGATGTTTTAGCAAATCCAAATGATCCTACGAAATTCTTATTGGTATTAGAAGGTTTAACTGAGGATGACTACCAAATACTAATTCAAAATGTAGAGGGAATTGACAAAGGTTCCGCCTCTGATTCTAATAAAACAAAAGAATTTAAAGGTGTTAATCCTCATGAGAGCAATGAAGGAAAAGAAGATACTCCTGTTGAGATAATTGAAGATAAAACAAGCCCAGCTGACGTTAGAAACCTTAACGCTAGATTTATTGATGAAGCTCTTATAAACCTTGAAATATCTTTTGATCCATCAGTAGATTTAGATGATGATCTTGATAAATATGAATTATATTTCGCAAAAGATTCAGATAGTTATTTTGCATATACTCAAATTTCGAAAGATCAGACGGATCCTATTTTCATTCAAGATTTAGATTTAGATGCTGAATTTTATAATATTAAAGTTACAGCAAAAGATACTAACAACAATGAATCAACGGGTTCAGTTTTTAAACTCTTCTTGCCAGAAACTGGTCCTGCTGGAACTTTAGCTTTATTAGCTATGTCTATTTTAGGCTCCAGAAGACTAACTCGTAAAAAAGATTAAGTTTAAGGTGGCTGAATTAAAATTTCACCTTCTACATCAGTTCTTAATACTAACCTAGAGTGTTGAGCTATATTTTGAATTGCTTTTTGGTGAGGGTGCTTAAATCGATTTGCATAACCTGCTGTAACAACAGTAACCTTAGGATTCAAAAATTCTAGAAACTCTTTAGAATTTGAGGTTTTTGACCCGTGATGGTTGGATTTAAATAAATAAACATTTTTTAAATTACGATTTTGCATTAAGTAATTTTCTTGCTCTTGATAAATATCTCCAGCAGCGAAAAAAATAAATTCTTGATTATCATAAATTTCAATCACAAGGCTATGCAGATTCAAGTCTTTTTCATCTTTTTCAAGAGGAACTTTATATACTTTAAAATCTAACTCACAAGCTTTTATATCTTTGATCTCTTGGTTTACCTCAAATTTGTTTTTACTTAAATCTTTTAAATCATCTAAAGATTCTTTTTGAAATGGTAAAAATGGATAATATAAATTTTGAATTTCAAAACGTTTAGATATCAAATTCAAACCATGGATATGATCGTGGTGTGGATGAGAAACAAAAACATGATCAAAATCTCGTTTATTAAAAGGTAGATATTTATACAAAGAATCTAACATTGCGTAGTCCGATCCCCCATCAATTAATATTGAACAAAAGTCTGTATTGCGAATCAAAATAGCATCCCCCTCCTTAGTATTGAAAAAGACAACAATTATTCCTTTGTATTTTGTTAAATGATAATAACGAAATCCAATTAAAAGAATTAAGCTTATTGTAATGATAAAAAGGGTTTTGTGTTGTTTTTTCATGTTTAAAGTGTATAATGGAGGGGTTAATAAAAGTTAAAAAATGTCTAACAAATTTTTACATGTTAAGGGTGCAAGAATGCACAACTTAAAAAATATAGAAGTAAAAATTCCCAAAAATAAACTTACTGTGATTACTGGACTTTCAGGTTCTGGTAAATCGAGTTTAGCTTTTGATACTATTTATGCAGAAGGACAAAGAAGATATGTAGAAAGTATGTCTGCATATGCAAGACAGTTTTTACAATTGTCTGAAAAACCTGATGTAGATCAGATTGATGGGCTTTCGCCTGCTATTTCGATTGATCAAAAAACTGCGAGTAGAAATCCGCGGTCGACAGTTGGTACTGTAACGGAAATTTATGATTATTTAAGATTAATGTTTGCCAAAGTTGGGGTTCCTCATGATCCTAAAACTGGTAAACCTCTTGAAAGACAATCGGTGAGTCAGATGGTAGAAAAGGTTACTGAACTTACCCAAGGCACAAAAATTATATTATTGGCTCCTGTTGTAAAAGGTAGAAAGGGTCAGCATGAAAAGGTTTTAGATGAGATTAAAAAAGAAGGTTTTGTGAGAGTAAGGTTGAATGGACAAATTCATTCTATTTTAGAGATTCCTGAAATTGATCCAAAAAAGCATAATACTCTGGAAATTGTGGTAGATAGATTGGTTGTGAAAAATTATGAGTCGAGTTTTGAAGAAAATAATTTTGGAGAAACAGTTGAAGTTCCAAATCCAAATAAAACAAGACTTGCAGATTCTATGCAAACGGCTGCAAAGTTTGGGGAAGGAGATGTAATTATTTTAAATCATGATACCCAAGAAGAACTAAGATTATCGGAAAATTTTGAGGCTGTAGAAGGCTTGAATTCTTTATCGAATTTAGAACCAAGAATGTTTTCTTTTAATTCTCCACATGGAGCTTGTCAGGACTGTCACGGACTTGGTTATAAGCAAGTAATTGATGTTAATTTATTGGTGCCTAATCAAACTTTATCTTTGTCGCAAGGCGCTATTTTGCCATGGGCTAACAGTTATTCGGCTACGGGCTGGTATTATGCTTTACTTGAAGCTGTGTGTGTGGCTAATGAAATTCCAATGAATATTGCATTTAAAAGATTAAGCCCAGAGCAAAAAACTTTACTTTTTTATGGAACTGAAGATATTGAATATGATTTAAGAGTTCCAAGTACTTCAAAAATGCGTGGATCTGTTTATCGGACAAAATACGAAGGAGTAATTCCAAATTTAATGAGACGTCATGCTGAGGCTGACTCAGAGACTTCAAAAAAACGTTTTGAAGAATATATGAATGAACAAGTATGTCCAAGTTGTGAAGGGAAAAGATTAAGAAAAGAAATTTTATGTGTTTTGATTGGTGGAAAGAATATTATTGATGTCACTAATTTTTCAGTAGAAAAAGCTTTAGATTTCTTTACTAATGTTAAACTTGATAAAACTCAAGCTGTGATTGCCAAAATGATTTTAAAAGAAATTTCTGATCGTTTGAAATTCTTAATGGATGTAGGTCTTTCTTATTTAACACTAAGTAGATCGGCTAACACTTTATCTGGTGGTGAAGCCCAAAGAATTCGTTTGGCTACACAAATTGGATCAAAACTTAGTGGAGTTTTGTATGTGCTTGATGAACCGTCAATTGGACTTCATCAAAATGATAACGACAAACTAATTAAAACTTTAGTTGAGCTTAGAGATCTTGGAAATACTGTAATTGTGGTAGAGCATGACTCTGACACTATGCTGGCAGCGGATTACATTATAGACATTGGACCTGGAGCTGGAAAACATGGTGGAGAAGTGATTTTTGAGGGTACACCAAAAGAACTTTTAGAATCCGATAACACTGATACTGGTGCTTACTTAAGTGGTAAAAAAGATATGCCAGTTCCAACAAAAAGAAGAAAAGGGAATGGAAAATTTTTAGAAGTTCTTGGGGCTTCTCAAAACAATCTGAAAAATATAAATGTTAAGTTCCCTCTTGGAAAATTTATTGCTGTAACTGGAGTTTCAGGTTCCGGTAAATCTACTTTAGTAAATGATATTTTGCTAAAAGAAGTTATGTTAGAAACAAACTCTCGAAGTAGAGCTGTTTCAGGTGAGCACAAAGAAATTAAAGGACTTGAAAATGTTGATAAGGTAATAAATATTGATCAATCTCCAATTGGAAGAACTCCGCGTTCGAATCCGGCTACTTATACTGGTGTTTTTACGGATATTAGAAATTTATTGGCAGCTACTCCAGAAGCAAAAGTTCGTGGGTATAATGCAGGGAGATTTTCTTTTAATGTTAAAGGTGGAAGATGTGAGGATTGTTCTGGAGATGGAACTAAGAAAATTGAAATGCACTTTTTGCCAGATATTTATGTGCAATGTGAAACTTGTAATGGGAAAAGATACAATAGAGAAACTTTGGAAGTTGCATACAGAGGTAAAAACATTTCAGATATTTTAGCAATGACAGTAGAAGAAGCAATGAGCTTTTTTGCTGCAGTTCCATCGATAAAAAGAAAAATGGAAACATTAAATGCAGTTGGACTTGGATATATTCATTTAGGTCAATCTGCGAATACTCTTTCAGGTGGTGAAGCACAGCGTGTTAAATTAGCCACAGAGCTTTCTAAGCGTTCAACTGGTAAAACACTTTATGTTTTAGATGAACCAACCACAGGGCTGCATTTTGGAGACGTGGCTAAACTTTTAGAAGTACTTCAGAAGCTAGTTGATAAAGGTAACACGGTTTTAACAATCGAGCACAATTTGGATGTTGTAAAATGTGTGGATCACATTATTGATATTGGACAAGAGGGTGGTGACAAAGGTGGAGAAATTCTAGTCGAAGGAACTCCAGAAGAAGTTGCTAAACACCCAAGCAGCTACACTGCTCATTGGTTAAAGAAATTGATTTAGTTTAATTATTTTATATTAAAAAGACCCTTCGGTTTGTGGGGGTCTTTTTTTCTATTTTAATAGTTTATTTTACGCTATCAAATGCAGTTTTCCATTTTTTTGTTTGAGCAGTTTTTGCTATTTTATTGAAGGTGAATCCGGCTTTCGTTAACCTTTCTAAATTCTCTTCAGCCTCAAAATACTTTAACTTCTCTTCCCAGCCTGCATTTCTTACTATCTGGGATAGGTGGCTTGCTTCAAATCCAGCATTCGTTAACCTTTCTAAATTCTCTTCAGCCTCAAAATACTTTAACTTCTCTTCCCAGCCTGCATTTACTACTATCTGGGATAGGTGGTATCCGTTAAATCCGGCTTTCGTTAACCTTTCTAAATTCTCTTCAGCCTCAAAATACTTTAACTTCTCTTCCC
>JABJGM010000009.1 GCA_018662325.1 bacterium | reverse complement strand
GTATATTCGGTAGGTAGTAAATGCTTATCTTCTAAATAACTTAGAATATTCTTCAACGCTACTAATTATAAGTATTAGAAATGTAACAGCCATAATTATTTGTAAATAAATTAAATTTTCACCTGTATGTGGTGCAACTACATAATATAGAAGTCCAATTATTATTAAGCTAATTATAACTTTAATTGTTTGGTATGTTTTGATTTTCATGGGATGTAATTAATAATTTTTTTCTAAGCTAACTGAGGATTTGATTCGTAAGCTTGAATTGTTTGGATTTGAGCTGCAATTTCATCTGCTGCTCTTTGCTCTAATCTTTGGAATGGATTTAAGTCTAATTGGTTAGCTGCCTCGTTACCGTGATTTAAAATTTGAGCTGATGCTTCAAGTGCTGCAATTCCAGTTGATCCAATTGACTTATCTTTCAAAAAGTCATAGCTTGTGGTTACAGCAAATGTTCCCATAAGAGCTCTTGATGTATTTGTTTTAAGAGCTTGTGTGAATGTTCTTAAGCCTGCTGTTTTAACTAATCCAAATCCAATTCTACCTGCTAGTCCTGCTAATTTTAATGGTAAACCTGCAACGTCTAAGATAGTAGAACCTGCTGCTACTAATCCACTTAGAATTCCAGGATTTTGATTAAAGTCTCTCCAACTTAAATAACTACCATATATTGGAACGCAATATCTCATATTTGAGAATGTATTTCCTACTGCTTGATTAAAACTAATTTCACCTTTGATGAATCTATAAATTTGTGGTATTCCCATTAGACCTGCATTTATCCCACCCCAACTTAATGCTGATTTAGCTCCGGATCCTACTTGTCTTGCTATTCTTTTTCCTTTTCCACTTACATTGTCTAAAATTTTTCCTTCTGCTCCTGTATGTAGTAATTGTCTTGCAGCTGCCGTTCTTACTCTGAAGATTTTCGTTGCTTCGCTTACCTGGTTTAGGTAATTTCTAATTGTATTTCGAACTTCTGCGTTTGTTGTTACAGCTAGTTCTCTCGTTAATTGTGTTTTATACCATGCTAGTTGTTGAATGTTGTTTCTGATTGCGTTTCTATGTGCAAGAGTATTGTTTATTGCAATTTTTTCTATGTTTGATTCAATCGTGCTCATAAATGCATTGTGCTGTGTAGCGTTAACAATCCCATTTTTAAATTTAGTTTGAAAATTTTTAAGTTCTGGATTTCCATTTCTTATTAAGACTTCGTGTGCTAATTCTAAACTTCCTGTAGCTTTAGTAAAGAATTCACTGTGAATTCTCCATCTTCCGTCTATTTTCTTCCGTCTTATAAATCTTGATGCGTAATATAAATGTCTTCCACTTAATTGATCGTAATATTGATTTCCTTCTTCGTTATCTATGAATGCTAATAATGTTGATAGTTTAGTTTCTTTAATTTTGTAATTTCCATTTCTTATTTCACTTATCATTATTTCTTTTTGTCTTTCTGATAAATTTTCATCTTCTCTGAGTTTATGGATAAGAGATTCATTTAGTCTTCCTGTGTTATTAGATATTAGTCTTTTTAATACTAATGATGCAGGGTTTTGTGGGTTTGCTTTGCAAAATTCTTCTATGTCTAATAAAGGTAATGTGCTGAGTTTTCTTATTTGATTTAATGTAAGTTTTTTAGCATTTGGATTTATGTTTTCTATTTCATTATTTATTGGAATCAATTGTCTTTCTAAAATTCTATTTTCTATATCATCTTGACTTACTATAGATGAGATTGTTTCACAAAAATCCATAGCAAATGAAGTAGCTAAGCTTAATTTTGTACTTGCTAAATTTGTTATATCTATATTAACTAAGGTTGTAAGGAAAATGTAAATATTTTCTTTAATGTTGGTAATTAATTCTCTTCCAACTGTATTGTTTACTATTTTACTGAATAAACCATTTTGATTATTGTTTTCATACTCTTGAATGGATATCCTTATTTTTGTTTTTAAAGCTTCTGCTGAAAAATTTTCAGATTGAAGAATTTGAATTATATCATTTATTGAATCACTTGATAGAGGCAGAATTCTTTGTACGTTTTTATTTTGAATTATACTTATTAGTCTTTCCTTTTTTTCTTGATCTTGAAAAAGTGTAGTTATTTTACTGTTTTCCAGTGTGTTTTCTTCTTGTTCTTCTTGCTCTAAAGTTTGCGCTAAAACTCTAGAGATTCTTTTTAGGTTTTGAATTTCTCGAGTTGTTTCTATGATTTGTTGTTTTAGTAGAAAAATCTGAGGGTGTAGCATTTCATCTTCACTTCCTTGTTGTCTTGCCATTAGGTCAATCATGCTTGAAATGGTGTTTTCTAATTGAGTTTGTTTTGTTCTAATTGCATCGATTGTTTGTGTTTGTCCGTTGATTTCTTGGATTAATTCATCCAATTCTGAACGTGTATCAGTTAAAATCATTGTTTTTGCCTGTTCACTATTGGTTAGTAAGTCAATTCTAGAGTTCATTATGATCAACAGGTAACTTAATTCTGAATCATTTTGTGCTCTAAGAAAAGATAAATTTTCTCTCTCTTCGTTTTGTTGGGTAGCGCGACTTTTATTTCTTTCTGTCATGCATTGTGGGTTAAATTCCTTTAATTCTATCATATTATACATTTTCTGGCAAATACTTAAAGGAATCTCCCTAGTTTATAGCATTTTTAGCATGTATGTCTCCCCTTTCTCATATCCAAGTTTTTCGTAGTATTTCCTTGTTCCTATAGCTGAAATTACACTTATTTTTTTAAAACCCTGTTCTTTGGCTATTTCTTCTGCTTTGGCCATTAATTTTTTACCGTATCCTCTGTGTTGACTTTGTGAATTTAAGGATGAATCTTTTTTTAGAGTTTGCTTTTGTCCATAGACATGAATTTCTCTGATAATTGCAGTGTTTTTAATTTCTTGAATTTCTGTATTTAAATCTTTTTTAAGTCTTAATCTTAACAACCCAAGCAGTTTATCTTGTGAGGTGTCCACTAGTGAAATAAAAAATTCTTTACCGTTGTTTGATGTATATTCAATAATTTCAAAATCCACAGCATCTTCATTTACTTTCAGGTCTTTGATTTCTCTAGCTCTAATGTCTTGAGACACTACTCCTCTATCTTCAAGGATTTGTCTTAAGTTAAGAGTTTTTGAACCTTCTAGGACTAAATCAGATGGAAAATCTCTAAGTACCCGAATAACTCTACAGTATTTTGGAACTATTTTTAGTGTTTTAATTAAGAGTTCAATTAGTTCTGGATCAGTATATGGAGTATAGATTGAAGGATCCTCTTTTACCATTTTAGCAAGTTCCGTAAATGGTACTACCATACATGGATATATTTTGATGTGGTCTGGATTTAAGTCCTCTTTTAAAAAGGTATCTTCGATAGTTTGTAGGTCTGATTCTAAGGTTGAGGTTGGTAGGTTTGGCATTAAATGGTGGCAGATTTTTAATCCTGCATCTCTCGATATTTCAGTAGCTCTGATCGACTCTTCCATTCCATGTCCTCTCTTGTTAAATTCATTAACTTTGTCGTTTGTGGTTTGAATTCCAAGTTCTATTCCGGTAACTCCAAATCTTCTAAGTTTTTTGATTTCTTTATGTGTTACCCAGTCAGGTCTTGTTTCTATCCAAAGTCCTACGCATCTTGAATTTGCTGTTTCGTTTTCTTCAATTAGTTCTTCAAGAGTTTTTTCTTGGATTATTTTTTCTACAGTTTCTACATCTTGCATTTCTCCTGCTCCTTCATTTAATGCAAAGTAAATACTTTTAATAAAGTGTTCTTGATAATCATCTAAATAACTACTCCAGGTTCCTCCAGCGGTTCTAATGTCAATTTTGGTTATATCGTGGCCTTGCGTTTTAAGTCCGTTTAATCTGGTTTTAACTTGCATGTAGGCGTTGAAATTGTTTCTAGTTGCTCTAAGCATTGCTGGTTGATTTGAAAAGTAACTTTTAGGCATTCCAGGCTGAGTTGGACAAAAGATACATTTTCCTGGACATCCAAAGGATTTTAGCATTACCGTAATGTTTGCAATCCCAGATAAAGATCTTATTTTTCTTTTGATAATAAAACCTAAGATCGTATTGTTTGCTTCAATTACACCATCGTCAATTAGTTTATGATAAGCTTTAATAAGCTCAATATTTCTTGGAGGCGTAAGTTTATGGTCTTTAGTTGCTTTGTTTCTTATTCTTTCTACTCTTTTTTTGTCTAATAATTCAAATCCAGATTCGTTACCAAATTCGTAGAGTCTTAAAATTACATCTTTGCAGAGCTTTTCATATTCTTTTCTATGTTCGTAATTTTGCATACGTATTTTTATTTTTTGTAATCTACCCTATTAATTGTTTTATGTCCATACTTGACAATTCCAACTTAAATGTTAAAATATAAATACTGTTTAATCTAAAACAATGAATATTAATAAGGTAAGAACTGTAACTGCTCTAAGTGTTTTTTTAGCTTATGCTGGTTATCAAGTTGTAAAATCTTTTATTAATAATCCTCTTGGTCTTGATATTGCATATAAATCTTCTATTAATTCCTCTAGAGTTTGTGAAGGTATTTCAACATCAGTTTTAGATGAAATTTCAGGAACTAGAGTTGTTTTTTTGAAAACAAAGGGGAAGGTTTAAAAACTCAGGGGTTTTATTTTAATTTATCTTCAGATATTTTTATTAGAATTAATGATTTTATTTCTTCTAGAAATGCTTGTTATCATGAGGCTTTTCATGCCTATTTTGATTCAATTGATTTAGATTTTGACAACTTAGTTGGCTTAAATGAATTGAAAGTGAAGGCTTTAGAGTCTTCAGATATTTTCACTTATCTTTATCAAGATATTCATGATTTAAAAGAATTTATTTCTGCTAATCAACATTTACTTTCTGAAGAGATTTTAAATAATTTTTATTCTCTATTACAAAGGTATAATACTTTTCTTACATTCCCTTCTGAATGTAATTATTCTACAATAATTTCTAGCGATAATTCCTCTTTTGACTTAAAGCAGTTACTTAAAGAATTTTATTTTTTTACTAAGACTTTAAGTGCCTTAAATTTAGATTTAGAGATTAAAGATTTAAAATTGTTTTCCGCTAAATTTTCTAGTAGGTTACGAACATTTGATTATATTATTGATTCTGAAGAATTACTTGCTCGTTTAATGACTAGTTATTTTTATGATCATTCTGATGCTATTTTAAATTTAAATAGGCAGTCTTTGCTCGATTTAGGTTTTGAAGATTTTGTAAATAAGAATTTTAAATAGATTGTTTCATTTGTAACTAATTTTATAAGATTTTGTTTTTATTTTAGTCTTTTCTTGAAGAAATACATTTTTTATGGTTTATTGATTTTAAATAATTAAATTAGATGAACAATAATACAGTTTTTGAATTTGATTCTGGTAATCCAGGACCTAGTATCTTGATATTTGGAGGAATCCATGGAAATGAGCATTGTGGTGTTAAGGCCATTAAAATGTTTATGAAAAATCTTAATTCCGGTAGATTTACTTTATTAAATGGTAAGGTTACTTTTGCTTTTGGGAATATTCCAGCATTGGAACAGAATGTTAGGTTTATTGATAAAGATATGAATAGGATTTTTGTTGATGACAATTTTGATGAATTTAAAGGTTCATCCGAATATGAAAGAGTTAGCTTTCTAAAGACTTTGTTTGAAGGTAAAGACGCTTTTTTAGATTTACATTCTGCAAAAAGTCCTTGTTTGGACTTTTTAATTTCGGAGGAAGAGAGTTTAATTTTAGCTTCTGAGTTATCTGCTAGTTTTATTGTTACTGGTTGGAAAAACTTTTCTGAAGTTGCTGGTGATACTGAAAATTATGCATTAAGTAAAGGTCTTAAAGCTTTAACTTATGAAGCCGGACAGCATGATGATATGATTTCCGTCGAGAATTCTTATTCTATGATCCTTAAATTTTTATCAGCTCATGGAATAATTAATTACACTTTTGTAAAAAGAGAAGCTAAGGTTTTAAATTTAAAAACTTTGTATTTAAAAACTCATAAATCTGATTCTATAGCACCTAAGATAGAAAATTTTACTTTTGTTAAAAAAGATGAGCTTTTAATTGATGGAGATAGACAAGTTCGTGCTCCCTTTGACTGTTATTTAGTTTTCCCGTGTGATCCTAATGGTATTAAAATCGGAGAAACAATTTGTTTTTTAGCCGAATTAATCTAGTAATCTTTTGATTATTTGCTATAATTTTTTTACTTAATAGTTTATATTGAAAAAGAAATTTATTGATTTTTTATTAAAAAAAGTCCCAGATGACTATGATGTTGTTTCCCAGACTTTTTCAAATTCTAGGCATAAACCTTGGGCTGAATTTGAGCTTTATACTGATGCTTGTTTTGAAGGAGCTAATGTTTTAGATCTTGGTTGTGGAAATGGAAGACTTTTTTTCTCCTTAAAAGAACAAAATATTAAGTATATTGGATTAGATAATTCTGCTGGTTTGTTAGATCAAGCTAAGGAGAGTTTGGTAAAAGAAGATGTAGAATTGATTGAAGGTAGTTTTTTAGATATTCCACTTCCAGATAACTCTGTTGATTTGATCTTTGCAGTTGCTTCTTTTCATCATTTACCATCTAATGAGATTCGTTTACAAGCTTTAAGGGAAATGCAAAGAGTTCTTAAGCCAAATGGAAAGCTTTATATATCTGTTTGGAATTTATATCAAAAAAGATACTTCAAATTTATTTTAGAGTCTTTGTTTAGACTAGGGAGTTATGATTTTGGGGATACATTTATTAAACTTGGAGGAGTAAAGAGGTATTATCATGCTTTTACGCCTTATTCATTATCTAGATTGGTATCTAAGTCTAATTTTAAGCTTGTTAACAAGCATTATTATAAAAACACACAAAAAACCTCAAGCTTTTGGCAATCTCAAAATATGATTTTTGAATTAAAGCTTTAATCTTTCTTTAAAAATTTTTTAACTGCATTTTCAATTACTGGAGTTAATGATCCAAATAAATTGAAGATTAAATCTACAGGACCTGTAATTACTTGATGTAATTTTGAAGTTATATCCCCTGTTGAAGAGGTTATTTTTCTTATGTCAGAAAGAATTTTTAAAAGTTTAAATAAAATCATTACTAAAATTAAACTTCCTACTCCCCCACTAAAATACATTATAAATACAAAGATTTCTTTAAGGCTATAGCTACTTTCTAACATTTTATTTAGTTATTTACTTATATTATAGCAAATTTTTCTTATAAAATCTACCTTCTGATAACTCCTTATGTAGTCAGCGCCTTGACATTTTTAATTTATAATATATAATTTAAAAAAATAAATCTTTAAAAATGAAATCATTAAGAACTTTAATGTTGTTAACAGGAAGTCTTTTAACATCTCCATCATGCACACCCTCAGTTGAACTTCAAGATGATTGTATAGTTTATAATATTTGTGATGATACTCGCAGTGCTTTAGCTGGTACTGATATTGCTGGTGTAGATACTTTAGCTGGTACTGATATTGCTGGTGAAGATACTTTAGCTGGTACTGATATTGCTGGTGTAGATACTTTAGCTGGTACTGATATTGCCGGTGAAGATACTTTAGCTGGTTCTGATATTGCCGGTGAAGATACTTTAGCTGGTTCTGATATTGCTGGTGAAGAAATTTTAGCTGGTTCTGATATTGCCGGTGAAGATACTTTAGCTGGTTCTGATATTGCCAGTGAAGAAGTTGTTGATGCTTCTTGTAATGAACTTGGAGACACTATATGTATTGATAAAGTTGATTGTACTACGCAAACAGCTGCTGATTTTTTTGAAGATGCTGAAATGCAAATGGTTTGTCTTCGAATAAATTCGATTGAAGATGCTACAGTTTCTTTGGATTACGATGTAAATGTTTTCTCTCAGTTCCCTCAAAACATTTCTTATGTTTTAGATGGTTCTGTTGTTCATTCTAATTCTGATTCAGAGTTACCAGTCAAGGGTGGTCAATATTTTAATTCATCACAAGACTTATTTTTATCTGCTGGAACTCATACTTTTAGACTTGTTCATCAAACTAACGGAGAATTGGATGATACTTTACCAATTAATTCTTCAGATACTGTTAAGTCTGTATTAAATATTGCAAATTCTTCATATACTTATGAAGATATTTATTCTACCTTTGAAGACAGAGCATATGTTACTGTTTTTGAAGAAAACGGATCAAGAAAGGTAGAGATTACAAGTGGTGGCAACTCTGAAACTGCTGGTTTTATGATTCTGTTAGTACACAGTTTTGTTACCTTTGAGTTTAATTATTTTTTATCTCAAAATGGTATCACTCAAGATCTGAATACTTTAATTGAGCCTGGCGTTACTTCAATTCGTATACCACAGTTTTATTATGGTGATAATTCAATGTTTTCATTTTTTATTCCAGATGATTCTTCTAATTTTGCAACTTGGGTTGAGATAAATCCTACTTTTGGATTTTTAGCTTTTGATGTTTATATTTATGAGGAGTATGGTTATTATGGAAACCCAATTAAATTAATACATGACTCTGAAAGAAATTAGATAAAGAAAAGCACCAACTGGTGCTTTTTTTGTTTTATTCGGATAATAGTTTTTCTAGATGTTCTGAGATGTGTTTTGGATTGACTTGTCCTTTTCCTTCTTTCATACAGAATCCTACCAAGGCTCCGATGGCTTTTTTGTGTCCGCCTTTATATTGATCTACGGCTTTTTGGTTGCTTTCTATGGCTTTTTTACAAAGTGTATCAATTAGGTTTGTATCTACAACTTGCTTAAGGCCTTTTTCTTCAACTATTTTAGAAGGCATATCCCCTGTTTCTAACATAAAGCTCATTACTTCGTTTTTGGCTGTATTATTTGAGATTGTTTCATTGTTTATAAGATTTACAAGCTCTCCAATGTGTTTAGCTGTTACAATTGAGTCTTTGATATCTATATGATTTTCGTTTAAGTGCTTTAAAAGGTTTGTAGTAATAAAAGCAGCAGATTTTTTTGGGTCATCTGCAATAGAACTAGCGTCTTCAAAGAATTGTGCCATTTCGAGAGTATTTGAAAGTAGAACACTTTCGTCGTATCCAATTCCATAATCTACATATCTTTGTCTTTTAACAATTGGTAGCTCTGGTAATGTAGCTTTAATTTCATCTACTAGAACTTGTTTGTGGACCACTGGCGGAAGATCTGGTTCTGGATGGTATCTATAGTCAAAAGCAGTTTCTTTCGATCTTTGAGAGGTTGTTTTTTGTTTTACATCATCCCATCCTCTGGTTTCTTGGTGAATTGTTTCTCCGGCTTTCAGGGCTTTGGTTTGTCTTCTAATTTCATAGTGGAAAGCTTTTTCCATAGATGAAAAAGAATTTAAGTTTTTAATTTCAACTTTGTTTCCAAATTCTTTTTGTCCAAAAGGTCGTAGTGACACATTTACATCGAATCTCATCATCCCTTTTTCCATATCAGCATTTGAAGCTCCAGAGTATCTCATTATTCTTTGTACCTCTTTTGCAAAAGCTACAGCTTCTTCAACGGAATTAATATCTGGTTCTGTAACAAGTTCCATTAATGGTGTTCCGGTTCTGTTGTAGTCTATTAATGAGCCTTGTGCTGTGTGAGTTAATTTACCTGCATCTTCTTCTAAGTGCATATGGTGAATACGAATATTTTTTTTACCTTCTTTTATTTCTACTTCAACATTTCCTCCGATAGCTATTGGGTGGAAATTTTGAGTTATTTGGTAACCTTTTGGTGAATCTGGATAAAAGTAGTTTTTTCTATCAAACATAGATCTTTCAGGTATTTGACTTCCGAACATTAATCCAGCTGCAATTGATTTTTCAATAGCTTTTTTATTAGCTTTTGGTAGTTGACCTGGAAATCCCATGCATACTGGGCAAACGTTAGTGTTTGGTCTTGCATTTTCTGAGTCGTTATTGCATCTGCAAAACATTTTAGTTTTGGTGTTTTGTTGAACGTGAATCTCAAGTCCACAAATTACTTCGTATTCAGACATTTGTTTTTGTTAACTTTTAATATAAATTAGATGATTTGCTTTGATTTTTCAATACATTTAATCGTTTGTAACCGTAATTCCATGCTCTGCTATATGTTTTTGAACTACTGTTGTTAGAATATCTTTTAATTGAGTGTGATCTTTGTAAATTTCTTCTTTGGCTTTTTTAATTTGGATATGATTTAATCTATTACAAAAAAATTGTGGTTTATAAATTCCTTTAAGTAGATATTCTTCTCCAGAAAGCTTTGTGATGTGAATGTCTCCAATATTGAAAATTGTATTAATTACTCCGTTGATTTCATATGAAAAACTTTCAATTTGGCTGTAATCAATTCTTTCTGAGGCTCTTTGGAAAAAGCTGATCCATTTATTATCTACTATATTAAGATTGGTTACCATAAGTGAATTGAAAAGCCAGTATAGAAATAAATTTATGGATTTAAATAAACCAATTATTATTATTCCTAGCCATAAAAAACTTAAGTGTTCTGTATTTGCCCATGCGAAGATTGGAAAAGCAATGAATATAAAAAATTGTATAAAGATTGGCTTTATTAATTCGTCGTAATTGTGATGGATAACTTGCTCTATAACTTCATCTTCTTCTAAAAATTTCCTGTAAACGTAATTATAAAATTTCATAAATTTGGGCTTTTTTATATTTTAAGAAATTTAGAATTGGAAAGCAAATCAAAGACTGTTATAATTTTGCTGTTTTAAAGTTTGAAATGAAAATAAACAAAAAAGATGTAATGGAGTTTTTTATCGATATTATTTCGATTGCTTTGATAGTATTTATAGTTAGAACTTTTATTGTTTCTCCTTTTCGAGTTTCAGGACCTTCTATGTGTAATACTTTAAATTTTATAAATGAGCGTTGTGAATTTGGTAAGGGAGATATTATGTTAATTGATTCATTTTCTTACTTAAACCTTGGGTTCCATGAAATTGGAGAACCTGAAAATAAGGATGTTGTTGTATTTATGTTAAGAAATGGTAGTCAAAAATATTTAGTTAAAAGGATAATCGCAGTTGAAGGTGAAACATTGAAGATCGAAGATGGCTTTGTTTATAAACTAATAGATGGAGATTTTCAGAAGCTTGAAGAACCTTATTTGAATAGCGAAAATTTAGATCAAACTTTTTTATCCTTTGCAAATTCTCAAACTTTTACGGTTCCAAAAGATCATTATTTTTTAATGGGTGATAATCGTCTTTACAGTAATGATTCAAGAAACTGTTACTATAAAAGTCCAACGTTAACTTGTTCTGGTGAGAACGTAGATGCTTTTGTACATAGAAAGCAAATTAGAGGTAAAGCCAGTCTTGTAGTTTTTCCTTTTCAAAATTTTGGTAAAATAAATTAAGTTTTACTTACTTGTGAAGCTTAGAATTATATATTCAATTAATGCTACGATTAATATAATTAAGGCTCCTGACCAAATCTCAAGTAGATTTTGTTGGTTTAGGTTTATAAATATATATAAAATAAAACTTAGTTCTATCCCCTGTCTAAGAGCGCTATGGATAGAGTTTTTGAGTTTTTTAAAATAAAGTCCTCTTATTAAATAAAGACTAAAAGCTATAAAACTAGCTAAAAAAGTATGTAGACTAAGAAAGAAAATCATTAATGAACCTAAGTCTTTTTGTTGGCAGGTGAAATCTACTGTGTATTTAATGCATGGTTCGTTGAAAAAGATTTGAATCAGTAAAGCAACTAAAGTAATTATGCTTATAACGCTTAGAGTTTGAATTGGTTTTTTCACTTTTTAAATTTATTCCTAAAATGATTTTAGCAAAATTTAAAATTAAACGATATCCCAAATTACTCTTTTTTGAAGTCTTCCATGTTGACGGAACCCTGCTGCTTTAGTGTGACCTCCTCCACCAAAATTTTCTGCAATTTTAGCTACATTGATATTTTCTTTACGAGTTCTAAGGCTGGCTTTTACTTTTCCATCTGCATTTTCAGTATATAACACACTATAAGATGCTTCTGGATAGGAGCAGATTAAGTCTGAAACTCCATCTAAGTCGTTTGGTCCAGCATTGTATTTTTCAAGAGTTTCGTATGGGACTCCACTTTTTAAAACTCTAGTTTTTGGATCAAATTCTATATTTGAGAGTACTTCTCCAATTAATTTTAATTTATTGGTTGGAACTCTTTTAAAGTTATTGATTTGGATTGGTCTAAAATCAGCCCCTAGTCTTCCAAGTTCGGCTGCTTGTTTTAATACAAATACATTTGTATTGGAGTGCATAAAAGATCCAGTGTCAGTGTAGATTCCATTTAATAAACAAGTTGCAATTTTAGGTGTAACTTCCCAATTAAATTTTTTGAAAATCTCAAAAAGTAAGCTAGTTGTTGAAGTTGCTTTGGAGTTGATGATTTTGATGTCTCCAAATTTCTCTACTGAATAATGATGATCAATAATAATGATTGGTTTTTTAGTTCTATTTAACTCTGGATACATTTCAAAATGAGAAACTAAGTGTTTAGCTCCTGTGTCCATAATGATTAATGCATCAAAGTCTTCTAGTAAAAATTCTTGTACGATATTTTGGCTCTCAGGAAGAAATTCTAGCTTTTGAGGGATCTTATCATAACAAGTTGAAGTTACTTGCTTACCAAGGTTTTTTAGCCCCATAGAGATAGCTAAATTTGAACCCAAAGTGTCTCCATCTGGATTATTATGACTTACAACTAAAAATCTTTGGTTTTGATTTAAAACCTCTTGAAATTTTGCTAACTCATTTGATAGATGATCAAGTAACATATTTTTTTATTATTAAAAGATTACATATTAGTCCAAATTTTAATTTTGTAAAGTCTTTATTCTTGAATTGCTTAAAATTCTTTTATGATTTAATATTTGTGTAACTAAATTCAATATATGAAAATCGCTTACATGGGTTCTGGAACCTTTGCTACTAATATTTTAGACAAACTTTTACTAGAAGACAATATTCAAATTACAAAAATTATTACCCAACCTGCTAAACCTTTTGGGCGAAAAAAACAACTTTTAGCTACTGAACTTAAACAATTTGTAGATTCCAATAATTTAGATATTCCGACTTTTGAGTGTAGTAATTCCAAACAAATTTTAGAAATATTAGAACCTGGCGAAGTTGAATTTTTAGTTGTATGTGATTATGGAGTTTTATTAAAGCAAGCTGTTTTAGATTTGCCTTCTAAGTATTGCTTGAATGTGCATGGAAGTTTGCTTCCGCATTTAAGGGGTGCTTCTCCGGTGCAAATGACAATTTATAATCAAGATCAATTAGCTGGAATTTGCGTGCAAGAAATGGTTTTAAAACTTGATGCCGGACCTGTTTTTATGTCGGATTCTTATGAAGTAGATTTTACTGAAACCACACCAGGCTTGATCCAAAAATTATCAATTATGGGAGCCAATATTTTAATTAAGACCTTAAATCAAATTTTAGATGAGAATCTTAAGCCAGTTGAACAGAATGCGAGCGAAGCTACATTTTGCTCGAAGATTCCAAAAGAAATGGGATGTGTAAATTTTTTAGAGCACGATGCAAAGCAAATATTTGCAGCTTTTAGAGCTTTTATTTCTTGGCCTGGAATTTATTTTACACATGGTGATGTTGTTTATAAAATTTTAGACTGCAAAATTGTTTCAGATTTAGATTTAAAACCTGGTGAATTTTCTTTCAGCAAAAAACAAATGTTTGTGGGGTGTTTAAATGGAACTTTAGAAATATTAAAAATCCAACCCCAAGGTAAGAAAGAAATGGATGTTTCTTCATTTGTGGCTGGATATAAATCTAGGTTTGTTTAGAGTGTTGTCTTAGTAAGATGTTAATTTGAATTCTTGATAAATTTCAACTGGTTCGAGTAATTCTTGTTCTTGGATATCTACAGTAACCTGTTCTTCAATTGTTTTAGTTTCTATTATTTCTGCTGTTTCATGCTCTGGTTTTAAAATGGCTTCTAAATCTGTGATTTCGTGCCTTATTGCTTCAATTTTTTGATTAATATTCTCTTCTAATTCTTTGTCTTTCAATTTATATTCATCATAATTGTAGAATGCTATTAGGTTTCTTCTTTTGTATTGAATTTGAGTTTCTTGATTTGTTTTTTTTGTGTGTGTTTTTGAGTTTTTTATTCTTTCTGATATTGTGTTTTGATTTCCTAAAAATGTAAATCTTTTTTTCCACAATTTTGTTATTTGTTCTTCTGTTAATGCCTCAATTGAATTTGCATTATTTTCTTCTAAATATTCTTCTATTTTTATTCTTGCTATTCTTTGTTTTTTCTTCTCTTGGACTTTTAAAATTTGAATATATATATTGTTGAATTCTGTTGTGAATTCTTCTTGAGTTTCTGGAAAATTTGAATTTGTGATTGTGAAATCTCTTAGGATTTTATATAAATCTTCGCGGTCATTTTGATTTTGAAAACTTATAACAATCGTTATTTCATTATTATTTAATTTTTCTGCTAATTTCTGTCTTTCATCTTCATACCCCTTTTTTATTTCTTGTATAATTTCCTGATTATCATCCTGTTTTAATTTTGATATTTTAGCAGCTATTTTTTCTTGGTCTTTTTCTTTTGCAATTTTTTCTTGTAATTTTTTCATCACCCAATCTAATCTAAATGGATGCCATTCGATTACAATACTCTCCCAATCTTTTTTTGTAAATTCTGTGCTAATTAAAAAGTCTAATTTTGGATTTTTTCCGTGATTATCTGTTTCTATCTCTACTTGAAAGGTTTTATTAGTTTCTAATCTAAAAGGTTCTCCTTCTTTGTTTATTACATATTTTTCTAATATTTCTCCAATTACGTATTCTTCCATTGAATCAAATTCAACACGGTTTTCATTTGTTGGTTTTGATGCAATTGAATTTATTTTTTCTAATATTAATTTTTGTATTTTTTCTTGTTTTTCTTGTATCTCGTATTTTATGTATTCTTTTTTTTCTAACTCACCAAAGCTACCTTTTAATACAAGATCCTTAATTGCTGCTCTTGCTTCTTCAATTAACTCTTTTGATGAATTATATTTTAATTCTATACTTATTGCCTCATTTTCAAATATTTGATTTAGGTACTCTCTTAATGGTTTTCCGGTTTCTTCGATTATTCCATGTTTAATGTTGGATTTCGATAATTTTACAAGTTTTTGGATTGTCACCTTTGTTGTTTTTTGTCTGCCCGCTATAATTGTTTTATCTGCTATTTCTCCCCAGATTTGTTCTGTTGTTTCTTTTGCTTCTATCTCATTTTTCTCTTCTATTCCCAATTTACCCTCGGTTGCTAACTTTCTGATTGCTGCTTTTGCTTTTTCAATTAACTCTTTTGATGATTGCGTGTTCATCTCAATATCTACACCTTCTATTTCGAATATTTTATTTAAGTACTTTCTTAATTTTTCATCCGTTTCTTTAATTTTTCCATTTTTAATGTCATGGTCTGATAAGTTTAGTAGGTTTTTGATTTTGATTTTTGTATCTTTTTGTCTTGTTCCTACAAGTGTTTTTCCTGCTATTTCCCCCCATACTTCCTCTGTTGGTTCGCTTGGTTCGCTTGGTTCGCTTGGTTCTGTATCTATCAGTTTTCCTTGATTTGCTAACTGCCATATTGCTTCTTTTGCTTCTTCAATTAGCTCTTTTGATGAATTGTATTTTAATTCTATACCTATAGTCTCATTTTCAAATATTTCATTTAGGTAATCTCTTAATTTTTCATCCGTTTCTTTAATTTTTCCATTTTTAATGTCTAAATCTGCTAATTCAAGTAGATTTGGGATTGTTACTTTTGTTGGTTTTTTTCTTCGTCCTATGATTGTTTTACCTGCTATTTTTCCCCACACTTCTTCTGTTGTTTCTCTTGGTATGCTTGGTTCGCTTGGTTCTGTATCTGTCAGTTTTCCCTGATTTGCTAACTGCTCGATCGCTTCTCTTGCTTCTTCAATTAACTCTTTTGGTGATCTCCATTTTATTTCAATGTCTACTCCTTCTATTTCGAATATTTTATTCAGATAGTCTCTTAATGGTTTTTTTGTTTCTAAGATCTTTCCATTTCTGATGTCACTTATTGATAGGTTTAGAAGATTTGGGATTGTTACTTTTGTATTTTTATGTCCGTTTAATATTTTACCTGCTATTTCCCCCCATACTTCCTCTGTTTTTTTAATTTCATTCTGAGATTCTATTTCATTTTGAGCTTCTATTCCTAATTTACCTTCGGTTGCTAACCACACGATTGCTTCTTTTGCTTTCTCAATTAACTCTTTTGGTGACTTATATTTTAATTCTATACCTATAGCCTCATTTTCAAATATTTCATTTAGATAATCTCTCAATGGTTTTCTGGTTTCTTCGATTCTTCCTTTTTTATAGTCATATGCTGATAAGTTTAGTAAGTTTTGGATTGTGACTTCTATTCTTTTACTTTGTCCTTTAATTGTTAGACCTGCTATTTCTCCCCACACTTCTTCTGTTGTTTTGATTTTTTTTTCAACTTCTATTTGAACTTTTGTTCCCAACTTACCTTCGGTTGCTAACTGCTCGATCGCTGCTCTTGCTTCTTCAAATAACTCTTTTGCTGAATAATATTTTAATTCTATACTTATACCCTCATTTTCGAATACTTCATTTAGATAGTATTTTAATGGTTTTCTGGTTTCTTCGATTCTTCCTTTTTTATAGTCATATGCTGATAAGTTTAGTAAGTTTTGGATTGTGACTTCTATTCTTTTACTTTGTCCTTTAATTGTTAGACCTGCTATTTCTCCCCAGATTTCTTTTGTTGATATTTCTCTAGCTTCAACTGATGCTTGTGTTTCCTCTACTTCAAAATTTGTGATGCTTTGAATTTCTTGAATAACTTCATTGCTTTCAATTTGTTCAATTGATTTTTGCGCCTCTAAGTTTTCAAAATTTTCTACTACGTTGCTAGTTTCTAGTCTTTGGTTCATTTTTTTATTTTTTAAGATGTTAGTCTGTGCTATTTCTTACATTTTGTCAAGTTGTTTACATTTGTTAATTTTGTTAAAAAAACTCCCTGTATTTTGGGAGTTTAATTTTAGATTTCTTCAATTACTTCTTTTATTTGAGTTTGAATGTTTTCGGTTTCTATTATTGTTTGCATTTCTTTTTGTGCTTCTTGTCCTAAGTCTCCTGCTAATGCTTTATCTTTAAGTAAAATTCTTGCATTTTCTACATTTAATTTATTAGCTTCTTTTTTTGCATGATAGATGAATTTAATTTTTTCATCTTCTTCTAATCCTAATATTGCATTTATTATTTCTCTTACTGTAGTGTTTCCGATTTTTCCTTTCATGATTTTAGTAAATGTTAATTCTAGAAAATCTTGAATTGTATTTACTCGATATTCACTATTACTATACGTTATTGTTTGTCCTTGAATTCTTTTCCAGATTTGTTCAAGACTTCCACTTAAGTCTATTTCTTCTGTTAAGTAGTCTTTGTACTCTTTTTTTGCCTCTTCTCCTAATTCTCCTGCTATGACTTTATTTTTAAGTGAAATTCTTGCATTCTCCACATTTAATTTATTAGCTTCTCTTTTTGTTCCACCATAGATGAATTTAATTTTTTCACCTTCTTCTAATCCTAATAGTGCATTTATTATTTCTCTTACTCGAGTGCTTCCTATTTTTCCTTTCACGATTTTAGTAAATGTTAATTCTAGAAAATCTTGAATTGTATTTACTCGATATTCTTTATTGCTATACGTTATCGTTTGTCCTTTTACTTGTTGCCAGATCTCTTTCGCGCTTCCGCTTAATTCTATTTCTATTTCTTCAACTTCTGGATTTTCTTCTAAATATTTTACATATTCTGTTTGCGCTTCTTCTCCTAAGTCTCCTGTTAAGACTAGTTTCTTTAGTTTTGCTCTTGCAGATTCAACTCTTTTTTTGTTTGCTTTTTTTTCTTGTTGATATTTACTATTACTTTTGATTTTTTCATCCTGTTTTAATCCCAACATTACATTTATTATTTCTCTAACAGGAGTAATTCCGATTTTTCCTTCTGTTATTACTGTAATTGGTAATTT
>JABJGM010000010.1 GCA_018662325.1 bacterium | reverse complement strand
TTATTCTTTTTCTTTTTTTTTTGCAATTTAAATCAATTACTTTTAAACATTTATAAATTTTGATATAAGATCTAAGTTTAAAAATTTAATTATTATGTACTGTTTAGGTTGTACATACATATTATATTACTAATAATCGCCTAATTCATTGTGATCCTTCAGAGCCTACTTTTGGTTCTGTAGCTACTGCTGGGAGGGGCTTTTGTGAATTAATATTTTGTGTTATATTTTATATAAATAAATTTAATAAAAAAAATTATTATGAAAATTGCAGTGATTTCAGGAAGTCATAGAGCTTGTGAAACTGATAGAATATCTTTGTTTGTAAAAGAGGAATTAGAAAAAAAGGGTGTTGAAGTTTTCCATTATTCATTAAAAGACAATCCATTGCCTTTATGGTCCGAGGATGCTTGGGATGATGAATCTGATTTGGTGAAAAATACACTTAATGATTTACAAGAGAATATTTCAAGTTGCGACGCTTATGTTGTAATGTCTCCGGAGTGGGGAGGTATGGTTACTCCAGGTTTAAAGAACTTTATGTTGATGAGTGGAGGTTTTATGTTTAAACCCGCTTATTTAATAGGAGTGTCTGCTTCACGAGGCGGAGCTTATCCAATTGCTGAACTAAGAATGTCATCTTATAAAAATAATCAAATAATGTATTTGCCTGAGCATTTAATTGTTAGAGATTGTGCAAATATGTTTAATGATAAAGCTGATGATTCTTACTTAAGAAAGAGGCTTGATTATGGGTTAAATTTATTAATTAAGCATGCTGAGTTATTAGCTCCACTTCAAGATTCAGGTTTGATAAATTTAGAAGATTATCCTTACGGAATGTAGGTGGGAATACCTTTTAGGAATTTTTAGAGTTTGCTATACTTTGTGTAGTAAACTTTTTTTAGCTAAATCGTTTACTTGTATAATTGTATAAACGAACTAAACAATATGCTGAATAAAAATTATATTTTAGATATTTGTCTTTTAGGAATTTACACATTTTTTACTTTTTTATTTTATATCTTGCAGGGAGGATTTTTAAATTTAATTGCTTTATATTTTTTGCTTCTGTTTGTCCTTAAAAGAGTTTTTTATGAGTTTAAGATTACAAATGTTCATTGTTTAAAATTGAATACTCTTTTTAGTTTAACGGTTTGGTCCTTAGTCTTTGGAGTTTTGAGTTCTCCATATTTTTTCTTAGATGGAGTTTTGAGAATTATTTATTTAAATTTTTATTTTGTTTTTATGTCTCTTGTTGGATTAAATGGTTTTACTATTTTGATTTTTGATTTAAATTTAAAAGATTCTTTGCTTAAGACTTTTAAAAAAATGAAGCCAGCAGTTTTCAATAGGAACTTTGTAATTAGTCTTTTTGGATTAAATTTGCTTCTTTTGATTCCTTTTACTTTTAGACTTATTTATTTGTTTCCGTTTTTACTATTTATAGTAACTAGAAAGTATCTAAATCTTTTTGAGTATTCAAAAGGTTAATGATTTTAAGTTTATTACTTTGACATTGTTAAATACAATGCTATAGAATAAGTAGCTATAAATAATATGAAATTTTGAAAAATATATATTTATCATTTGCATTCAAGTTTTTTAATGGATTACATTTTTTTTCTCCGGTTATGCTTTTGTATTTTTCTAATATTGTAGGGCTTTCTACTTCTGAGTTTTTTTATCTGCAAGGTTTATTTAGTTTTTTTATTTTTGCTTTAGAAGTTCCAACTGGTGTAATCGCAGATAAGTTTTCTCGAAAACTGTCTGTTGTTTTAGGATCTGTTTCTGCAGTTGTTGCAAGTTATTTGATGTTTAAGGCTAATTCTTTTTTTGATGCGATGGTGGCTGAGTTTTTAATTGCACTTGGTTTTGCTTTAACATCTGGTGCTTTTGGTAGTTTGTTTTATGATAGTCATCAAAAAGTTGATTCAATGCCTAATTATAAAAGAAATCTAGGGTATTTGTCTAATCTTGGTTTAATTGGGATTTTTATTTCTGCTTTGAGTGGTGTTTTTTTGACTGATTATTTTGGTCTAGAGAATATTTATTTTATTACTGGTATTGCATGTTTTTGTGGTTTGATTTCAGCTATTTTGATGAAAGATATTAAAGAGGAAAATGAATCCGAGATTGAAAGAAATAAAGGTGTTCTTAAATCTGTTGTTGATGTTTTGAAAACAAATCGTAAGCTAAAGATTCTTGCTTTTGATTTAGCTTTTGTTCCGGCAGTTGCTTTTATGGGAATTTGGCTTTATCAGCCCTTTTTACAATCTTTCTCAGCTTCAGTTTATGCTTTTGGTGTATTACATGCTGGAATGGTTGTGATGCAAGTTTTGATTAATTTTCTGGTACCTTACTTTAAACGCTCTCTTGGTTTTTATATTAAGAATTCTCAGCTTTTGATTGCTTTGTTATTCTTATTATTAGGTCTTTCTTCCAATGTTTGGATAGGTTCAATTAGTTTGGTTTTAATTGTGGGTATTGGAATGACGCGAAACACTTTTTTGAACCAAGACATTAATGCTCATTTAGAAGGTTCTTTTAGATCCACTTTTTTTTCTGGAGTTAGTATGTTGAATCAATTTTTTAGAATGTTTTTGACTTTTATATTGGGTTATTTAATTAGTTTTTCATTTACTGTAGTATCTCTGATTTTAGCTTTGATTATGTTTATTGCTTATATTGCATTTCATAAAGCTGAGTTAGATATCTAGTTTTACTTTTATATTTAAATTCAATTAAATTGTCTTATCTTTATAATGTGTTAGTATTTAATCTTACTAACTCATAATCATGAAAAAAATAAAACCAAAATTTAAAGCTAAATCTAAAAAATCTGATTTATTTGGTGATCTTAATCAAAGTCTTGTTGCTTCTAGTCTTGAAAGTTCTGTTGTTAATCTTGAAGGTTTTTATAATGTTTTTGATTCAGCGGATGATTTGACAGAAGTTTTAAATGATTGCGCGAAAACTTCATTGAAACATATTGATGTTAGTACTTTACAATATGATATCAGTACACTGCCTAAGTTAATGGCTATTATTTTTGGTAAGTATCCTTTTGCTTATCAACGTATAGTTAACGATTTTTTATTTCCTTTGACGACTCAGATAATTATTAATTATTTAAATAATAACATTCAAGATTCTCAAGATTTTATGTTAATGAAAAACCAGATAATGCAATTACCTGATTCTCTAAGAGATATTATTTTGGAAAGATCCGCAAAGCCATTGCTTATATCACATGTTGATCAAGAGATCTTTTTAAATAAATTAGAAATTGCTTTAGGTTTGCTAAAAAGTGAACTTACATTTGAAGATTTTGAAATTAGTTTAATGCAAGTTAATAAATTTACAAATTTATTCTGTGGAACTAGCGTTGAGTCTGTTTCAATTCATTAAGCGCTAGTTTTGACAAGTTTAATTTTTTGTTATGAAGATACAATTGATGTATATTTATAATGTATTTAACTTTTTTGATTATGTGTTCAAATAAAAGCATGCTTTATAAAATAGCTTCAGTTTTAACCATTGTTGGTGGTTTGAATTGGGGAATGGTTGGTTTCTTTGATATGGATCTAGTGCAAATGCTATTTTCTTCAGTAGAAATGCTTCCGACTATTGTTTATTGTTTAGTTGGTTTGTCTGCTTTGTATTTAGCAGCTACTACTTGTTTAACTTGTAAGGATTAGTTTCCTCTTAGCATTAAAAAAAGCTCTTTTTTTATAAAGAGCTTTTTTTTGATCTTCTTACTAAAAAGATTGGATCAATTTTCTGTGGCTATATTAATTAGCTAGTTGTACATTTGTAGCATTAAGTCCTTTTGGTCCTTCAGCAACGTTAAATGTTACTAGGTCACCTTCTTTAAGGTCATCAAATCTTACGTCTACAAGTTCATTTGAGTGAAAGAAAATGTTTTTTGATTCTCCATCTTGAGCGATAAACCCAAAACCTTTATCAGTTAATCTAGCTATTTTTCCAGTTTGCATATTGTTTTTTATAAAAATATTTTATCAACTTATTTATATGACTCATATAGGTTTACTATAAACTGCAAGAATCATATAAAGCGTGACACGTCCATCTTACAACAAACAATTGTTTTAGTAAAGACAAAATGTATTTTTAGAATAAAAAGTTATTAATTCAATTAATTAGAAGGGAAAATTGAAAATATAAATTGAGATATATCTTAAGTTGAAAAATCCAACTATCTATTTTTACAACTAATATGCATAGCTTTCTGAAATTTATTTTAATCTACTTAGGAGCTTATAAGACAAGATAGGGTGCAATTCTGATTGTTAGACACAATATAGAAATTGCTTGGTAATTGCATACTTAGTTATGCCTAATTCCTTTTTGTGTTATTCAAAATTATTTTGCAGGAAATTGATTAAATCCATAAGTTCTTTTCCACTATTTTTTTGGTATGAATCAAAATTATTCACAATTATGTGACAGTGTTCTAAGATATTTTCAGATTTATCATTTAATCTGTATGATACTTCTTCAGTTTTCATGTCTGGCGATCTTTCTAAAAGTCTTTCTTTGCGAATTTTATCAGGTGCGTATATTCCTACATATAAATGGTTTTCTAATAGTTCTTTTGGTCTTACGCTTTCTTTATTGTTATACAAGGCATTATTACCTGAATATACTGCAAACTTTTCCTTTGCAACAATTTCAAATCCATATTGTTCTTCACGTTTTCCTTCCATTTTTCTAGTCCAATTAAGTCCAATTTCATGATTTGTAATCATTTTTTGGAATTCATCTTTTGTTCGAAATGTATTTTCTATTAAATTATCATTCAGCCTTTGAGGTCTGGTTATTATTCTTTTAGGAACTTTAACTTTTTTTAAAGAATTTCGAATTTGATTTACAATAGTTGATTTTCCCGAGCATGTTGAGCCCACAATCATGATCCCTTTAATTTTAGAATGTAATTCACTCCATTTATTTGGGTTGGTTATTTGAATGCTTTTTAGTTTTTTGCTGTAATTTTTTATGCTTTTATACAATTTATAGAATTATGTTTTAATAAACTTGATATGTTCTTTGACTTAAGGTTCGTTTACTAAACCTCTTCCTTGATTAGATTCATGATTGATTCTTTCTTTCTTTGTCACTTAACTTAATGGTTTAATTGAATTCTTCTTTTTTTCTATGTTTGATATCTTCAGTTTTAATATTGAAAGTAATATTTTTAAATTTTTTAAAGACTAACTTTTTGTAAATAAAAGGTCAGTATGTATTTACATTGTTGCGCTTACAGTTAATCTAATCTCTTTGTTGATTGCGTCGTTTACAAAATTTCCTTTTTTATGTATAATACAATGATGGTAATTGTGAATCTATGAAAGACCTCAAAAAAAATAAAAATTTATTGGAAAATATTCCGAAGAGAGTTCCTGTATTAGATACAGAATCCTTACTGGGTTATAATATTCGTGATATAGATAAACAATGGTTGTTAATCACTGAGTCTATTCGTCGAAAATTATTAGCTGATGCTGAAATAAGATCTTTAGTGTTGGGTTTTAGTAATGCTTCTGTTGGTGAAGATTTGCCTCGGAAATTTTTAGATAAATTGTCATCTGATAATTCAATTCATAAATTGATTAGTAAATTTTCAAATCAAATATTAAGCTATGTAAGTTTGAACGCAGTAGAAGATGAACAAATTAAGCCAGATATAACTTATGCTCCTCGATTGCAGACTCCTGAAGAAATAATTAGACGCTTGTCGTTGTTTTTTGATATCGATAGTCAAGAATTTCAGACTGCTTTGGATAAATATGTCCAGGACGGAACTTTTCAAGAAGGGATTACTAATGCAGAAAGAGTGATGATAGCTCAGAGATATCGTTTTGCACGTGATGTAAAGATGCTTGCTTTGATGACAGAGATTTTTGATTCTCAGGATTTAATCAATAATTCAGGTGATCATGTGACTTTACCTAGTGGGATAGAAATATATTGTGACATTGAAGATCCTGTAAAAAAACAAGAGATTTTAAATCCTATTTATTGGAAAAAACGTAAGCAATTTAAAGATCGTGTTTATGAAATTAGCGTTGGGTCTAATGTGTTTTTTCTTAAAGAAATGAAAACAAATAAACATATACACACTCTAAAAGGTGGTCATAGACCTGGTGCTAATTCTTTTGAGGAATTTAAGATTGCTCAATATTTTCAGGATCATTGTGTGTTGGAAAAAGGTATGTTTAAGGTAAACTGGGAAACTCCTTTGGCTTCCGTTACTTTTCCTGATGGTTATCAGTTTGCTGTTTATGAAAAAGAAGGAGGTTTGTTGTCAAAGGAAGAAGATTATTCTAGGTTGGTGTCTGAAATGTTTGAAAGACCTGCTCAATTTGAGTCTGAATTTAAACAAGTTAGATCCGATTTAGGAAAGTTTTTAAAACATCCTTTGGTTCAAAGATATGAATCTTCAAATTTTCTTGATAAAGTTTTAAGTTTTTTTGGTATGAAGAACGCTAATGTTGAATTTTCTTATCGCGATTTTGTATTGGTTAAAGCAGATAGGTTGTTAACACAAGCAAAAAGATTACTTGAGGAAGTAGTTTTGCGTAATGGATATGTTAATAATGATCATACTGGTTTTGCTTATAAAGTTAATATTTTGGTAGACGGGAGTATACAGTTAGAAATTTTTGGTTTTGATTTTGAATGTTATCAGAAGAGAGACAATTCCAATCTAGATGCTGATTTGGCTGTTCAAAACGAGATTGATAACAAAGATGATCTTAATTTTACTAGAGTTTGGAAGAATACGGAGTTAATGCCTAATGTACCTGTGAATATAGTACATAGGGCTTTGTATTTGGCTCTTGTAAAGAGTGAAGGTGTGGATGTGGATCAATATGTTGATTTGTAATTTTTAAGATAAATTGTTAGTTTTATGTTAATTAATAAATTTTATGTTAAAAAGAGTTAGTTTTTCTATTTTTTTAATTGGATTCTTAATCTTTGGAGGTCTGTCTTTAAATTACTTGCAGGCTAATTCTTTTTTTCGTTATCTTCAAAAGAATCAAATAGAGTATAAGTTGCCATTTTTAGATTTTATCTATGATGAGAAATCCTTTTTGGCAGTTGGTGATGTAAGTTACTCTAGGGCAGTTGAAAGAGCTGTGAAAAATAGAGATAATTTGTATTATCCTTTTGAAAAAACTAAGGCTGAAATTTTAAAAGCAGATTTTGCTTTTGCAAATTTAGAGACGACAATTATGGATGGCCGCCCAATTATGGATAATGAAATGGTATTTCGATCTAATATTTCTACAAGTGAAGTTTTAAAAAATGTAGGTTTTGATTTGGTTAGTTTAGCTAATAATCATACACCAGATTTTAGAGAAAAGGGGATAGTCGAAACTATCATGAATTTGGATAATCAAAATATTTTGCATAGTGGTTTAGGTCTTAATTTGCAGGATTCTTTAAAGCCAACCGTATTAGAAGTTGATGGTTATAAATTAGCGATTATTTCTTTTTTGGATCCTGCTTTTGTTCCAAAAAGTTACGGTGCAACTGCTAATTCAGCTGGAACTGCTTTTATGTCTTTTGAAAATTTGGAGACTAGTATGAGCTTAGCAAAAGAAAGTGCAGAGTTAGTTTTTGTGTCTATGCATGCTGGAAATGAGTATGTAAATAAACCAAATAAGTTTCAGATTGATTTTGCAAGAAAAGCGATTGATTTAGGAGCCGAAGTTGTAATTGGGCATCATCCACATGTTGTTCAGTCCATGGAAAAATATAAAGGAAAGTATATTTTTTATTCACTCGGAAACTTTGTTTTTGATCAGCCTTTTTCTTTTAATACAAAAGCTGGAATAATGCTGAAATTAAATTTCAATATACTTGGAGTTCGCTCGGTTGAGCTTTTACCTTATTTTATGCATAATTTTGTACAACCGGAATTTGTGGAGGGGGATTTAGCTGATAAAATTTTGAAGCAGTTGAATTATGATTTTAGCAAAGATTTGAATGTGAAACCTGTTTCTCCCGTAAGTAACTAATTTAGTTAGTCTCTGTTACTCTTTTTATTAGTAGTTTTTTGTCATTGCTATTTATGATTTGAGCTTGTTGAAGTTTGTTTAAGTATTCATTTATATTTAAATCGTAGAACCATTTGTCTCCAAAGTCACCAATTCCTGGCACTATGTAACCTTTTTCATCTAAATGAGAGTCTAAGCGAGCTGTAATGATTGGAGAATTGTGATTTTTTTCTATGTTTTGGATGGCTTGAATTCCTTCGGGTGCGCTTATAAGGCTTGTGAAAATAAAATTACGGTTTTCTTGATCCATATTTTCATACATAAATTTTGCAGTTCCAGCTGTGGCAAGCATTGGGTCGCTAATTACTATTGTTTCAATGTGTTCTGGAATTTCTGATATGTATGTGCAAACAGGTTGGAGAGTTTCTTCGTCTCTAGATATATCAAAATGTATAAAGTTGCTTATTCCAAATTCTTTAAAGCTTTCAGCGAATGGTAACGAGGATCTCCAGGCGAGTGCTATGGCAGTTTTATCTGGGTTTTGAATTAAGGACATAGTTTTTAGTGCTACGTCGTAGATTATTTGGTTTGCAGCTTTTCTGAATTCTTGACCTTTGCATTGTTTTTCAAAGCTAAGATCCGGGTAGCCAAAAGATATTTTTTCTAAGTTGCTTTGAAGATCTTGTGATTTTATAATGATTGGTTCTGTGTAATCCATTTTGTAAGATTGGTTATTTTATCTAGTATATTTAATTGTTAAAAATTGTAAATAAAATTGCCTAGTTGGTTTTTTGAAATTGTTTACTAAGTATGCAAGGTTTTTGTAATAGATGGTTGTAATTCTATTGATTTTTTTAAAGGTTATCGGCGTTTTCCCAAATTAGACAGAAGATATTTTCAAGCATTTGAAAAATGGATTTGGATTCAATTATCATTCCAAATATTTCTTTGTTTCCAAAAGATAAAAATCCAATTTTGTTTTCCCAAAGTAATATTTCTTGGTTTTCCAAGCCCATTCCTGTTGGAAAATTTATAAGTCTGTGTTCTTGAAGATACTTTTTCTCGTTTTTTTTGACATTTCTGTGTTTTAGGTTTTCTCCTACAAGCATTTTTGTAAAGGAATTTCTGCGAATTCTTTCTGGTATTATTTCTTTGTAAATAAACTCTAAAACTTCTTTGGGAAAAGTTGAGTAATCAGTAATTACATATGCATTTTGAGTTGAGTGAGAGTATTCTCTTAGTACTTGTTTCATCCCATTTATTCCTTCGTAAAATTTAATTCGAGGTTTAATGGGTTAATTGTAAGCCATTTCCATTAAATCTGGAAGGATTTTTTCTGCTTGCTTGAGTGAGCTTTTTAGTGATTGGATAATAATATTTGGTGGCGTGACAGTTACGTGTTTAATGCCTTTAGTTTTAAGTGTGCTTGCGTAGCCTTTATTTTCTAAACGACTAACAATGTCGTAGATTGTTGGTCTTTCGAGTTTAGTTTTTCTTGCAATCATCGACATGGTTGCTTGTCCGTATTCAAGGATTGATAGGTATACTTTTGCTTCTTTTGGTGTGAAGCCATTTTTAATTAAAATATTTTCATACATAGGATTTGTCAGATTACTTAGCAAGTGAATTTTAAATCTTTTTATAATACCTTATTTTCACTTTTTGGTCAATTCAACTTGGTGTATAAATAGAGAATCTTTTAAAGCTTGGTGGCGTTTTCCCAGATTAGGCAGTGGACATTTTTAAGCATTTGAGAGATTGATTTGGATTCGATTATCATGCCAAACAGTTCGTTGTTACCAAAAGATAAAAATCCAATTTTGTTCTCCCAAAGTAGTACTTCTAGGTTTTCTAGTCCCATGCCTGAAGGAAAGTTGATAAGTCTGTGTTCTTGAAAATATTTTTTTTCGTTTTTTTTGACATCAATGTGTTTAGGGGTGTTTACTACTAACATTTTTGTAAAGGAATTTCTGCGAATTCTTTCCGGTATTATTTCTTTATAAATAAATGCAAGAACATCTTTGGGATAAGTTGAGTAATCACTAAATACGTATGTTTCATCATATGCTTGAGAGTATTCAGTTAGAACTTGTTTTAAGCCTTTAGTTCCTTCGTAAAATTTAATTCGAGGTTTTATGGGTGATTTATAGGCCATTTCCATTAGGTCTGGAAGAATTTTTTCTGCTCTGAAGACCGAATTTTTAAGTCTTTGAATAATTATACTTGGTGGGGTAACGGTAACATGTTTGATTCCTTTGGTTTTTATTGTAGAAGCGTATCCTTTGTTTTCTAGGCGACTAACTATATCGTAGATTGTTGGTCTTTCGAGGTTAGTTTTTCTTGCAATCATTGACATGGTTGCTTGACCATATTCAAGAATCGAGAGGTATACTTTTGCTTCTTTTGGGGTGAATCCATTTTGGATTAATATGTTTTCATACATAGGTTTTGTCAGATTATTCGACAGGTAATTTTGTTTTACAGATGCGGTTTTTGGCTTGCGTAAAACTCTTTTTGTTGCCTTTATTATACTTGAAATGTAACATATTGTCAATCTATGAAAAATCAATTTTGGTTTTTTAAATAAATATATTTTAATACAAAATTATGAATGAAAAAATTTTGGCTTCTAAACATGAGCCGTATATAAACATTGAAGAGATTGGTAGTCTTCTTAAGAGATTGATTGCTGGCAGGACTACTCCTTTTGTTGATCCAAGAAGACGTTCTTGGCGGACTAAATTGTCATTTGAACTTTGTAGACAGATTGATTTAAATGATCAAATGTCTCATGTTTTAGAGCATAATACATCATGTGTTGATAGAATTTTTTTTAAACTTTGTAATGGATTTGAAGATAGATTTGATCCCTTAGATATGTTAAAACTTTTAGAAAAGCTACAGCATTTGTATGAGACCTCAAGGCCAAAAAATAGCGTTGCTTTAAAGGTTGAGGACGAAGATCTGGATGTTCAAGCATATTTGTTAACGGATTATGCTTTGGGATGTGATGAATTACTTATTCAAAAAGGTTCCTATTTATATAACGAATATGATTTAAGACCATCGGGTTCAAAAACTGTTAGAGCTTTTATTGATAGAATTCTGTATTTTATGATTCGATATCTAAATAGTTTTTTAGAAGAGAAGAGTCAAATGTTTCTAGTAAACGACTCTGGTAATATAAGATACAAATTTAATTTGCAAGATGTTTCTTCTATTGAGAGTGCCTTAAGTAATTTAGAGGCAGATATTTTAACTGGCGAAGTGTTACTTACTCAATATAACGAAATAAGTAGTTTGATTGATTTAAATCCAGTTTTTGAATCTGCTGATATATTGTCTAATGATTTAGTTTTGAGTAAACGTTTGGATACTTTAAAACAAGAATATCAATCTTTAGAGCGTTTAAAGGATTTATCAGAAACTATTAGTAGTTGGAATGATAGAGTGCAAAAATTTTTAGGTTAGTAATTTGGGTTGATGCCAAGTGCTATTTAGCTGTAAATCTGTTGAAAATAATTATTTAAAAGGATGAAAGATAATTTTGGTAACTTGTTTGAGATATCGTTTTTTGATATTATTTTGTTTGAGCTTACTTAATATGTTGTCTCATTAATATTAATTTTAAAAATTAAATGTTTGATTTTAAGAATAAAACTGTTCTAATTACTGGTGCTAGTGGTAATTTGGGTTCTACTTTGTCTAAAAGTTTTGCAAGAGCTGGTGCGAACTTAGTTTTGGCAGGCAGAAGTTTGGAATCTTTAAAAAGTCTACAAGCTGAATTAAATGAGCTTGAAGTAAAATCTCTTATTCTTGAGGTAGATGTAAAGGATTTTTCTAAATGTCAAAATATAGTTGATAAGTCTCTTAGTGAGTTTGGTAATATTGATATTGTTGTGAACACTGCTTCAGATTGTTTGATTGGTTGGGATTTAACACAAATTACAGTAGACCAAATTGACGCTGAGATTCATACGACTTATAGATCGATTGTTTATATGACAAAATTAGTTTTGCCATATATGTTAGAAAGACAATCTGGAACTATTGTAAATGTGAGCTCTGTATCTGCTGTGAATGAGGGCAGTTGTCCTGTTTATTCTGCTGATAAAGCTGCGGTTATTCGTTTTACAGAAACTATGCAAGAGAATTTAGCTACGAAAAATGTAAATATGGTTTGTGTAGTGCCACCTAATATTCGTTTTAAAAATTTTGTAGAAGAAAAAGGTGTTTCATTTCAAGATGTTGCTAATGTGATAATGATGCAATGTTTAGAGAGTGATAATTTATCAATGCCAGTTGTTTATTTAAAACCGCGAGCTATTTAAGTCTTAAATGTTTACTGTTAAAAGTGGAGCTATTTAGAATATGGTACTTTTACAATCAATTCTTGTGGATTGTTCTGCCAATATATTAGATCTTTATTTATGACTAATGAGTCAAAATATGACGGATCTCGATTTATAGAAACCAGGCTTGTTCCATTTTGGACATTACCTAGAAGCTTTTCTTCATTTGTGATCAGATCTAAGATAAAAATACTTTCTGGACCAATAACTTCAGAAAAATAGTCGTAATTATATCTGTCGAATTTTAAATATGCGATTTTGGTTCCATCTGGTGAGGTTAGGCTATAATTCATAATAGCAGAGTTTCTAAACATGAAAGAGTCTTGATTAGTAAATTCTTGGACTAATGTTTGTTTTGTTTTTCTATCAACTTCTATGTATTTAGAGTTGAAGAAGTAGCATTGACAGCAGTCTGCCTGAGTTTGAAAATATAGATGGTCAACAGGTCCCTTAGATATTACTTGTGTTAAGTAATGTTTATCCATCATCCGATCCATTAGTTTATTTAAAGTTTGATCTTTGAGTTTTGTGTTTTTATAAAATAGATAGCTGTCTTTAATATGGTATCCGTTTATATTCACTTTTTCTTGGTTTGCGAATGAATATAGGTTTTTGTAAGCTGTAATATTTTCACTAATATTAAAAGTCATAAATGATTGAGTGTCACTTAGGTTGTCTTGATTTTCTGCTTGAATGAAATCATTGCTTGCTACAGATTCTTTTTGAGATTCTATAGTTTTAAATTCAGATAACTGATTGTAGTAATAATGTATCCCAAACATTAAACTTATGATTAAGATAACTATATAAAATTTTCGTGTCATAGTATAGTCGCTTTAGTTTGGTGTTAACATACTACGTGTGTCCTCTAATAGCAAATTTGTAATTTTATATGTTTGTAAATTTCAATATTTAAAAATGGAGCCATTATCGGGAATCGAACCCGAGACCTCACCCTTACCATGGGTGCGCTCTACCAACTGAGCTATAATGGCGTTTAGTTTAATTTTGTTCTTAACTTAATTTAGCAGAATTTGTGAGGGTATCAAGTTTTAATTTTTTTTTAATAATAAATTACTTGTAAGTTAGGGTAGAATAGATTCTTGAATTAAATTAACCTAACCTATTGTTTAATTACTTAGACATATATAATTTTTTGTGTTAAAATATTATGAATAGTTTATTAAATATTATTTATGGTAGAAAGAAATACACCTGGTGAACTATTAACTATACCAAGTTTTGAGTCTTTTGTGGAAGAAGATATTATTGAAGACTCTCGTGAAAAAATTTTAAGATTGAAGTCTGATGTGGAATATGAACAATATCGAAGGTACATGGAACATCCTAAAACCCGTGATTTAATGAATAGGATGATTTCCAGTGATTTTAGTGTGTCTGCTTTGGAAATTAATGAGAGAAAGCAACTTAAGAAAGTACTTATTGTTATAAAGCTTTGGATGATAAGAGATTTTGCTTCGAATTTTGTAATGGTTAATGAAAGATTAGAGGATATGGTTAGTGATGCTGATCGAGGTTTATTAGATGTTAATGGGGAATTAAGGGAAGGTGTTTTACCTCTTTTTGACCGCTTTGAGGTTTCGAAACAGGTTAATCCTTTTTATAATCTAGAGGGAATACCTCAAGAAATTATTCAGACTGATGTTTCACAAGTTACTTTAGATTTAAATTCACGTATAGTTGTTGCTGCTTTAAGGGCAACCAATGATCAGGGTGAAATTGTAGTAGTGAATCAAGTAAAAGTTAAAACAGTTATAGATTCTAACGGTAACGAAATTGATTTTAGTGATGCTGATTTGTATGTAAGAGTCGATTGTTTGAGGTCTAATTCTAGAGTTGAAGATTTTCAAAGTTTAATAAGTTTAAGAGAGGAAGAATTTGATAGTTTTAATCTTACTACTGATTTGAGTTTGTTATTACCAAATTTGTTATTAATTAAAAAAAGAAAAGGAATTAAGTTTTGTAATTTAATTTTAGATCAATGCTTGAATTCTATTTATTTATCAATTAATGATGTTTTAGCTTCTAATCTAATGGTTATTAAAAAAGCTCTTGGTAATGATAAAGCGAAGAAAGTTGTAGAGGAGTTTTTGAGTGGTGGGTACCACTATCTGTTGTTACCATACTTTGATATAGTAAAAGATATTTACGGAAATCAAGGTATTGATAAATGTAGGGAGATTGTTACTTATATATCGGATATCGTTAATGATAAAGGTTTATCTCTTTTGTCTTACCCAGATATACTGAGGGATGTATATGGAGATCAAAAATGGAAGCAAGAATTTGAGGATATAATTACAGAAGTTATGCAGTCGTATTCTCCAGATGGTATAATAGGATGTTTACCACAGATTAAGCAGTTTTATGGCGATCAAGGTGTTGCAAAATGTAAGGCAATAGTTGAACATTTTATTAATCTCTATGATGGTTTTTATATTGGTGAACTTGTCCATCGTTTAGATTTTATAAAAAGTATTTATGGAGATCAAGGTTTTGCGAAATGTAAGGAGATTCTTGATGGTGCTCTTAACAACGGTAAACATAAGGATTTATTGGTAGTCTTGTTTAAAATCAAGGAGGTTTATGGAGATCAAGGTATTCAAAAATGTAAGGAGATTGTTGATGGTGCTCTTCAGTACTATCAATATGCGCATTTATTAGGAGTCTTGCCTCAGGTTAAGGAGGTTTATGGAAATCAAGGTGTTGAGAAATGTAGGCGGATTGTAGATGCTGCTTTTAAGAAGGGAGCATATAATACGTTATTAGAATTTTTGCCCCAGATTAAGCAGGTTCTTTATTCTTCTGTAGAATTTCAAGAGGAGTGGCATGTGATTGTATTGTTTGAGTATGAATCGACCTCAGAAGAAAACCTATCAAATGATCGGTTACAAGTTCTTATGAGAGATTTTACTGTTCAGCAATATTACTCTAGTTCTAAATTTTTAAGGTTTTATCTTGGTTCACAATCTGAAAGAATGGTGAGATCTATTAATGATTTACACAACTCTAGTGATAGTATAAGGTTTAGCTCTCTGAAGGATAAATCTGTTTTTGAAATGTATGTTATTATGGTTCATGGTGAAGCTGAGATGTATACTTCTACTTTTAATGGTATTTTCAATCGTTTTTTAAAAAAAGTAAAGAATTCAGCTTTTGAATTATTACAAAGCGTTAATTTTAGTGGCTTTAGAACATTTATTAAATTGTGTGTTACATATGGAAGGTTGGACGATTTCTTAAAAACTATGTCTCAGGACAATGCTAAAGTATTGCTAGAGAAAACTATAAATAATTTAGATGAGGAGGATAATTATTTACACGAATTTACAGCGGTGTCTGAAATAATTGGTGGTAGTGCTGGTAAGTATAAAGAGGAGTTTAGTGAGTTATTATTAGAAAATTATCAACGAGTGTTAGAGAGTGAGAATCAGAATTCTGTTATTTTATATGGTCTTTTAATCACAACTTTCATCAGTACTTTAGGTATTAATGAAGGTGAATTGTTTGAAATTTCGAAAAATTACAAGATGAGAGTAGTTCAATCCTTAGACACTTCGGATATGTTTATAGATGATCCAGAAAAAAGGGGAGGGAAGTTAAATGTTCAGATGCATTTATTTTATTATGACAAAGATGCAAATAGTTCTTTTAATCATTTTCTTGCTAAACAGCCAAGGCCGAAGGTTGAAACTAACGAATACGTTATAATTGAAAAGTCAGTTGGGGAAAGAAAGGTTAGAATGTATGTAACAAAGCCAGGAAAGGATAGAGATATGGTCGATAGGAACTTGGAAGCGGTTAAGGTTGCTATGGGTGATTTGCCCGTTCATATGTTGGTGCATAGAGGGCATAGTTATCATGTTGGTGGGTCGCTACCCAGTATTGATAGAAATACTAAACTTGTTTTTTTAGGGTCTTGTGGTGGGTATACTCGAGTTGGTGATGTTTTGAATAGGTCTGCTAATGCTCAAATTATTTCTACTAAAGGTACTGGAGCAATGGCTATAAATCGTCCACTTTTAAATTCGATTAATGATCAATTGTTAAATGTTGAAGAGATTAATTGGGCTAGCTTTTGGACATCTCATGGAAAAAGACATACAAGAGGTAGGGCTAAAAACAGATGGCAATTATATGTATCCCCACATAGGAATTTTGCTATGATGTATTTAAGAGCTTATCGTGAAATGAAAAGAAGTTAATATCTCAAAGAAAAAATATGTACTCTAAAAACATTAAATTACTGGCTTTATCGATGATCTCCATGGATTCAAGTTTTTCAATTGGAGTATTTGTTGTTTTTATGATTTTGATGGGGCTTAGCTTAGCTGAGGTTTCAATGGTTGTGGCGGGATTTTTATTGTGTTCATCTTTGTTTCAAATTCCGGCAGGTGTTTTTGCGGATCGCTTTGGAAATAAAGTCAGTTTATTAATTGGAGCTATATTAATGACTTTTGGATTTGGATTGTTTGCTTTTGCTGATAATTTTTATATTTTTTTAGCTGGTTATAGTTTACTTGGAAGTGGTCAGGCTATGAAAGGGGGAGCGGATGTGGCTTTTATTTACAATGATTTAAAGCTTTTAGATAAAGAAAGAGATTTTAAGAAAATCTATGGAAAAATTGAATTTAATTTGAATATGTTTTGGGTTTTTGCATCGATTAGTGGTGGTTTTTTGTATGTTTTAAATCCTAGGCTACCATTTTTGATTGAATTTATTTTATCGATTTCATCAATCTTTTTAATTATTTTTTTGAAAGAGAAACCTGTAAATAATCGTAAGGTTAAAGTTTTTGATCACTTAAAAAAGAGTTTGAAATTTGCATTTAAAACACCAAAATTTTCTAAAGTTTTTGTTTTTTCAGCTTTGATTGGATCTTTGGCTTTAGTGACTTTTCAATACTTACAGCCTTTTTATGTGGAAATGGGTATTAATCAAAAGTATTTTGGTGTGATTGCTGCCATAACTTTTGTGTTTCGTGCGCTGGGTGCTTTGAAATCGGATGCGGTAGGAAAAATTTTTAATGTAGATCGATATTTAGTTTTGCACTCTTTAGTTTTTACTTTATTTTTAATGTTGTTTGGAGTATTAAAGCAGACTTTTATTTTGATAAGTATTGTGTCTATTTTTTATTTTCTAAGAGGACTTTATAATCCTACAGTTTCAAATTTTATTAATCAGAAAGTAAATGATGCAAATCGTTCAACTATGTTGTCTGTTAATAGTCAATTTTTAACAATTTTTTCTTCTTTGATTTTGCTTTTAACTGGTTTTGTATCAGAATCTTTTGGACTTGAAAGTGTATTCTTTTTAATTGCAGTTTTGAGTAATCTCTTTTTGATTTTGTATGTTGTTAGCTTACGAAATGTTGAGGCTGGCTAATTAAATTTTGAATTAAAAAACACCCTAGTTGGGTGTTTTATTCTTTTTTTTTTGCTTTTTAATTTAAAGATTTTTTACTCTCATAATATCAATACATAATTCTTTAGATGTTTGTTTTAGATTTTCTATTGTGTAATTCTCTTCAGAATTTTCATTTGATATTGTACTTTTTATAATTGCACTTTCTAGGTCTTTAATTGTATCCCCTGTGTTTTTAGTGCATGAATTGACTAAGAATTCATAATCGTTTAAATCGACTATATCAAATTTGTTTGTTTTAGATGTCGTGATAGGTTTGATGTTTTTGAAATGTATGTTTTATTACATGGGTTAAAAAACTTTCATGAAAGATCAATAAAGAAATTTATAATTAAAGATGAATACACGGACATTCAAGCATATTTATTGACTGAAGTACCTAGATCATATTGATAGTTGAGGGTAGATAAAATTTCTTTGATAGGTTCTATTTTAGAAAGGGAAGCCCAAGTTAAATGAACTGTGCCATTTGGATTTAAATAATCTTTACATTTTATTAGGAATTCCTCTACGTTTTTTTGTGTTTATTAGAGTTAAAATACCAATAATGAAAATTGGCTGTAAATATAAATTTAATTTAATGAATGGGTCGTCTTTATCAATTAATTGTCTTTTGTAATTGTTTATCACTTTAATTAATTATATCAATCCTTTTATTATATTACATATTTGTTTTTTTGTAAAATGGAATACCTGAAAAAGCCCTATGGTTCTGGATTAGTTTCTCTGGGTTAATTATTATTAAAAAATAAAAAGACCTAGCTAAAACTAGGTCTTTTGGATCATTTTGTTTAGAAATTTTGAGATCCTGTGTGTTTAGATTTTCTTATACAACTTGAAAGTATATTGTCAGTTTGTTGCTCATCAGCTTATTTTTTAATTGTTTGAATAGCTTGATTTGTTGCTTCAAAATCATCGAAATTGAATAAAAAAGCAATACCTGCTATTTCAGGGTCTTTTTTTCTGAATTGTTCAAAGTTTTCGATAGCATCTAATGGTTCGTTTATTTTGAATTGAATTAAATATCTTTCTCTAACCCCTTTGTATATGTTAGGTTTAGGTATCATATTTGTCATATATTCTTGACCTCGATGCTTTACAACTCGAATGTGGTGACACAATCCTCCGTACGCTAATTCTTGTAATACATGATCTTTGGTGTTATGAAATATAAAACTTGAATCGTAAGCTGTCGTAAAATTGTATGATTTCGAGAGTAAATCTAGTGATGTTTTTAATATTTTCTCCTCTGACTTTAATATAGCGTTAAGTGCTTCCATTTCTTGATTAACGTTATAACTAACCGATGTGTAGGTTTGCCACTTGTCTTTAGGACGTTTATCTTCTAGATATTCATAACGTTTGCTTAATCTTAAATGTATGTCGCTTTTCAGTTCCATAATTTCATCTAAACGAAGAGTCTTAAGCTCTTTAATGTTTTTGGGTGGTGTTTTTATGTGGTTTTCCATTTTTTTATTGTTAAATACTTAAATCATATTTCTTATATCACATATGAAATACTTGTCAAGTCTTTTACAAATATTATAAGTTTTAATTTTTAAAGATTTTAATATTTAAAAAAATGGAGCCATTAACCGGGATTGAACCGGTGACCTCACCCTTACCATGGGTGCGCTCTACCAACTGAGCTATAATGGCGTTTAGTTTAATTTTGTTCTTAACTTAATTTAGCAGAATTTGTGAGGGTATCAAGTTTTAATTTTTTAGGCATTTCAACATTTTTACAGATATTGTCATGAATTGAACATTTACCTTGAATATAATTTGACAAATTCTAAAAAGTTTAGTAGATTTGGATTTAAAAATTTAATTAATAAGTGTGCAAAAAATTCTAGAATCTTTTAAACTAAATAAAAAATATTTTCGGGCTGATATTTTGGCAGGTATAACTGTAGCCTTAGCTTTAGTTCCAGAGGCAATTGCTTTTGCTTTTGTAGCAGGGGTGACTCCTTTAATGAGTTTGCAAACGGCAATCTTAATGGCCTTAGTTGCCGCTGTATTCACTGGGAGACCTGGAATGATTAGTTCTTCAACGGCTGCGATTGCGGTTGTTTTAGCTCCATTAATTGCTCATTATGGAAATGAATATTTATTTGCCTGTGTTTTATTAATGGGGGTGTTGCAAGTTTTATGTAGCGTATTTAAGCTTGGAAAATATACTAGAATTATACCGTATCCAGTTGTACTTGGGTTTTTGAATGGACTTGCAATTTTGATTTTTAAATCTCAATTTGAGCTTTTTAAAGTTGATGGAAGCTATCTTCCATTTATGGATTTTGGAATTATGTTACTTTTTGTTGTAATTACAATGTTGATTATTCACTTTTTACCGCGTTTAACAAAAGCTATTCCTTCGGCTTTAGTTGGAATTGGTGCAATGACTTTAGTGGCTGTACTTTTGGATATTCAAGGAGTTTATCATTTGCAAACTGTTGCTGATTTTGCTGGAGGTTTGTTAGTTGGAACTTTGCCAAGTTTTCATATTCCTGAATTTATTTGGAGTTTAGAGAATTTAAAAATAATTTTCCCATTCGCGGTTACAGCTTCTTTAGCTGGATTAACTGAAGCTACTTTGACGTTAAGAGTTTTAGATGAAATGACAGGTACTCGAGGTCACATGAATAAAGAATACTTTGCGCAAGGTCTTGGTAATTTAGTGGTTGGATTTTTTGGAGGAATGGGTGGAGACGCCATGGTTGGTCAGTCGATTATCAATACCCAGTCTGGAGGACGAACTCGTCTTTCTGGAATTACAGCAGGATTAGGGCTTTTAGTATTTCTGATGTTTGCTGCACCGGTTGTAAATTCAATTCCGCTTGCGAGTTTAGTTGGGCTTATGTTTATGGTAGTAATTTCGACTTTTAAGTGGGAAACATTTAAATATAAAGGTAAACTTCCAACTTCTGACATTGTAGTTGTTCTTTTAACAAGTATGGCAACAATAGTTTTTGATTTAGCAACTGCTGTTGTAATTGGGATAATTGTTTCGGCTCTGGTTTTTTCTTGGGAGAAAGGTAAGCAAATTGAAGTTCGAACTTCTGTAAATAAAAGGGGAGAGAAGATTTATAAAATTAATGGAATTTTATTTTTTGGATCAAGTCTAGCTTTTAAAAATTCTTTTGATGTTCAAAATGATCCTGAGCAAATTATTATTGATCTTAAATATGGAAAGATTATGGATACATCAAGTTTAGAGGCAATTAATTCTGTTGTAGAAAGATATCAAGCTGCTGGTAAAAAGGTTTTGGTTACTCGAGCACAAGAAACTTGTCGAGCTCTTTTAAATAACTCATCTGAGTTAACCGTAATTGAAAGTTCAGATGATTATGACCCAACAAGCTAATAACTTGACATTTAAATATAATATGTTAATATAAATCCTTCTAATAAAAATAAAAGTGATTGATATTAAAGATATTGCTACAGAATGTTGTGAGAAAGGCTTTATTATGGATAAAGATGGTAGTCTAATTAACTTAAGAGATCAAGTTAAACCTCCCAAGCTACTGTCTGAATCCGATGCGATTTCTTTTGATTCTATTTATAGAGCTGGATATATTGAAAATACTGAAGTTTGTCTTGGTACTATTGTCAGGATTCAAGATGCTACTAATGCATCTTTAGAAAGATACTTCAAAGCTATTGAAAAGTCTTTGAGATATTATGATGAATTAAAATATAATTTTCACGTTAATCTATTATTTAATTCTAAAACATTTATTTCTTTTTTATTAAAGAGACAAATTATTGAGATGATTATTGAGATTAGTAAAGAAATACCATATATTTCAATTAGTTACACTTTTTTTGAGTTTACCTCTGAATCTAAATTTAGTTTTGGTTTTGCTAGAGCTTTGAATTTTGATTCAGCTAAAAAAGTTTTAGGTTTTGATAATATTATCAAAAATAATACTACATTTTTAAGTTTAGATTTTGATATTACCAAAATTCATCCTGGTTTATACAATTTTTTAAGATCTGGAAAAGGAATTGCTGATCCTGTCATTATTCTTAGAGAAAATTATTATAATGATGAAGTTTCTAATCTAAGTCGACTTTGTGTAGATTATGCAACTTTGAATTATCAAATATCTTTGTTGGATGATAGATACTATCAAGGTCGGGGATTTGAGATGTGGTCTGGTTTATCAGCTTTCCCTATGGTTCAGGCTCTTATTTCTTCAATTGTAACTGTTGATACTAGTTATGATACTAAATTTTTCTTACCGGGTTCTTATGATCCTACAAGGAAGCTTTCTGAGACTGCCCCGGCTTTTGCTCTTTTTTCAGCTTTTAATTTAACTTTGGATGAATTTGGTAACATTCAGGAAAAAGATTGTACCAACGTTTTAAAGATTTGCCCGTGGCCTGTTACAACTAATGGTGATAAGTTTTTAAATTGTATGGAAAAAGGTGTAAGTTTATTTAATAAGAAAAAACTTCATTCGCAATCTGCTTATCAACAATCTAATGCTGTCCTTAATTTCCAAGATTGGGCTAGAGCCCAGGGGGCTAGTGGAAGTATTTATTCAGGTCTTTTAGATACTGTTGAATCTAGAGGTTTGTCTCATGATTACATATCATGTTCTCAAAAGAATTTAAGATATTCATTGTCTCAAATCCGTCAAGGTAGTTTTCTTGATGAATTAAATTCTGAAGATGCTATGCAAATGGTTCTTGATAGATATAAAAGATGGTACGCTTTAGAAAGTGACACTATTTTTGATGCGAATTTTAGGTATGGTATTCCTTTTAACATTCATGATATAAAAGAAGATTATGAAACTCAAGATAGAATGAATGATTTTTTATATTATTACGATCCAAGAGATATGGGGTATACTCCTGGTTTGCCTAAAATGCAAATTTGTTCTTAACTTTACATTTTAATAAATCTATATATTATTCAACAAACTATTATGAAACAAAATTCCTATATGAGTAAAAAATATCCAGATTTAAGAGGGTCTCTACAAGACGAATCTATTTATTATACAAAAGATAATTGTAATTTGGTATTCAGTGGTTCTATTGATAATTTAATGACTTTGCCAGATGTTTTGAAAAGGCTCTCATCTTATGATGATTTATATGAAGTAATTGAAGTTTGTTCTGAGTTTTCCTTGAAATATTCTTATAAAGATGAGACCAAGAATTTCAGGTTTTTACCAGAGGCTCATGATGTTTTACCTGAAATCATGGAAAATTATAAATTTGATGATTATTACTTATCACTTTTGATCGTTGGGGCTTGTTTTGATTCTTTTGTTTCAAACCAGAGACTTTCAATAATTCAAAAGTCTGAATTTTATGATATGATTGACGACTTAGAGAGTTTGCCTATTGCATTACAAATAATTTTAATGCAAAGAGCTGAATTAGGTATGATTGTATCTAGAGATGAGGGGCGTATTTTTAAAATAGCTCTTGATTCAATATTGAAAGAATGCCAATCAAGAAATTCTAATGAAGAATTTAATGCCTTTGTTAGAGTTGTTGATAATTTTAGTTCGTTATTAAAACCTACATCTAACTAAGTTACATATACTAAAGAGTATTTGCCCTTGAGTCGTTATTTCTTAAAGTTTTTAAGTATACGTTTTTATTGACAATTTTAAAAATACTATTATTATGATTATCTGTAATTCTCAAAAATGATAGAAAAAGTTAATTTTGTAAATGAGCATTTAGCACCATCTTATCAGAAGGTGGTTGTCTTCATCTCTTCATTGTATAAAAGACTTGTAAAACTTCAAGAATCTAATTTGGATTCTTGTTTACCTTTACCTTTACCTTGTGAAGAGGAGTCTATAGCTTTAATTAATTTAGAACTTTTTAAATCTAAAAGAGAAATTACAGAAATTTTGAATCTAGATGCTGACTCATTAAATTTTGATTTAAATACTAACTTTGAAGTAGTAGATAATTTTACTGTTTTAGATGCAATTGGTGACTTTAAAAATTTTCTTCCAAACTTTTTTTTAGATACGAAATCAATTAACACTTTATTACTTAGAGATAAGTTCTTAAGGTATAAATATTTATTTCCAGAATTGAAATTTTTTAATAAAGAATTTTTAGATACTTCTTTGTATTCTTTTGTTTTTCATTCCTTGCATAGGATAGATTTGTATTATTATAACTTTCAAAAACAAGAGTTAGTAAAGAGTGGAGTTCATATGACTTTGAAAAGAGATAAGGCTGTTTTACATTTGAATACAACTTCAGATACAGTTTCTTTATATGGAGGAGATATTGATAGATATCATGATATTAGAATTTATAAAACTTTTGAAAGAGAAAATTCGGATTTAGATACATATAAAAAAGTTAGGTTTGGAAGTTTTAAATCTATATATAATAAATCAAACACTCTTGAAGATGTTAAATATGATAATTTAGATGAGTATATAAACCACTATGATAGATTTGGTTGTATGCCTTTAAGTTTTAAATCTTTTATACTTCTTTATAGAAGAGCTTTGTTTGCAGAATTTGCAAAACCTTTCTTACTTGAGGTTTTTAAGTTTTTAGAAACTCAGTCTAGACCTAATTATGTGAAAGATAGAAGTGATCAATCGTTAAGGATGCAATCTATTGAAAGATTTTTGTCAAAAATAGATACTTAAAATTCTAAAAGACTTCTAAGTTAGAAGTCTTTTCTGTTTAATTATTTATTATTCGAGGTTTTCTGTATAGGCTTTACCTTTTATTGAAAAGCTTAATATATAACATACACTAATATAAATAATCGATATTTCGATAATTGTGTTTATAATAAATACTTTTCCTATTTCTTTGAAAATTTCAAATATAAAGCTAAAATCTTCATTTTCAAATTCTTTCTGGATTTCCTCTGAGTATTCTATAACTTCATCGCCTACGACTTCTTGAATAACTTTTTTTTGTTCGTCTGTTAAATTAGAAAGATTATTTGCTATATCCTCCATATTTTCTCCAATAGGACTATTGTTAATTGTATTTACTACAACTTCCTCTTTTAATGAAGAAGTTACAAATATCGTCAATAGAATAATTATTGTAGATATTATCTTTTTTTTGGTTGGTTTTAAAAAATTCATTTTATATATTAGTTATTCCATTGATTTTTAGATGGGTGGCTTTTTTGAAGTAGGAATACAATAAATGCAATGTTTCCAATTATAGGAATAAGGTTTATAAAAAACCACCATCCGCTTCTGTTAGTGTCGTGAAGCCTTCTTACCATAACTGTTATACCAGGAATAAATGTTATTATTCCAAATATATTAGCAATGCTAATGAAGTAACTGTTATATAAGCTGATTCCACCTAATATGATTGTGGTTATCAAAGTGAAAAAGAAAAATGACCAGTATTCCGATCTCGAAGCACGATCCGAGAATACAAAGTATTTTTGAAAGCAAGTTTTAATGTTTTGCATTTTTTTTAGTTAGTTTGATTTTATTTTATTATACTTTTTTTTTGGGTTTTTTAAAACTCTTATTTTTTCAAGGTAGAATTATCAATCAATATTTGATTATTATTAAAATTTGATTTAATATTTTTTCATGAATGAAATATTAAAATTTTTAAAAGATCTAGAAATAGATTACGACTTATACGAACATCCTCCTATTTATAGGGTAGGGGATGATACATCTTTAGGTGTTAAAATACCTGGACATCAAACAAAGAATCTATTTTTGAAAGATAAAAAATCAAAAAAATTCTTTTTAGTTTCAATGTCACAGGATTCTAAGATGGACTTAAAAGAATTCGGGAAAAAATTAGGAGGAATGAAGTTTTCTTTTGGAAAAGCTGAAGATCTTAAAAGTTTTTTAAATGTTGAACCCGGGAGTGTATCTATATTTGGCAAAATTTTTGATACAGATTCTGAGGTTGAACTAATTGTTGATCAAAAGCTTCTGGATGCTGAATCAGTTGCCTTTCATCCTAATTTAAATACGCAAACACTGGTTGTTGATCGTAAAGGTTTTTATAAGTATTTAAATCAATTTCATTTTTCGAATTTTGATTTTAATTTATTTTCATGACTTTCTTTTTTCTTCTTCTTTTTATAATAGGTAGTTTTCTTTTTAAAACACAATTTTTACTCTTTTCTTTATTTTCTTTGACATTGATTTTGTTTATCTATGATAGATACCATAAAAGTAGCTTACTTTTATCTTTTGGAGTTTCTTTGTTTTGGTCTGTTTTTTCGGTTGATTTTTATAATTACTCTTTTAGTTATAAAGTTTTAAATCTTTTTGACCTTTTTCCTTTTTTGGCTTTTGGTGTTGGTCTTTATGCTTCTTATTATATGTTTTATAAAATTTTAGATTTTTTTGAACTTAAATCTTTAAACTTAAGACTTGAGCTTATAATTTATTTTGTTTACTACGTTTTAATTATGTTGTTTGGCGAATGGTTTTTTTATTATTTTGTTGGCGTTCAAAATTTAGCGACGGTTGCTTTTCCTCCCTTGGAAATTTGTAATTGTTTACATGCCCCACCAGCAATGGCAGCTGTTTATATGTTGATGGGTCCATTGTTTTTCATATTAAATACCAATTTACAGATTTATTTAAAAGAGAAAATTAATGTTTAATGTAATTTTCTTTTTTATTTTGAGTGTGATCCACTAAGCCGTTTTTACAAATGGAGGAACTACCGTTCCGTTTGTAAAGTGGGTGTTCGCACCTTAACCCCGCGAGGATAAGAAATGTTGATCTCCCTTAGTATTATGAAAAACTAGAATGTAACACCAGATGTTTTCGAACTTAGTAGACATTTTAATTATAGATGTTTTTGATTGAAATTTAAACTACTTTAAATAAAATTGCCTTGATAAAGCTTGTTATAATTCCTAAAAGATTTAAAAATATACCATTTTGTCCTAAAAATTGTATATCTATAAAGAATATCATTAAAATATAAGCAAGATTTTTTTGTAAAAATACTTCATACTTGTAGTATTGATAATTATCCATAAATATAGCTAGTACTTTAGATCCATCCAAGGGTGGGATTGGTAGTAAATTAAAAGCACATAGTGCTATGTTTATTTCTCGTAATAAAAATAAAAAGCTGTTGCTTGAGTTGGTTTTACTTATAAAGATTGTGATGATTAATGCTAATATAAAATTAGATAATGGCCCTGCTAATGCAACGATAGCTTGATCTATTTTGGGGTTTTTGAAGTTTTCGGGTTTAACTGGTACAGGTTTGCCCCATCCAACATTTACTAGTAAAAACATTAAACTTCCATATAAGTCTAAATGCTTTAATGGGTTTAAAGATAGTCTGCCTTCTTGATATGCCGTCTTATCTCCCAGAATATAAGCTACAAGGGCGTGTGAAGCTTCATGAATTGTAAGTGTAATAAGTATACTTGTGATAAAACTAAGATAATTTAAATTCTGCATTTGCTTTGTTATTTAAATTAATTTTACTTTTGCATCTTTTAAAATGCAATTGAAATTTAGACTTGTTTATTTAGTTTTTTGTAATCCTTCTAATCTTTTGATAGTATCTGTGATATTTTCTTTGGTGAATATGTGTTTGTGCCTAATAATGTATTTTAATATGCTTAAGTCTGATATACTAAGCAAGTCTGGAAATTGATTGATAACTTCTTGATTTGAGCCATTATTAAATATAATAACTTCAAATCCTCCCTTTAATCCTGCTTGAATCCCGGTTGTGCTGTCTTCTATAACTAGTGTTTTTGCTGGTTTTGAATTCATTTTTTCTGCTGCTAATAAAAATAATTCAGGACTAGGTTTTCCTTCTTTGCTCGGGAGATCATGAGCTGATAACATTTTATCTTTTGGTATTTTTAGTGCCCTTGAATTTTCCTCCATTATTATTTTTGGAGTATTTGAGGCTACTATAAAATTAATTCCAGATTTGATAATTTTTTTACTTCCTGTCGTTGGTTTAATTCCTAATTCTTTTTTTATCTCTTGACTTATTCTTCTGTATTCTCGTCTAAAGTCATTTTGTTCTGTTATAAACTCTGTACTAATCTCTTCAATTGTTGAGAAAAATGCTTCTTGAAACATCATTCCTTTTGTAGCATTAATAATTCTGTTTACAATGTCAAAAGATACTTTTCTTTCTTCCCCTATTTTTTGGAAGGTTATATCGCTAAGTTCTTCGGTATTAACAAGAGTACCGTCACAATCAAAAATTATAGAATTTGGTTCTTTTTCTAATATTCTTTCAATTTTAACTTTTGTTGATAGAAATAATTTAAAAAAATCTTTTTTATCCCTGAATGCAGTTGGATTCAATCTTGATATTTGTTTGTAAATCAGATCTAAATTTTCAGTTTTTATTATTTTTTTAATTTCTATATTATCAAGTTGGGTTAAAATTTTTAGATTTATAAATCTTATAGATTTTGATCTTTTTAAATTTTGAAAATCATCTAAATTTTGAAAATCATCTAAATTTTGAAAATTATTTTGAAAATTGTGTTCTTCTTGGAGACTATATTTTTTTTCTTTTTTATATCTATATACCATTTTTTTCTTTATTATTGCATTTATACACTTTTTGCTTTAATTTGTCAAGTTTAGTATTTTTTTACTTGTAATAATTGTTTTTTTTGGTATATTTGATTTACTAAGTTTATAAAAAACGGAATCCCGTACAGTATTTAATTTTAAAAAAATGGCTAGACAATGTGCTTATACAGGTAAAAAGACAAAATCAGGTCACAATGTTTCTCACTCCAATAGGAAAACTAAAAGAACTTTTGTGCCAAATTTACAGCTAAAATCATTTATTGATCCTGAAACTGGTGAAAAATTTTATGCAAAAATTTCAATGCATGCATTAAGAATTATCACTAAGAATCCTAGAAAAATGTTAGATTTTGCTAGAGCTCAAAGAAAAAAATTCTTAAATAGAGAAAATAGATTGTTTAAAAGATTTATTAAGAATTCATAAATTAAGGCCTACGGCCTTTTTTTTGAATTCAATATTTAAGAATATATTTTTAGTTTAATTATACTAATGCTTTTGATATTATGTTATTAATATAATATTTTTACATGTTTGAAGATTTAAATTGGGATGCTTTTTTAGAAGAAATAAAAAATTCTTCTAAAAATAATACGGAAGATTACACATATGATGATGAAAGAGCTTCTGTAATTGAATTAGATATTAAGGACACTATTGATAATATTCTGAATCCTTCATCTGAGGAATAAAACTTTGACTTTTCGGTAAAATGTGTTACAGTTTTTAAAAAATATGTCTTTAAGTAAAAAATTTGGTTTTATATCTCAAGGTGAGTCTACTAAGCCTGTTAATCCAATCCATGCTGGTGACTCTTTTGAAGATTCCTCTAGGGTTTTACCGCCTACTGATTTCACAAGTACTTTAGATTTTGCAACTACAGGTGATTTGAATTTTATCCCAAGGTATGTCTATACTTTATCTGAGATTATTTTTAAGGAAATTTTTGTAGATACATCTATACATGCTTTGAGTCCTACCGACTTCAAACAAGATAATTTAGGTAATTGCTGGGAGGTTGCACTTTTGGATGCTCTTTTAGATAAACCTTGGGGTGTTTTAGTTGTTCAAGATGTATTAAAAAAGGTCGAGTGTTTTACGTGGAATTTCAAAAGGCCAACTAGGGATACCTCTGAAGTTGGAGTAAAGTTTGATGTAAAAAATACATTTCTTGAAAGAAGTTATGAGTCTGATGATGGTCTACATAATTCTCTTTTTTTGAATGCTAGAGACCCTTTTTATGTTTACTTTACATATGGTTTGTTGAAAGCTATGGAACCACTCATTAGAAGCAACAAGGAAAGATATAATTGTCCTAATGAAGTGAGTCAAAAAAATACAATGGAGATTGCTGATGGTTTTTTTTCAGTTTCTGTTCTTTTTTTCCTTTTTAAAAATATAGCTAGTGATTCTGGGCGGATGCAGTTTACTTTAAGCTCTTTTGGTAGTTATCAAAGTTTTGTGGATGGTTCTTTAACATACTCTGAGCTCAGAGATAGGGACTTTAGAGTTTATGAGCTAATAGAAATCACTAAGGAATTAGAGGTTTTACCTGATAGTTATATTTGTATTGTTTCCTTTTTTAAGGATTTTCAAGCCTATAATTCTCTTTCGAGTGAGCGTATTAAATTGCGAACTGAGCATACTTATTATTTTAAGACTTACTCGTCTAAATTGGATATGGTCACTTTGGTTGATCCAAATAATATTTCTAAGCAAATTCATTTTTCTTTTTCATCATTTCTTTCAAGTTTGTGCACACTTGAGTATGCTTGCTTTAAGGATAGGTATGATTCTTTTGATCCTATGAATTTTGTTAGAAATACACCTCTTTCAATTGTTGAAAAAAAGCTGGTTGATCGAAATTGTTCTGATGTAAATGCCGGTGAGGATTCTTGGCTGGATTTCAATCCTAATATGATTATATCTACTGTGATTTCTGACTATAATATTTTGCTTGTAGATGGGGAGTACCGTTTATATGATAGGTATTCTTGTGAACTTTTACCTTTGCTGACAAATAGTCAATATTATTACAATGAACCATCTTTTTTAAATGCCGATGACCCAATAGAGATTGTATTCAATAAGGTTTTTGAGGTTCCTTATGATTTTATAAGATCTTATTGTCACGTTCCTAATGTTAGTAATTCTAATATTCATAGTTCTTTTAGGTTTAATGTATCTAAAGGGTACCTTGTCTTGAACTCTCCTGTTGATGCTGTCTGTATTTATCCTGATTTAATAACAAATACCCAAAATAGTACTTTAAGAGTACCTTATAGTTATAAAAAATTAATTAAGCCTATATTTATTAGGTTTTTTGGATTAGAGCAATTTGGTGAATTAGTAATTTTTCAAATTGCTCCCGAAAGAAATACTTTTTATTTCCTTGTAAATGGAGAGGAGATAAAGTTTTCTCGAAATATGTTTGAAACCAAAAAGTTTTTTGACTTAAAACATAAGATTTTTTTTGAGCCTAGTATTTTAACTTGTAAAGACGTAGAAGGTTTTCATATGAGTCTTGAGCATATATCTTATTATGATATTAATATTTTAATTGAATTTAATAGTATTACTACACAAGTTTTTAATTAGTTTTAAGATTATTTTCTTTATTTTTCTTAGCTTGTTTGCTAGTTTTTGTTTAATTTAAAACATATTCGTGTACATTTCTTTTGAGTCTAGTCCTGTTGATAATATTTTGGAGAGACATCAGTCTAATTTAACTGTTTTAGATCGTGGGGAATTGCGCTTATCTCAGTTAAACCTAGTTCGAAGTTTTTATGCTTATTTTTTAGATATTGGTTTTTTGAATTTAATTGCGTATGTTGGCTATAGTAACTTTTTCTCTGTTTTAAAAGATAAAGTTTTGATTGATACTTTGAAATCGAATGAAGTTCCGTATGATATATTAAACCTTTTAGCAGACGAATTTAATCTGCCTGATGACGTTGTCGTTATGATGGTGTATTCTTTGTCTAAGGTAGGATCGGAGGGTAGAGTTTTTAACTATAGTTTACTAAATAAAGACGTTTTAGAGCTTATGGAATCTATAATAGTTGAAAACCCACTTTTTAGCAATTTATCATTTGATCTCTTTATTCAGTCTTTACTCGTTGATGTAAAGAAAGAGTTGTACTTTCAGACTTCTATATATTTGCGTGATATTTATGCTGAAATTGTTTTCTATAAAAAAATAAACCAATCGATGTATAGTCTTTCAAGTTTAAACTCTTTACTTGCTGGTAAAGAAGTTTTTTATGAGAATGAAATACCTGTGATTAGTGTTTTAGGCTATTATAGAAATCAGTATCTTAAGTTTCTAAGAGATTTTAAGTTAGATAAGAGTATAGTTTTTTAGATAATTTTTTTTTTGGCTATCTTAAATTTCATTAGTCTTTCTTAAAGAGTGTATATTTTTATTGTGTTTAAATTCTACCGTGAATTATAAATTTGAAACTGAGAATATTGATTCTTATGAAATTAGTCCACAAATAGATTTGGAAAGAAGGGGAGTGGGAGATGGTTATTATTTTATGGAGGTCGCCAAAATGATTTTCCGTTGTAAAATAGGAGGTGTCTTGGATGGATATTTAGATATTAATCTCAAGGAGAATGTTTCAATTTCTTCTATTAGTTATGATCAACAGATGCATTTACGTGACGAGTTTGAAATTCAACATAAATTTGTTGCTGCTAGAAGCTTCATTGAAAAAATTGGTTTTCACGACCTTGATTCAGACTCTTTTTATAGTCCGGATCAATTTGAATTTGATTTTGCATCAAGGACGATTTGTTTTATTGATACACGTCTTGAATTAGATATCTCTAGTGTTGATATAGATAGGCAAAAGTCCTTAGTTTATGGAACTGAATTAGAGTCCTTGGGGCATAGGGTTAACTCTTTTCTAGATTCCTCTGTTGATTTTTTTGGTCTAATTTATGATTATAACGTTTATTTGAAAGTTAAATCTGAATTAACAGATTTATTTGTTTCTTTAGTTGAGCTTTGTGATTTCTATCCTCTTGATGAGACTATAACTTGTGTTCGAGATTATTTTACTCAGATTTTAATTTTATTTAAATTTCCTAAACCAAAGGTTACCGACTTTTTAAGTGTTATTTGTGAATTTAAGGAAGGACTTAAAGATTATAGGCTTTCGAATTCTGTTTTTTCAAAGGATATTATTCAACAAATACGAAATATAAGATCTTTAAGATCTTACTTACTAGTAGTTAGTAGGTTTTCTAATTTTGGGGATCGCTATAATTTTCATGCGCTAATGGAGTTTTTTAACTTTTTAATTTTTTATGCTAAGTTAGCTGAAACTGATTTAAAAACTGCTAAAAAGTTAGCTCAATTTAATTTTGAAAAAAAATTTAAACTTTATTTAATTGTTTACTTAGATTCGAAAAGAGTAATGAAACTTCTATCCCAGGGTGATCGTATTAGTGTTACAAACGAAATTAATCTTATAGAGAAAATATTAGAACACTCTGATTTAATGGATTATAATTTTGTATCTGATTTAAAGGAGAGAGTTATGGCTCTTAAAATGGCTTTCCATTTGTATAAATAGTTGTTTTTTTGTGGTTTTTGTACTAATATTTTAAAAAATGATTTTTAAATTTATTGGTTTTAAGTTCGATTCTAAAGCTTTTACTCTTGAAATGGAGTATGGATTTTCTCATTTAGATTTTAATTTTAAGGAAACTTTAGATTTTTCTGTGTTTAAACAATCACAAATTGATATTAATCAACTATCTGAATCTTTTAAAATCCTATTTTTGGTTTCTGGTATTAGCTATTATAAATTGTATGCCTGTAAAAAAGTAGATCTAGGTTCTTTGAGGATCAATCAAGAACAAGCTGAGTTTTTAAACTTCTTTTATAAAAATGGTTTAAGTGAATTTATTTATAAAAACAAGTTAGATTTCATTAAAAACGTGCCGGATTTTACAGCTTATGCTTCAGATTGCCCTGAGAATAAATCTTTTGAGATTGATCTGAAGGACAGAAGCTTATTAGCTTGGGGAGGAGGAAAGGATTCAATTGTTAGTTCTATAATATTAGATCGTTTAGGTCAGAATTATGATCTTTTCAGTGTTAAATCTGATAGAATTAAAGAGAATACTGCAAAAGTAAATGGTAATGAATTTTTTGAAGTGAAGCGTAAGTTAGACCCGAGGTTAAGTGAGTTTAACAATTTTTCTGATACTTACAATGGTCATGTTCCAATAACTGGAATATTAGCTTTTATTAAAGTTGTTGTAGCTTTAATGAATGGGTACAAGAATATTGTTTTATCAAATGAATTTTCTTCTGACGAAGGAAATCTTGAATACCAAGGGTGTTTAGTGAATCATCAGTTTTCTAAAGGTTCTGATTTTGAGTATAGAATTAATTCTTATATTCACAATTTTATTCATAAAGAATTAAACTACTTTAGTTTATTAAGGCCTTTTTATGAATTGAAAATTGCAAGTATTTTTGCAAAGGAGGCAAAGAGTTACTTTCCTGTTTTCTCATCTTGTAACCGTAATTTTCATTATGACGATAATAAAAATTTGAAAAACAAACTTTTTTGTGGCGAATGTGAAAAGTGTGCTTTTGTTTTCTTGATTCTTGCGCCTTTTCTTTCACGTGATCGTTTAGTTAAAATTTTTGGAGAAGATTTATTCCTTAAAAATTCTCTTGAGTTAGTTTGTTATGAATTATGTGGGCTTGGAAGTAAGAAGCCTTTTGAGTGCGTTGGTACATTTGAAGAATGTAAAGCTGCATTTTCAAGTTTGAAATCACATAAAGATTGGCAGGGTCATAGTTTGGTAATGGATTTAAATGGAAAGATTGAATTTAAGGATCTAAACGAGTTTATGGTTTTACAAAATGAGTATAATTTTAATAAGAATTGGTATTTAAAAATAAAAGATGAATTTGCATGATTTTAAAAAGATTGGAATTATTGGCTTTGCTAGAGAGGGCAAAAGCTTATTAAGATTTTTAGAAAAAATTGATTTTAAAGGTGAAGTATTTGTTATGGATACAGATATATCGATTGATTATCCAGATACTCTTTTAAATGTTTCTATGTTGTTGGGTAAAACTTATTTAGATTCTATATGTGATCTAGATTTAGTCTTTAAATCTTCAGGAGTTCCATCAAACCTACCAAAAATTTTAGATGCTAAAAAAAATGGAGTTAAGTTTTCAAATCAGATTAACTTATTTTTTAGTTTAAATAAAAAACCAGTTATCGCTGTTTCAGGAACAAAAGGTAAGTCTTCTACTGTAACGTTTATTGATAATGTATTGAAAATTGCTGATATTAAGTCGCAATTGATTGGTAATATTGGGAATCCAGCAATTGATTATTTGTACGATGATATTGATTATTATGTGTTTGAAATTTCTTCATATATGCTTGAAGATTTTGAGGGTGAAATTGACTATGGGATATTTACATCTTTTTTCCCGGATCATATGGATGTTCATGGCAGTTATGAGAATTATAAAAATGCAAAATTTCGGTTTTTTGATGTTTGTAAAAAGCTTGTGATAAACGATCAAAACCAAGATCTTAAAAATCATTTAATTGAAAATGATATTAGCTATACACCTTTTGATTCTTGTAAGGTTAAATTTTCCAATAATACTTTGCATTATTTGGGTGCAAGTTACAGTTATCAGAATAATCTTGGTTTAGAGATTCAATCTAATTTTAAAGGTGCAATTGAATTTTTGTTAGATACAGGAATTTCTCTTAATTATATTTTGAAAGGAATTGAAACTTTTAAAAAGCTACCTTTTAGACAAGAAATATATAAAGCAAAAAAGGGAGTTATTTTTGTTAATGATTCAGCTTCAATAACGCCTGAATCTACAATAGCCGCAATTAATAATTTTAAAGATAATTTAAATGTTCTAATTTTAGGCGGTCAAGATAGAGGTTATGATTACTCTATGCTTAATAAACTGATTACTGACTTACAAATTCCCAATGTTTTTGTACTTCCAGACTTAGATTCTGTAGGTTTTTCTTTCGATTATAAAGTTTGCCCAAATTTAGAATTTTTAACTGATTGTTTAAGAGATTTAAATTTAGAGTCTGGTGTTGTGTTGTTTTCTCCAGGAGGTCCAAGTTATAACTTTTATAAGAATTTTCACGATAGAGGTGATTGTTTTTTCAAAGAAATTAGCAAGAGATTTCCTTTGTAGTTTACAAAAAGTTGATTTGTTATTAAGTTAAGGCTTGGAATTTGATATAAATAGTATATATTAACCCAAAAAAAATGAATCAATCGTTTTTAAAAACTTTTGGTCGTCGATTTTGTAGTTTAGTTTTAATAACTACATTATCTCTTTCAACGTTGGGAGCTGCTTTAGCAGACTATAACTTTACTTCGTTGAGAGATACCTCGGTACCAAATCCGTTTATATCATCTACAAGCTCACATTTAAGGCTTGCAGTAAATGGTATTCCAAATAACAATTATCAACTAAAAGGTTTCGAAGATGATTTCATGTATCTTCTTGAAATTGGAAGTGGAAGTCATTATGGCCGATACAATGACAGTGATTACTGGGAAGATTATTATCAAGATGCTGCAAATCATTTAATGAATTCTAATAATGAGTATTATCATTATGATCAAACTGGTGTAACTAGAGATTATTTAGTTTTCAAACCTGGAACTTATGATGAAATTTCTTTGAATCACACTGATTCAAGTCAAGCTAATGAGTTTTTTAAACAATTTTGTGAAAATGGTAACCTTAAAAAATTTACTCTAAGACCATTCTCTCCGGCTGGTACTAATGAAAATATGGTATATGAATATGAGTCAAAATCTCACACTATGAGTTCTTCAACTCATTCAAGATTCTGTGATTCTGTAGATGCTTATTCACCTACTGCAACTCCAGCTCAAGCTCAAGAACCAGTTCAAACTCAAGAACCAGTTCAAACTCAAGAGCCAGTTCAAACTCAAGAGCCAGTTCAAACTCAAGAACCAGTTCAAACTCAAGAACCAGTTCAAACTCAAGAACCAGTTCAAACTCAAGAGCCAGTTCAAACTCAAGAGCCAGTTCAAACTCAAGTTCAAGAGCAAGAGCCAGCAACTGATAATGCATCAAATGAATATAAATTTTCAACTTTAAGAAAAACTAATGTTCCAAGAGTATTTTTCTCTTCAAATAGCTCTAAGTTAAGAATGTCTGTTTCTAATATTCCTAATAATAATTATCAATTAAAAGGTTTAGAGGATGATTTTATGTATTTAGTTGAAATTGGAAGTGGTAGTCATTACGGTCGATATAATGATGTTGATTACTGGGAAGATTATTATCAAGATGCAACTAATTATTTAGCTAAGTCTGATACTGATTATTACCATTACGACAAATCTGGTGTTACTAAGGATTATTTGGTTTTTAAACCTAAATCTTACAGTGAAGTTTCACTTTCTTATAATGACTCAGATCCTGCTAATGAATTTTTCCGTCAATTTTGTGAAAATGGAAACTTAAAGAAATTTACTTTAAGAACTTTTTCACCTTTGAACGCTACATCAAGAGTTGTTTACGAATATAATTCGAAATCTCACACAATGAGTTCTTCAAATTACTCTAGATTTTGTGATTATTTCAATAACCCTGTTGTTGAAGACCAAGTGAATGAGGATAATCAAGCTGATTCTTCAAGAAATAAATATAATAGAAATAAGCTACAAGAAAACAAAATCAAAGTTAAGTTTGATGTTAGCGTTAATTCTGATGTTAGTGGAAGAGAAGCTGGTATTATTCGTCCTGCTTTAAATAAGTCATTTCTTAAAACTCGTGAATTAATTCAAGTTTTACCTAGGTTGAATGATGAAAAAGTTGAAAAGGTATACGATAGAATATTAGAATCTAGAGATAGTTTGATAGATGAGATACAAGATAGATATCCGCGTAAATGGCCTGTTTTTAAATCTATTTTCTTAGAATTAAGAAATTCTTTATCTGTAAAAGCAGATGCTACTCCTAATAAATTAAACGATTATAATTTAGATAGAGCTGCTCAAGGAATTTTTGATGTAGTTTATGATTATGCTTTACTTGCTGATTTAGCTAAAAGAGTAAGATGGACTGAAATTCCTGAAGTTTCTCGTTCTATAGTTCAAGAAGTTGAGCAAAATGAAGAAAATGAAATGGAAGCTGTAGAAGAACAAGCTCAATATGCTGAAGAAACATTAACTACTTATGCTGACGCTGAATTACCAGAAGAAGTACAAGAAGAAACTCCTACTACTGTTGAAGATGTTATTTATGAAGCAACAGAACTTCCTCAAGATCAAGTTGAAGAATTTGCAAATGTAGAACAAGAAGTTGAAGAAAATTTGGTTGAAGAAATAAATAATGTTTGGGATTATTCATATGAATATGAAATTCCAGAATTTGATTTTACTGTATGTCAAAGAAATTATAATCCAGTAGCTGATGGAACTTTTAATGACTTAGCTTATGACGCAACAAATATTGAAAGTTTAGCTGCTCATTGTCTTAAAGCTAATAATATTATTGGTGGATATCCAGATGGAACTTTTAGAACAGATAAAGAAGTAAATAGAGCAGAAGCTGCTAAATTCTTAATGGTTTCTAAATTCATGAATGTTGAAAATGTTATGGCTCAATTTAATATGGAATCATTTGTTCAAAAATTTCCTGGTGTTCCAGCTGGTGAATGGTATACAGAATTTGTAACTGTAGCTAATAGAACAGGTGTAATTAATGGTTACACGGATGGTACTTATAAACCAGCTAATACTGTTTCAACTGGTGAATTCTTTAAGATGTTATTAAGTGCTAATCCAACAGGATTATCTACAGATCAAATTGATTTCTTAAAATCACAAGATCAATCTTTAGTTCCTACTGATGGTTCAGTTTGGGGACCAGAGTTTTTCTATGTTGTTGAAAAATTCAATTTATTAGAATCAAGAAGTGGATCTCAAGCTTCTGTTGATTTTAATTCTCCAATGACTCGTGGAGAAGTTGCAGTTGCTATCTTTAAATACTTAAGAGATGTAACTACTAATAGTGAAGTTTTTAACTAATTGTTAAATGTTTTTAAGCCCAGCTAATGCTGGGCTTTTTTTATTGCCTTTTTTAAGCTCAGGGTGTAATTTTATAAAAAAAGATGGCTAGAAAAAAGTTAATTAGATTTAAAGAAGCTTTAGAGTTTGATAATGTTTATGCGCTTGAAAAGCTATCTGACTTTAAATTTGCTAAAGGATATAAGAAAAAGATTCTAGAAATTGGTTGTGGGCATGGATTGTTTTCTTTAGAGTATGCTAAGAACAATCCAGATACTTTTGTTTTAGGTATAGATGTTAAATTGGATAGAATTTTTAAGGGTGCTAATATTGGAATCCAAGAAGGTTTAAAAAATCTTTATTTTTTTCGTTGTCCTGTTGTTTTTCTAAAAGACCATTTGAAAAATATTAAATTTGATGAAATTTGGATTACATTTCCGGATCCTCATTCAAAGCTTTCTGGTATAAAAAAAAGGTTAACTTTTGATTTTTGTTTAAATATCTATAAATCACTTCTTACTGATAGTGGATATGTTTATCTGAAAACAGATTCTGTGCTGATGTATAATTACACTTTGTTTCAGATAAATAAGTATAATTTGAATTTTACAGATTTTACTTTTGTTAATGAATATCCAATTTCTTATGACTTTAAAACTGTATTTGAGATGAAGTATCTTAATTTAGGTAAAAAGATAAAAAGGTTGAAATTTAATTTAAAAAATTTTAAGCTTAAATAGTTTTAATTTATCAAAATGAAGGATTATATTAATCAGAACCAAGTTTCTTTTTTAAAAGAACTTTCAGAGTTTTTAGCTTTTAAATCTATTTCAGCTGATTCGGTATTTAAGAAAGAATGTTTAGATTGTGCCAATTATTTATTTAATTTTTTCCAGTCAATTAGTATGGATTCTAAATTAATTGAGACAAAAGGGAATCCAGTTTTATATGCGGAGAAAATCATAGATGAAAATCTTCCAACTGTATTAATTTATGGGCACTATGATGTTCAGCCTGCTTTTAAAGAGGATGGTTGGGATTCTGACCCTTTTGAAATGATAGTTAAAAACCAAAAAGTGTATGCACGTGGCGCTGCTGATGATAAAGGACAGGTGTTTATGCATATGAAAGTTTTAGAATACATGTTTAAAAATGATTCTTGGCCATTGAATATAAAAATATTTTTAGAAGGTGAGGAAGAAATAGGTTCTACTAATCTTGAAGACTTTATTATAGATAATAAGTCTATGCTTGATTCTGATTTTATTTTAATTAGTGATACTTCAATTATATCAAATCACCAGCCTTCTATCACAGCAGGAGTTCGTGGTATGACTTCAATGGAGATTACAGTGAAAGGGCCAAAGGTAGATGTTCACTCTGGAGTGTATGGTGGTATGATGGATAATCCAATCAATGTCTTGTCGCATATTATTGCAAAGGTGAAGGATTCTGATGGAAAAATTCTAATCCCAGGTTTTTATAATGATGTTTTAGATTATACGGAATCTGAAAGAAATGAGTTTAATCAAGTTTTTTCAAAAATGCCATCTGATGATCAGGTCTGTTCTGAATTTCAAGTTAAGAAGCTATTGTCAGAGCCTAATTTTTCTGCTTATGAAGGAGCTTCAATTAGACCTACTTTTGACGTAGTTGGAATTACAGGAGGTTATCAGGGAGAAGGAATGAAAACTATTATTCCAAATCAAGCTTCAGCTAAATTTACGTTTAGATTAGTGGCCAATCAAGATCCAGATAAGGTTCAATCACAAATTGTTAGCTATATTAAATCTATAGCTCCTGATACTTTAGATATAGAATTTGATTTTACCGAAAATTCCGGGGCTGCTTATGCTACAAATTTAAATTCTCCTTATTATCTTTTTGCCGCTAGAGCTATGGAAGAATCTTTTGGTGTTAAATGTTTACCTGTTATGTGTGGAGGTTCGATACCAGTTGCTTCTATGATTAAATCCCATTTAAACAAAGAAACTATATTTTTGGGATTTGGATTGGAAGAGGATAATATTCATTCTCCAAATGAAAGTTTTGGATTGTTTAATATGAATATTGGAATGCAAACTATATTTAATTATTTAAATCTTGTTGCTCGTCAATCTAAATAACTTGCTTTTATAAAATTTGAAATTATATTAACTATTGTTAATCAAACTTTATGCAACTTGTAATTTTTGTTTCAAATCAAAATTTTTCAGATTTTTTATTAAATAAACTTAAAAACTTCTTTAATGATTTTAAGTTAATAAATATAGATGATCCATTGAATGTTTTTGATTTACAAAAATATTTTTTGAATAGAAAAATTTACGTATTGGATTTATGTAATACTGTTAAATCTCATGAGCTTATAACTTTTTTGGTTTCTTCATCTTCCATAACATGTTTTGATCTAAAGTTTTTGTTTAGATCTTATTTTCATTTTAAATACTCTGGAAAATTTTTTGATTTATTAGATTTGAAAAATGTAAAGAAAATAACTAGTCATGAAATTATGATTTATAATAGATCAGTTGAACATACTATCGAATTATTAAATGGCTTTCCAATTATTTTTAAATCTTATGATGATCAAGACGAAAAATTGGTTGCTATTGATCGTAAATCATTTGATCTTTTCTATTCACAGTTTTTTGAATTAGATTCTGGTTTTTATTTAAGTCAAAATCATAATGAAGATGATTTTTTAGAATGTGTTTTTAAAGATAAAAAGCTTTTGTATGTTTATAATGCAAATAAAATCATTTTAGAGTCTAATCTTGATAAAGATATTTTAAATAGTTTAAATGTTCTATCTAAGCAACTTCCCGTTGGTGTTATTACCTTTAAGATGGTGAAAACTCAAAATGAGTATTTTTTCTCTAGTTTTAATTTTGGAATAAATACTTTATTTATTGAAATTGCTGATTTAAACGATTTCCGTAAAATTATTAATTTAGAATCTTTATGAAATTAATTATTGTTTACAATCCTACTACATATGGTTATGAGGAGAGGTTAGATCTTTTTAAAAAAGCAGCTGAAAATAAGGGTCTCCAGTTCGTACCAATTTCTTTTTTTGATTTAGATGATAGATTAAAAATTAAATCTTTGAATTCTTTTCCACATTATTTAATTAGGTTAGGATATTCTACACGACATAAGTTAGTAGAGACATTAAGTCATAATACAATAAGTGAATTTGATAATATTTTTACATTTTTTTCTAATGATATTAAGTTTGATTTAAATTTGATACGATTAGGTTTACGTGGGTTAAAAACAATTTCTAAAAAATTTTTTAAGCTTTATGACCTTTCTTTAGAATCAATTGTTGATCACTTAGGTGATTTTCCTATCGTTTTGAAAAGATCTGGTTTATCTAAAGGGGAAGGTGTTTTTAAAGTTGATAATATTGAGCAACTTAAACATATGATAAATTTATTTGATGTTGAGAATTATAATTACTCATTTAAAGAGTTTTATCCTCATCATTCTCAAGGGAGATACATTACCGTTGATAAGAAATTTGTTGCGGGGCACTTAAATATAGTTGGTGATGATTTTCGTTCAAACGTAGGTGATAACTCTATTAGAAAAAGAAAAAATTATGAATTTGAGCAAGATGTAAAAGATTATGTTTCCAAAATTGATTCTATATTAGTTGCCAATTTTTCTGGTTACGATATTTTATTTGGTAATGATGGTTCTTTTTTAGCCTGTGAAAAGAATTCACCATGTAATTTTGCTATGACTCAAAATATGACGGGAATTAATATTGCTGAAGTTTTTATTGATAGTTTAATTGCTAATAAAAAAATGTTATAATTTTCTTGTAACGTTTTTATATGATAAAAAATGCATATTTTGCCGCTGGATGCTTTTGGAGTGTAGAAAATAAATTCCAAAATTTAGATGGTGTGATAGAAGCTATTTCTGGTTATAGTGCTGGGAATACTTTGAATCCTTCTTACAAGCAAGTTTGCCAAGGCAATACAGGTCACGCAGAAACTGTAAAGGTGATATATAATAACCAGAAAGTTTCTTTTAGCTCTTTAAGTGAATTTTTCTTTCATATGCATAATCCATGCCAAATAAATGGACAAGGCCCTAATATCGGTACTAATTATCGCTCAATTGCTTTTTATGAAACTATTGATGAATTTGAAATTCTTAAAAATATTAAAAATGAAATACAAAATTCTTTGAAAGCAAAAATTGTAACAGAAATTCTTCCTTTTAAAAAATTTTATGAGGCAGAGGATTACCATCAAAATTATTATAATAAATAAATATGTTTCATTACCCAGTAGAATTTAAATTAAGTATTGAAGATTTTTCTGCTAATAATTTAATTATAGCTAATTTTAATTCTACTAATTTACGATGTGATATACCAAAAGAGTTTAACGGACAAGCTCGAGCTTTATCTCCTGAAGATTATTATATGTTCTCAATGATCTCTTGTTTTTTTACTACTTTTTTAAAATTAGCAGGTGATGTCGGTTTAATTTTTTCTTTTAAGAATATTAGTGCAACATCTTTGATTGACAGAGGAGAAAATTCGAAACCTTTTGTAAAAGTTGTTTCTCTTAAATTTGAGTATACTACCGATGATACTGAAAAATTTTTAAAATTAATAAACTTTACTAAAGATAATTGTTTTATTCTCAATTCAGTTAAAACAGAATTTATTTTAGACTATAACTAGATTACCAATGAAAATTTTTAGAAATATTTATAATTTCTTTTATGAGATAAAAGAATATCAAGTAAGAAATACTGTTATCTTTTTGATTACTCTTTGTTTAAGTCTTTTTTTAGCTCTTAGCTCTAATTATAAACAACAGAAAACTATTGATGCCTTAGAGTCAAGGATTCTAAATCAGCAAAATGAAATTAATGAGAGATTAAACGAATATAATAGCTTAACTGAATCCAGCTTTCCGGATTTGAAAGATACTTTTGATCAAGCTTTTTCAGCCTTGGAAGATAGGTTGATTTCTTCTCAGATTACTTTTGCCAAAAATTTAATTGACTCCACAGTTTTTTTAGAAAGTTGTTCTGTTGATCTTAATGAAATGAATAAGACTATGTTTGTATATAAAGTTTATTTAGGAGATAGTTTTCTAGGTGATGTAATTCCTTTGAATTATTTGGGTCTTGAATTAGAAAAAGAGCTTTATAACTGTGGGTTTAAAGACTTTGAATCTATTTTTGCGAACCAAAAATATTCATTAATGGTTAATAAATGCTTTAAAGACTTAGATTCTAATGAGAAAGTTTGTGAAAAATTTAAGGACTTAATTTATCTACCTATCTAATTCTAGATTTAGCCTTCCTTCTATCTCTTGTATTATAAAATTAGATCTGTTTTCAATTGTATCAAAATTTACAGTTATTAGTTCATTGTCAAATTCGATATAACTCTCCATCAAATGTTTTTCTAGATCGATGGCTAGCTGTATAGACTCTTTTCTTTCATCGTCCTGGGTGTATATCTCTTTTTCAAATGGAAAGAAGAAAATCAAATCATAATGTAGTGATTTACAAATTTTTACTGTGTTAGTTTCTATACATTCAAATTTTTTAGAATATGCGTACGTGTCTATTGGAGACCTGTCATAAATTTTTATTTTTAGTCCTTGTCTTGTTTCTAATAAATTTTTTTGATTTAGATAATCTTTATTACGTGAGCTTACGACTCTACGATCAAATTCCTGTGCGTTTTTCCATGGTAAAATATCAGAGCCTGTCTCTAGGGATTCTTTTATTATTTCTCTTGATATTTCTTTACAAAAGTTAACATTTTTAATTTTCTTCTTTAAATTTTGAAAAGTAGTTGTTTTTCCTGCTGATGGTGGACCGGTTAGAACTATGTTGATTGTCATTTAAATTATTCAGATATTAATGTATACGTCAATTATACTTAATTGAATCTGAGTTTCAATATGATAATTTAAAATCATACAATGATTTAATTTTAAATATGAATTCGCATTTAAGATATTTAAGTATAGCTGAATTTCAATCTGCTATTACTATTAAAAAAAAAGATATAGCAGATAATTTTATTCAAGGGTTAAGAGAGTATGGGTTTGCCATTATAAAGGATACGATTTTTAATTCTGAATTAGAAAGTTCTTTGTATTCTGAAGCAGATAGTTTTTTTAGCTCTTCAAATGTTATCAAAGATAGATATTATTTTCCTGATATTTTTGGACAAAGAGGTTATACTAAGCCATTAGTTGAGACAGCCCAAGGTTCTGAGATACCTGATTTAAAAGAGTTTTATCAATATGGTCGGCCACCAAAAGCATCTTATACTAAGGAATTAGGATACTATGAGAATCCATCTCTGGTTGATTTCCCTGATTTTGAACTTAAAATGAAAAAGATTTACAATGTTTTAAACACGGTTTCCATGCAGGTGTTAGAGGTTATTAGCCTTGGGCTCGGGATAAACTTTGAGTTCTTTCAAACATATACTGATTATGGTAATTCTATTATGAGAATCTTGAATTATTTTTCTTATAATGATTTGAAACTGATTTCCAATGACTCGTTTTATGATCTACCTAAGTGGGCAGAGGCTCATACTGATATAAATTTAATTACATTGTTGATTGGTTCAACTCAGCAAGGGTTACAAATTTATAGTGAAAATCGTTGGTTAGATTATGTTGCTAAGCCAGGTGAGCTTGCGATGAATGTGGGTGATATGCTTTCATTGATGACAGGTAATTATTTGCCCTCAACAATGCATAGAGTTATATGTCCAAATGATTTTTATGGATCAAGACTTTCGGCTCCATTTTTTTTACATCCGTCATATAACATGCCACTTGGAGTTCATTCTGATTTGAAAGAAAAATTTCATATACAAAGCTTTGATTCTATTTTAGCTGGAGACTTTTTAAACCAAAGGTTAATTGAAATTGGTTTAAAGAATTAATTTATTAAAACATTGAAAATCATAATCAATCTGGTTATACATGTGTACAGTGTTAATTATTAAATCTTTTTTTTGATTTTCATAACATATAAAGAATTCGTTTGTTATCTCAATGTGTGAGTTAGTTATTAGTGTTGGAGTTTTAAAATCAATACTTGAATTTTGCAGATACTTCTCTCTAGCATAAATACATATAAAATCTTCAAGTGTGAGGTTTATCTTATTATTTTGAAGCGAATTTGAGTGGATTTCATAAGGAGATTTTGCACAGTATTTGTTAGGTTCTTTATTTAAAATAGAAATTTCAAACACACCTTCTATCTCATTAATAATATCTAATTTAGTGTTGTTATGTATCGGTTTTAAATTGTTGTAACTTGGATAGTAGTATATTTTTCGATTTAAATCATTGAATGTTTTAATACTAAATCTTGTTTCTAGATTTAGGTTTTCTTTTGTGTTAACTAAATTTATAATTTCTTCTAGGGGTTTTCCTAGTGGTGTTATCAAAAGATCTGGAAAAGAAAACTCTTGAAGAGAGTGTCTGATGAACCTTATTTGTCTTCTAAATACTTTTTGAATCTGATCACAACTTGGTAGTCTTTCAAATTGGTTATATGCTCCTTTGCAAACACCATTACTTTTAATTATTTTTAAATCATTAAAGATATCATAAGTTTGACTAAGATTATGCTTTAATTCACTCGAAAAACTTCGGATGCTCATTCTTTATTTATTAGATTTAAAATACATGTGCTTGGATGTGAATATTTAAATTTAAACTTTAAATGCTCTAGTTTTTGAGGTTTAACATCTATGCTAGTATTTATTTCTTCTGCAAAATCACTGAAAATTAATTTTAAAATTATGTGTGGAATCCGAATATGAAAAAATGGATGCTTTGCTCTTTCTATCAATTTAAAAATTTCAGACGAAGTTAATTTTTCTGGACTTACAGCGTTTATTATACCTTTGTATTCTTGGTTTTTTATTGCTTGAATGTAAATTTCACATAAGTCTTCGATATGTATAAAAGGTATAATTTGTTTTTCCTTAAATATTTGAAGTGATACTAGGAATTTGTAAGGTTTTATAATTGTTTCAAATAAACCACCACCTTTTGCAAATACGTAAGCTTGTCTAAAACATATGTTTCTAGTACCGCTGCATTTTAGAACAGGTTCTTCCCAGTCTTTTACTAAATTAGCAATAAACCTATCATCAGTTGGTGAGTTCTCAGTGTTTTTTCTTGAGTTTTTCTTGTAAACGGAAATACCACTTGCTGAAATTAAAACATGTGGTTTTTTTTCAGATTTTTCTATAGTATTTACTATTTTTTGATTACTTATTACTCGACTATTATAGATTAACTTTTTATTTTTGTCCGTCCATCTTTTATTAATTGGATGTCCAATTAAGTTAATTACAGCTTTTGCATCTTTAATCAAATCAGCATTAAGATTACTCTTTAATAAATTTAGTTTTTTGAATTTATAATTTTGGTCCTTGAACTCCAGTTTGTGTAGATCTATATTTAAGACTTCAAATCCTTCGATTAGTAATTTGGGAATTAAATTTCTTCCAATTAGTCCTGATCCTCCAAGTACGATTATTTTTTTTCTCATGTTTTTGTCATTTTGTTGTATTATATATTTTATTTGATCTTTTTCAAGCTTCATGAATCTTGTATACTTCAAATATATAATAAAAAGTTAAATGACTCTTAAAAAAATTGTAAAAAAATTATGTGATTTCCCTAAAGGAGTTTTAGCGGCTGATGAAGGTATTGGCACAATTAAAAAGCGTTTTGATATGATAGATGTTGAAAACACTCAAGAAAATAGAACCGAATATCGTAAACTTTTATTTTCAACTCCAAATCTTGAAGATTATATTTCAGGTGTAATTACTTATAGTGAAACTTTTGATCAAATACTTGATGATAATTCTCGTTTAATTGATTTGCTATTAGAGAAAAACATTTTAGTTGGTATTAAACTTGATTCAGGATTAAGTGATACTCCAGATAATCAAAAGCTTTGTAATCCTACTGAAAATTTAGATGAAAAGATTAAGTACTATGTTGAAAACGGAGCAAGTTTTGCTAAGTGGAGGGCTTTATTTATTATTTCAGATAATACTCCAACAAAAGAAAATATAGAAAAAAATGCAGAGATTCTTGCTGATTATGCTTTAAAGTGTACTCAAAATGGTTTGGTGCCCATTGTTGAGCCAGAGATTTTACTAAAAGGAAATTTTGATTCTAATAAAATCAAAGAAGTTTCAAGTTTTGTATTAAAAATTGTTTTTGAAAAACTAAGAGATTGTGGTGTTGATATGGAGGAAATTATTTTAAAGCCAAGTTTTGTTAGGCAAGGTTTGGATATTCAAGTAGATCCTCAAGTAACTGCAAAAGATACGATTCAAAATTTTAAGAGTGTGCTTCCTGAAAATTTAGGTGGTATTGCTTTTATAAGCGGAGGTATTAAGGATTCAGAAGCTATTGAAACATTAAAATTATTAAATAAATATAAGGATGATTTCAATTTTACTGTTTTAAGTAGTTATTCATTTGGAAGAGCTCTTCAGACTAGATGTCTACAAAGTTGGAAAGGTAGTGTTTTGAATTTAAATTCTGCTCAAAAAAAACTCATTGAGGTTTTAAGTTTTTTTAAATGAATTTGACTTTCTGAAGAAAAATGCTATAGTTCGCTTGATAGTAAAATTATGTTTAAAAATGCAAAGAATTATTCAAAATACACTTTTGTTATCTGCACTCAATTTGAGTATCGGATGTGACTCTCTTACTACCGGGCATCCTGGTGTTGTATCTCGAACTGTTTTTTGTGACCAGATAACTGAGATTAAAACAGCTCTTGATGATTGTTTTTCACAATATTGTTACAATCCAAATAATTCTGGTGACATGGATTTGAATCAAGATACTACATCGCTTGATTCAGCCATTCTTGATTATTCTGTTGATCAAAATGTTCCAGACGAAACTGATTGTAATACTAGTTTTGAACAAGTCAATAATATATGTGAATCTTTGATTGAAACTTATCAAGATTGTATAAGAAGTGCTAATTTTTCAAGTGATATGTTTCCTGTTCAAACTCAGTCTCTAGATATGTCTAATTAAATATTTATGAAACCACTGTTAAAGCTTACATGCCAAAAACCATCCAGAAAGTTTTTAAATTTACTTCGGGGAATAACTTTAAGGATCTTAGCTGTAACTTCGTTAGTAGCTTGTGAAGATATTGATCCAACTTCTCCACCACAGGGAGATGAAAGTTGTAAGACTGCTTTTGCTAAATACGAAAACTGTTTAGGTGATCCGCAATATATCTGTGATTATACTGATGTAATTAGATTGTGTGAAAAAGGTGATCTACCTTTGAGACCAGGTCTTGATGATGGATTTGATTTAAATATATCTTTAGATCATAATTTATCAGATGCAGAAATTGGAGAAATGATGAATTTTGAGGATCAAGGTGTTCCTGTTCTAGATGCAGGAGGAATGATGAACCCCGAGGATCAAGGTGTAGATGATGCAGATATGGGAGAAATGATGAATTCTGCAGACCAAGGTGTAGATGATGCAGATATGGGAGAAATGATGAATTCTGCAGACCAAGGTGTACCTGTGGAAGACCAAATGCCTCTAGTTGAAGACCAAGCTGTAGAAGTTGATGCTATGTTGCCTGAAAATTCAGTAGAGGATTTTAATGATCCGGATCTAATTATGGTAAATAATTCATATCCAACTTGCTTTGTTAATTTTCCGAGACAAGAAATGAGTTTAAGGTCAATATTTCAAAGATTTTTTCATGGATTAAATGACGGATCTATTGAATTTAGTGAGGTTTGCCCTACTCAATTTTCAAATATTGATGTTGAATATTCAGCTGTCATGCCTGAATTACGAGAAGAAATAATAGCCAATGGTTGTTACGTATTTACAGGTTTTAATTTTATTACTTCTCATTTACATTCAAATCAAGTGTTTACTGAATCCCATTTTTTAGAGGATGTTGTTACACGGAATGTCTATGAAATTAGAAATAGAAATGATAGATATTGGATTAAAGTATATTCTACTACTGGTACTACAACGAATATTACACACTGTGATGAATAAATATGTTGCTCCAATAAGTTGGAGCTTTTTTTTTGCTTTGAATCTTGTATAATTTTTGCAAAAGAAGTTATAGTTTATGCTAGTAGAAAAAGAATTTAATTTTAAATATGTATTTAGTTTTGGATAATATTCGCTCAAGCCATAATGTTGGGACTTTGTTTAGAGTTTGTGATGCTTTGGGTGCCAAAGAAATTAGAATTTGCTTATGTGGATACACGCCAGGTCCTAAAGATAAATATGGTTTAGAATTAAAAAAGCTTACGAAGGTTAGTTTAGGGGCCGAAAACACTGTGGAATTTGAAAGGTTTGAGTCAACACAGGAGTGTTTAAAAAGTCTTAGTCAGAAAGGAGTAGATATATTTTGTTTGGAGTTAAGTCAAAAAGCAAAAAATTATTTTGATTACTCAAAGTTTGATTGGGAAAATTCAGCATTAGTTTTAGGTAACGAAGTTTCAGGGGTTGATCAAAGTGTTTTGGATGAATATTCAAAGCATGTTTTTATACCGATGAAGGGTGAAAAAGAGTCTTTAAATGTATCAGTGGCTGCAAGTGTGGTTTTGTTTCATTTAAGAAATGTAAGTCAATGAACAAGACTTGGTTAATTTTTAGTTGGTAAATTTGATTAAAAAAAAAGCCCGTGTGGGCTTATTTTTATTTTAGTACGTAAAGTCTTTCAATTAATTGGAGAGGGGAATCATAGTTGAATGTTCCATTCATAAATTGAATGTTGTTTAAGACATGTTGGTCTAATTTTTTCTCTAGGGTTTTATGCATATGAGCCGGAAGAAATAAAATTAGTTTATCGAAAGTTCCTTGGTTGTAATGAAAGTTAATTTTTTCAGCTAGGAAATTACAATAGTGTTTTTCATCATGTTCTTTATTGTGATTGTTTTCTCTGGAGGTATTTGCATATCCATTAAAATGATCAGTTTTAGAGTGACCTTCATTATCTGAATAATGATTTTCTTCTAATTCTTGGCAAATCCAGTTGTCCATAATTTTTAAATGGTTAGAGTGTCCTAGGAATACTCTTGAATGGTAATTGGTAATTTGTAGAATTAAAGTAGTTTCTTCAAATCTTCTAATGTGACTTGGTAGTTGAATGTCTTTATGCATTTTATAAAGGTTAAATTATTATGTTAAGGTTGCTGAAATAGTAAAGCTTAATAGTAAAATAAACATTGATACTAAAAAAACTCCATAGTTCTCTGCAAAATTTTTAATCTTAGCTTTGATTTTGTAAAACTTCATTTGAAATGTTTAAATCTAACTATTATAATTCAACTGAAAGATTTTGTCAATACTCAAGTTTGCTATTTTATACAAATCTACGTAAAATTTCAGTATATAAATTTCTTTATGAAAGTAATTGCAAGTAATAAAAAGGCTAGATTTGACTTTGATATCTTAGAAGAAATTGAAGCAGGTATTATTTTAACTGGTGCAGAGGTTAAGTCTTTAAGACAAGCTCGTGTTTCTTTTAAAAGTTCTTATGCTTTAATTATGGAGGATAAGGTAGTTTTAAAATATTTGCATATTTCTCCTTATAAATTTGCTGATAATAAAAGCTATGATGAAACAAGAGAAAGACTTTTATTGTTGAATAAAAAAGAAATTGTAAAACTTGAGAATAAATTAAACACAGCAGGGTTAACACTTGTTCCTTTAAGTTTATATTTTAAAAAAGGACTTGTTAAAGTTAATTTAGGACTTGTTCGAGGACGAAAATCTCATGATAAACGAGCTGTTTTAAAAGAAAGAACACAAAATTTAGAGGCTAAAAAAGCTTTGAAGTATTATTAATAAATTATTTATGTTTTCTGAAAAAATTTTTAGAACTTATGATATCCGTGGTAAAGCTATGGGTAATGAGATAGAAATGGATGCGGAGTTTGCATTACACTTTGGTAAAGCTTGTGCTAGTTTTTTATTAAAAAAAGGTTCGAAGTCACTAGTTTGTGGAAGAGATGTTAGACTTACATCTAAAGAGTTTCAGGATCAGTTTATAAAAGGAGCATTATCTACTGGTATAAATGTGACTAATATTGAAGTTTGTCCTTCTCCAATGCTTTATTTTGCCTCGTCTCAGGATGAGTTTGATTGCGGAGTTTGCGTTACTGCTTCTCATAATCCATATGTTTATAATGGATTTAAGGTGGTGGGAAATAATGCTCATTCAATTTTTGGTGAAGATTTGCAAATCATGAAAAAAATGATTCAAGATCAAGATTTTCTTGTGGGTGAAGGTGAATACAATGAAATTGATATTTCAGATCGTTATTTTGAGTATATAAATTCCAAAGTTACTATCCATAAAAAAATTAAAATTGTTGTTGATACTGCTAATGCTGTTTTAGGCCCATTTTTAGATCAAATGTTTGTGAATCCAAATATTGAAATAGTTAAGCTTTATGATGAAGTTGATGGTACTTTTCCAAATAAAGCTCCAAATCCACAATATGCTAAAGATATGATAGCTTTATCTCAGAAAGTGATTGAAGTAGGAGCGGATTTTGGTATTGGTTTTGATGGTGATGCTGATAGAGTTGGAGCTGTGGATGAAAATGGAAAATTTTACACTTTAGACTTTTTAGTTGCTATATTTGCTCGTGACTTTTTGAGTCGTAACCCTGGAAGTAAAGTTGTTTTTGATGCTAAGTGTTCCAAAGTACTAGAGAATGATATTAAAGATAATGGTGGAATTCCAGTTAGATACAAAACTGGTCATTCTTTGATTGAACAATATATGTATCAAGAAGATATCAAATTTGGAGG
>JABJGM010000007.1 GCA_018662325.1 bacterium | reverse complement strand
CCTCAAAATACTTTAACTTCTCTTCCCAGCCTGCATTTACTACTATCTGGGATAGGTGGTATCCGTTAAATCCGGCTTTCGTTAACCTTTCTAAATTCTCTTCAGCCTCAAAATACTTTAACTTCTCTTCCCAGCCTGCATTTACTACTATCTGGGATAGGTGGTATCCGTTAAATCCGGCTTTCGTTAACCTTTCTAAATTCTCTGGGTTTTCAAAATACTCTAACTTCTCTTCCCAGCCTGCATTTCTTACTATCTGGGATAGGTGGTATCCGTTAAAATCTACTTCACTACTATAGTAGGTAGAGTGAAATTCTTTGATTCTTATTAGTTTTTGAAGTCCTTGTTTGAATTTTAAAATTTTTACAATGTTTTTATACTCTCCTAAAATCATCCGATATCTATCTAGGTTTTCTGAAACTTCTTTATGAACTGTAATTAAATTGTATTCTTCTGCTAATTTTAAAATGTCTTTTGCGGTAAATCCTATTTTGATTAACCAGTCTTGATCAGCTTGAGTGAGTACTTCATAAGATATTGAGTTTAAGATTTCTTGGTTAGATTCACTAATTAGTAATTTTAATTCTTCGTCTATACATGAAATTGCTTCTAGCTCTTGTTCTAGAATTCTTAAAAAGATTACTATTTTTTCATCGAATAAGTATCTAAAAATATCAAAATCACTTCTGAAAATTTTATTAACTAACTTTTGAATAAATTTTTTATTTTTATTAGGTATGTTTTCAAACTCAGAATGCGTTATTTTCACCGATTTTTTCTTGGATTCTTGATTTGTGTATGAACTTATTAATTTTTCTATTTTCATTTTTGGATTTGATTAAAAATATTGATTTAAGAATTAACCTTACGGGTATTTCGTAAGTTTGTCAACACATATTATACGCATATGGTGATTTTATTAAAAAAACACCCGTCTATTTTAAGGGTGCTTTGAGTTGTATTTTTAAAATCAATCCTAAAGATCGTCAGGGATTTGTGGAAGTGGTGGAAGATCATCTTCTTCGTCTTGCGCAAGTTCTTTCGATTGTTCAGCTGGAGATGCTTTGGGAGCTGCAGACATAAAGTTTTTAACTCCTTGTTTAATTCTATCTTCTTGATTTTCTTTTTGAGATTTTTGATTTGCCTTTGCAATCATTTCGTCTGTAACCTGAAGATTTTCTCCAAATTGTGGCTCAGATATATTTTGCATATTTTCTTTACCTGGTTCGATTTCATCAGGAACATCAAACCCGTCTGACTCTAACTCATTTAAAAGGTCATCTTCATCAAACACACTTGTTTTAGAATCTTCAAAATCAGTAGAAGCTAAATCAGCATCTGCTTCAAGTGCTGAAACCTCTTGATCAAAATTTTGTAAATCTTGCTTATTTGTTTCATTAAAGTCTTTAACAACTACGTCTTCTTTTTGTGTCGAAACTTTTGGAGCTTGATTTTCGTATTGTTCTTTTAATTCTGGATTTTCATTTAAAATTTCTTCCAAGTCTGAAGCAACTTCCTCTAGATTTTCTGGACTGTCTTCATTAATATCTTGGTTTTCAATTAATTCATCAAGTTCTTGCTCTAAATTTTCTTCAGTCGCTGGAGCTATTGGCTCTGGTGTAACTTCTGGGGTTACTTCTTGAACTGGAGCTTCTTGCGCTACTGTTTCTGGGGTTACTTCTTGAACTGGAGCTTCTTGCACTACTGGAGCAGCTGGTTCTGGGGCAACTTCTGGGGTTACTTCTTGAACCGGAGCTTCTACTACTGGAACTACTGGTTCTGGTTTAACTTCTGGTGTTACTTCTTGAACTGGAGCTTCTTGCACTACTGGGGCTGCTGGTTCTGGTGTAACTTCTGGGGTTACTTCCTGAACTGGAGCTTCTTCAACTACTGGCGCTGCTGGTTCTAGCGTAACTTCTGGAGTTACTTCTTGAACTGGAGCTTCCTCTTGTGAGGGAGCTGAAGCAATGCTTTCTTGAGGGAAAACTGTGGCTGCAGGAGCAGGATTTGTTTGATTAGAGGCAGCGTTTTGTCTGATTGTATCAATATAATCTTTACAAGCTTGTACTACTATTTGGCTGTGGCTTTCAACGCTGGCGTTTTCGATATTGAATCCACAAGCTTTGGCGTGTCCCCCACCTCCAAATTTTTGAGCAATTACTGTTCCATCTAAATCTTCCGAAGTGATTCTGATTGAACCATGAAGAACGTTGCCTGGTCTTTCTTCTAAAAGTAAGACTAAGTCTGCTTCTTCGGCGTTAGATAAAAGTTCATCAACAATGTCTCCTTTGGCATCGTTATTTGTTCCGAATTCACTTAAATCATCTTGAGTAAGTGAAGTCCAAAGCATTCTATGGCTTGTATCAACTTGGATTTTAGAAAGGATCTTTCCCCAAAGTTTTAGGGAATTTAATTGTTTTGTTTTGTATATGTGTTGAATAATTTCTTGCTGTCTTCCTCCTAAATCAACTAGCTCTGCGGCTGCATCGAATGAAGCTGGAGTTGTATTAGAATTTTGAAAGCTTCCAGTGTCGGTAATAATTCCGGCAAGTAATAAAGTAGCAATATCTGCATCGATTGGTGCTTGCATGGCTTTTAATAATTCATAAAGAATATGTGAAGCTGAGCAATAGCTTGTATCAACTAAGTTTAAAGATGCAAATTGTGTATTTGATTTGTGGTGATCGATGTTAATCGAAGGAATTTCACTAAAAATTTCACTGTGTTGTTCGTAGAAAGATCCTAATTGTTTTAAATCCGCTGTGTCTACAGTTACAATTAAGTCGTAGTGTTTTTTAGGTTCAGGGAAAGAAATTTGATCTTTTGAAAATTTTCCTTGAGTGGGAGTTACAAAAATGTTTACGTGATTGTCTACAATTTCGTGACGAATATCTTGTAAATCTTGATCTTTTAAATGTAGTTCAATTACAAAGTCATCATAAACATCTACGGTTTCTGAGATTGAATCAACATCTGGTAAGAATTTAAAAATATCTGGAACTGGGCTGGTTACACATACAGTTGCGTTTTTACCTAACTTCTTAAAAACTTCGTATAGTGCAAGGGCACTACCTATACTATCTCCATCAACTGGGGTTGATGGTAAAATCAATATATTTTGGTTGTTTTGAAAAGCTTGGATAGCTTGGGAAAAATCTAACATTTTTAAAATTTCTTTAAATCTATATATTATATCAATCTTTGAGAATTTTTTCAAGAAATTATACTAAGCCCTTTTTTGTTTTAATTCAAGCCCTTTTTTGAAATAAGAAATTCTAATAGAGTTCTTTCTTCAATAATATCTAAAATTTGAAAGACTCTAGACATATCTTGAAGGCTAATACCTAAGGATCTTATTTTAAATTCAATTAGATTTTGGTTTTTGGAAATCTGCTGTCTGTTAGGAAACTCCCCCAAGTGAAGCTGTATATGTTGATCAATTGAATCTTTTAATTCTAGACTTAAAACCGTAGGTAAACTTGATATTGCCGACTCAAAGGTAGTTTTCTGGTCTTGAATATATTTCCTTACAATTAACAATAATTGATTTTCAAGATTATTTGATATTTCTAAATGATTAGATAATTCTACAACTTTGGAAATTTGACTATCACTGATTGCTTGCTTTTGAAAATTCCAGTGATTTTGGTTAATCATTAGGCTAGTTTTGTGTTTTAAAAGAATTTTATCTAGAAATTCGTTTTGAAAAACACGCTCTCGTTTAAAAGTTTCATATATTAATAATAACTTTGTTAGGTTCTTTTCTTGTCTTAAAGGTTTAAAAAAAGAGTCTATAAGTTGATAATTAAAATCAGAGTTTAAAATACTAATAACACCGTAAAAAAGTGAGGATTCTTTTAAGATCAGATAATACATATCTCTATTTAATCCTAAAAAAGGCTGGTTAAATTCAAGTTCAGAATTAGGTATCAAGGATTGATCTTCAGATGAAACCCTGGCTGCTAAATGAATCAAAGTTTGATTTAATTCACTTAACATTGTTTTTGACACGGCTTCTAAGGCATCTGTGCAATTTAAGCTTTCTGTAATTGAAATAATTTTTTGCTGAAAAAACAAAGAGGCATCAAAAAGATGTATGGTTAACACTTCTTGATTGCTAAACCCCAGACTTCTTTCGAGAGTATCTAGAAAATTATTGTGGGGGTTATTTTGACTGCTGATTGATTCTATTTCTTTTTCTAAACTGATTTTTAAAGATTTATGCTTAATTGTATCTTGTATACTCATAATTTTAGAATCAACTTGTAGGTCTACTCCAACTTGAAAATAAAGTTCTTCAAAATAATCTAACATAGAAAGAATGCTAAATTGCTTTAAAAAATATGCCAGACTCAAACTATCAATCTCTTCGGGGTATAAGTCTAAGTTTTGAAACTGCTCAAGGATTTGAAAATTATCCCAAATTAAATTTTGAGAATATTTAAGCTGTGGAATAAACTTTGTAGCAAGCTTAATGACTCTATCTAAAATACTTTGGTCTAATTTTTGATGAGTATATTCAAAAACTGGGCTAAGATACTGTGCGGTATATTCCTGACAAACTAAAAGAAAAAATCTAAGTTCTTGTTGTGGCGTATTTATTTCAGGAAAAAGCTTTTTTAATAAGTCAAAATCCGAGGAAGCTTTTTGAGCTTGAAGTTTATCAAATATCATCAATCTTTATTAAGAGATCTTAGTATTATAACTTTTCAGAAAAATGTCAAACTAAGCTTTCTTTAAATCAACTATTTGTAATTGAAGTTTTGTGTTTCCCTTGTAAGTGTTTTTAGATAAATGAAAAGCTACATCAAATCTGTCGAACTCTTGAATTTGATTTTTTAACTTCTCAACAAGTTTAAACCCAATAAAATTAAACTCATTATTGTCTATCCGAAGATTACCTAATAGGTGCGTTTTGTCTTGTCCTACCTTTTTAAGATCTTTTAAATAAGCACCTTTTAGCAAGAAAACCGGTCGTGGATTTTTGTGTCCAAATGGAGCTACTTTATTGATTTGATCAAGTAAGTTTAAAGAAATTTGGCCTTTTGAAAGCTCAGTATCGATTTCTAGACTTGGTGAAGTATCAGTATTCCCCAGGTGTTCTCGAGCATAAACTTGCATAGCGTGAACAAAGTTTGGAAGATTCTTTTTTGGTAAGGTAAATCCAGCGGCTTGAAAGTGACCTCCATAATTTTCTAAATATTTTTCACAAGATTTTAGGGCTTCAACCAAATTAAAGTAATCAGGTCCCCTGGCCGATCCAATATAAAATTCATTTCGTTCCTCCATTATGATTACCGGCATTGAATTATTAGAAGCTAGACGTCCAGCAATAATTCCAACTAATCCAGATTTCCAATTTGGATGATAAGCAATTAAGATCTTTTCTCTTTTCAGTTGTTTTTTGATAATATTTTCAGCTTCTCCCAGAATTTCTTCAGTTAGACGCTGCCTTTCTTTATTTATTTTTTCAAGCTTTTCTGCAAATTTCTTGGAAAGCTCTCCACTAGATAAGAAAAGTTTTAAGGCATAATAAGGTGAATCCAAGCGACCTGCGGCGTTGATTCGGGGTGCAATTCTAAATCCAACATGATTGGTTTCGATTTCCTCTTCGGGATTAATATTACAAATTTCTAATAAATGATGGAGTCCATCCCAATTTGAATCCTGTAAGATTTTTAGGCCTTCATGTACAATCATTCGGTTTTCGCCTTTTAAAGCCCCTAAATCGGCAATAGTTCCAAGAGTTGCTAAGTCTAAATATTTTCTATATTTTTCTGGGTATTCATTTACTGAATAATAATCTTTAAAAACTCCTTGGATTAATTTAAAAGCAACCCCAGCTCCAGTTAGTTCTTCAAAAGGATAAGAGCTATGTTTAAGTTTGGGGTGCAAAATTACATTAGCATTTGGAATATTTTCTGGAACAGTATGGTGATCGGTGATAATTACATCAATTCCTTGATCTCTAGCGTATTGAACTTCATCGTAACAAGAAATCCCAGTATCAACCGTTATTAAAAGGCTTGTACCTGATTCTTTAATATTATCAATAATCTTTTTGTTTAATCCATAACCATCTTCAGTTCTAGACGGAAGTCTGTATGAAATTTGTGCTCCAACTTCTTGAAGTCCAAGTACCAAAATAGCGGTTCCAGTTACTCCATCCACATCATAATCACCAAATATAATGATACGCTCTTGATTAAGGATAGCTTTTTTAATTCTTTCCACGGCAATATTCATTCCACCAAGTAGACTTGGTTCATGCATTTTATTTGTATTTGGATTTAGGAAGTTTTGGATATCTTCTTCTAACTCTACTCCTCGATTAATGAGTAATTTTTCAAGTATTGATAGAGAATGGTCAGAGTTGAGAACTCTCCATTTTTTTCCTAGTAAGGACCTTTCCGACATTGACGATTATTTTACTGTAATTCTTCTACAATTATGGTACGGTATAAAATTTTATTAAGCAAGGCTATATTTGGAATTCTTGTGGGGAATTGATGGTTTGGCAGAAATCTTCTGAAGTGTAGCGGTTAAACCAGGTAAATTGTCTTTTGGCGTATTTGCGAGTATTTTGGGAAATTTGAGCAATTAAATCCTCTTTGGAAATCTCATTGTTTTTATATCTTTGAAACTCAGGGTAGCCAATCGAGGAAATCGAAGGCAAGCTTGCATCATACTTTGTAAGTACATTTTGGGCTTCTTTTTCTAATCCCATTTTAAACATTTGAAGGACTCTTTGATTAATTTTTTCGTAAAGGTCTGATCGCTCAGGTTTAATGTAGATCATATGGAAATCAAAGCTTGGTTTGGATTTGCTACTAAGTTGCATTTTGTTTTTACCTGTCCGTTGAATCACTTCAAGCTCTCTTAAGATTGTATAAATATTTTGAGGTTCAATTTGAGCAGCTCTTTTAGGATCCTTTTGGGATAAGATATCATGCATCATTAAACAAGCTTCTTGCTTAGAGTGTTTTTGAAGTAAATCCTGATAATCTTGTTCGATTTGCTGACGAATTTTGGAGTCAACGGTTTGGCTTTTAGGGATTTGGTAGTTGTTGATTAGACAATCAACGTATAGTCCAGTCCCCCCAGCAATTATGATTTTGGCTTTACCAATGTGTTTTTGAATAATCTGTTCGGCTAATTCTTTAAAATCAAAAAGCGTAAAACTTTCCGTAGGCTTTAGAATATCTAACATATAGTGATCAACTCCTTGAATTTTATAAGGACTTAATTTTAGGTTTTCTGGAAAAGGCTTGGGACGTGCTTGCTCTTTAGCGGTAATGATGTCCAAGTCTAAATAAATTTGTCGAGAATCAGCTGAGATTATCAAAGTAGGTATGTTTTGAACTTGCAAATGATTTGCAATTTGAATAGCTAATCCAGATTTTCCACTGGCAGTTGGCCCTACAATAAATAAAACTTGATTTAAATCTTTAAGCATTTTTTCTTTATATTAGATGGTTTTGCACATAAATTCAATTCATAATGTTGAAAACTTTAGGGTTTTAAACAACTTATCAACATGTTCAAAACTTGTGCATAACGATTATGCTTAATTAAAAATATATGGCTATACATCCAGACTATAGATAGTGTTAGTGGTATTTTTTGGCTTAAACAAAATATAAAAAAAGTTTTCCACTTTTCAACAATTAATGTGCAAAACTTGTGGATTGTTGAAAACCTCTTAATTTAAGAATTAGTTATTGATCAACTTAGAAATAAATTAAAAAAATTATTTTCACTTTTGTAATAGCACGTTGACAAATATTACTTATACTGTATACTTGTTTTAGATTTAACAAAAAACTATGAATATTTTTAAAAATTCATTTATAAGAAATCTTGCTGTTTCAACTGTTTTATTTTCAGGATGTATTGAAAATAAAGTACCAGATATTGATCCATGCCATGTAGACGACTGTCGTGAAACAGTAGTTGACGCTGGAATCACAGAAATTGCAGATGCAACAACTAGATTAATTGATTATCAAGCTAATACAGTAGATGCAATTACTGAACCTGATGCTAATGTGTCAGACATGGAACTTGATTTTAGTGTTGAACCTGATGCTGAGCTTCCTGATATGGAACTTGATTTTAGTGTTGAACCTGATGCTGAACTTCCTGATATGGAACTTGATTTTGAAATGGTTGACGTTGACGTTGATGCTCAAGCCCCTGATATGGAACTTGATTTTGAAATGGTTGACGTTGATGCTCAAGCACCTGATATGGAACTTGATTTTGAAATGGTTGACGTTGATGCTCAAGCACCTGATATGGAACTTGATTTTAGTGTTGAGCTTGATTCTGAAGTTGTTGAACCTGAGGATGAAGTTTGTAGAGTTGAAATTGAAGCTTATCCAAATGGGTTTGTTCCTATTTATGATAACATGTTAAGAAATGCATTTTCTTCAAGTTCTTTTTTTAGACAAACAGCAGTTGAAGTAATTGTTCCAGAAGACTGTAATCATCAAGAGGTAGAAGGCATAAGACTTAATTGTGACGGATTTAATTCTAAATTTTCATCTAGTATTCTTTATAGTGAAGATGACAATTTTATTGATCTTAATATATTTCCAGAATTTACAGGTATTAATTTTGAAATTGAAGCAGGAAACTCGGAGAGATTTGAACTTCAAATTAATCCTATTACCTATGGCCCTGAATTTATGGTAGATCCATCTGCTTGTGAATTAAGATTAGAGGAAATTAGTATAAGAGATTCTCTTACGGGTCTAAGACAAGTTTTTGAATTAGAAAATGTTGTTGCTACTGTTCAAAATCAACCAAGTTACATTACAACTTCATTGAGCCGCATTAATGGAGATTTAGCTGGTGGTAGAAATGAATTAGTAAGTGGAGATTTCAGACTACAGGCAGGAAGCTTAAATACTGATGAAAATGGGGCTGCACTTGATGGTCATATTCAAAGTATGGAGTTTGAAATTAGAGTTGAAGATACTCAGATCCAAGAATTTAGATTAGAAATAAATCAAGATATTGTAATTGGTAATGTTTCAATGGATAATCAAACTGTTAATTTTGATTTAAGTGGTTTAAATATTTCTGTTACCGAGGATAATTTTGCCATTTTCGACCTTTCAATTACAGCATTAAACGTAAACCAAAGTTCGTTTGTAAGTGCCAACTTATCTAATATAAGATTTATATCTTCAGCACATAATGAAGATATTGTTTACGAAAGTACAACTCAAGAAAGAGAATTTTATAGAAGAATGCGAACTATTTTGACTGCTCAAAACTAATCTATTTCTTAAAAAGATTTAACAAAAGTCCTTCAGCAAAGCGCTGAGGGATTTTTTTGTTGGTGGTTTGTTTGGGCTTTGACAAATTAAATTGAATACCTTAGGTTTGGTATAATCTTTAACTGAAAAAATTGAAATTAGAAAATTTAAAGCTTCAATCCCCTTCTAAATTAGTTTCGGGTTTGATCTTGGGGCTGAACCTAAGCTTGCTTGGGTGTATTGAAGAGCGACAACCAGTATTTGATTTCAATGAGGTATCAATTAATACTTCGGATATGGGTAGGCTTAATAGAATTGAATTAGTGGACGATTTTGAAGAAAGGACGGATTATCAAAAATCTTATGAATGCTTAGAACTTAATCCAGTAAATGGTTACTGTTTAAGTACCTGTGATAACCATGAAATCATTGAAAGTTCGAGTTTAGCTAACCAAATTCTTTTTGATGAAGAGTCTAGATACTCAGATGTGTATGAAAACTTCGGGAGAATTTTGGTGGGATGTTTTGATTTGTGTGCTGCACGACATGTAAAACTTGAAGTAGCTTTAGATGAAAATGTGAATTTTGAAGCTTTCAGAGCTCCTAATATACGATTTTTAAGAAATGGTTGGTCTATCGATGAAATTGTTACAGGCGGTCGTTATAATGAAAATTTAATTGAAGGAACTTGTGTAAGATACAAAGTCCAAGCCCAAGGATCTTCTGAAGATTACGTTGGATTTTTAAAAGGTAAAGAATCGATTAATAGTACAATTATTGTAGATAACTATGAAAGCCGGGATAGTCGAAGACTTATGCGAAGAAGTATTGTTTTCGAAAAAAACATGAATCATTTTTATTATCAATTTTTAAACAATGATACTCATAGTATAAATTTAACAATCTCAACTACTGAAGCTAATAAAACAAATACACCTGCGCAGATTTTTGCAACTTGCAATACAGATGCTTTAGTAGAGGTTATCAATTCAGGTAATACTAATTTTGTGCAAGTTCCAAGTAGTCAAAGGTATGAAATTTTTAACCAGACTTTAGATTTCTTTGAAACCTTTAATATACAAATTAAAGGAAATAATGAATATAGAGGTGTGAGACCAAATTGTGAAATTGAAATCAATGGTAATTCAAACACTTTTTCCCAAGATGACCAAAGGCAAATTTATGAACAAAAAACCTTTGAGTTGTAATCCTTAGAAGACATCACTCTGTATTTTCTAAGTTTATAACAACTTGGAAGTAGATATTTAGGGAGCGTCTAATATAAAGCCAAAATTCAAGCTTTGAGGAGACAAGTTTATATTAATGAATGTAGTTTCGTTGGAAACAAAAAAAAGGCCTTACGGGCCTTTTTAAAGTGTGTTTTTTTGCGGATAATTGAGTATTTCTATATTTTAGTTGTTTAAATATTTTGTCTTGAAATTTCAGGGGATTTTTGGGTGGAAATTTTTGAGTGGACCTGATTGAGTTGGAAATTTGGGTATAAAAAAACCCCCCTCGAGGAGGGGGGTAGGTAATTTAGTTTTTTAGGCTAAATTAAACATTATGAAAGACTAAACGCTTTCTACAAGTTTTTTACCTTTAAGTTCTTCTCTTCCTTTTCTTAATACAGTGTAAGAATTAGTTCCATCACCATATTGAATATGAGCGTTATCTAAAGAAGGAAGTGAAATTTCAGTAGTTTGTGAATTATTTGCAGAAACATCAGCATCAACAACTATTTCATAACTTATAGATTCACCTTCTTCTAGAACTCTTTCTGAAGTCATTGAAGAAACATCTAGAGCATAGTTAACAAGGTTAAGATTAGAACCAGTTGTATAAACACCACTTGTTGCAGCATCACCAGCAGCTCCTAAAGAAGATTTAACTCTTAAAGAAGAACCAATGCTCATTACTAATACACCTGCATCATTTGCATCAACATTGTTACCAGCCCACTGAATTTGATTATCAGTATTTAAAGCAGCTGTCGTTATTCCAGAAAGAGTATCAGATCCAAGTAGATTTTTAGTTGCAGTACCAGCATCTTCAGCACCAGCAGAAGTAGTTACAGTAAGGTTACCGCCATTAGCACAAGCGCCATTTCCATTTCTCATAGCTCTATCTAAACATACAATAGCAGCTGCAACACCAGCATCACCAACAGTTTCATCATCAGTAGCTGCAAATGCAAACTTCATCCATGCACTATTTTTGTAGAAAGTGTATTCTACAGCAGCGTTGTCTGGATTTTGTATTTTAAGAGTGTTACCTGATTTAACAGAGTATCCATCTACAGTTGATGAAGATACTGATTCTGCACCATTAAGTGATTTTAACTCTACGCTACTTATTGTTGCTGAACCATTTAATGATACAACAACTTCTTCTAATCTAGTTTCTAACTCATCAGCAGAATTAGTTGAAGAAGTATTGTTATTCAAATCAGCAGTAACTGATAAGAATCCAATTGTATTAGTTCCTGTAGTTAAATCTGTTGCAGAACTAAGAGTTCCTAGTCCTGAAGTTGTAACTGAATCAACAAATGTTAATTCTTGGATCCCAACAGAAACAACAGCTAAACCATAAGATGCTAAAGTTTTAGCAGTACCATCATATGTTGGAGTAATATCTGTATCAGATGGGCTTACTGACATAGTAAAAGTTAAGTCAGAAGTTGTATTTGCTCCAGATAAATCTGCACCAATTCCTCTAGCTATAGCTTTAAGGTAAAGGTTAGATGATCCTTCTTCAGCAGTATAATTTACATTAGAAAAAGTAACAGTATCTGAAGTTACATCTTCTTCAGCTAAGAAAGTTTCAGCACCTTTTTCCCAAAGTTGTAATTTAGAAACATGAGATTTAAGAGTTGAAGCACCTTCTTCTGTAATAACAATATCTTCAAGTTCAATATCACCATTTGTAGCTATAAGCTCAAAAGAAGCAATATATTCAGAAGCATTACCACCAACAACTAATCTTGATTGGTTAGCATCTCTATCAGCTTTATCAATAGATATAGCTAATGAAGCATTACCTCTTAATTTAATAGTTCTTACAGCTTCACCTTCTCCAGCAACAGCTTTTTTAGCTGTAACGTTGATAGAGTCAGATTCTTGGTCGTCTGCATAAACAGCGTCAAGGTTAACTTTAAGAGTATCGTTAGATTGATCTTCATCATTTTCAGTACTTAATACTAGAATGAAATCTCTATCTTCACCAGCTTCGATTCTAACTTCACCACCAGTTACATGTTCACTATTTGAATCAAAATCGTTGAAGTCAATAACACCACTAGAGAAAGAAGAAGCATTTTCTTCTGCAATAAGGTTAGTCATTGGTTCTTCAGGATTGTAAGAGTCAATGTATAAGTAAGCAGTAGATACACGAGATTTATCTAATACTGTATCAGCAGTAGTTGCATCGTTAACAGTTGCTTCAAAATCATTATCACCATTACCAGCATCAGCATCTCTATTTACAGTGTAAGTAGCAGCTTCTTGGTTTCCAGAGTATGAAAGCGTAAAAGCAGCATCACCTGCAGTTGAAGTTTCAGCAGCTGTAAAGCTAGCACATGAAGTGTTAGCTGCATCATTAATTAAAGCAATTAAGTTAGTTGCACCAGCAGCATTAAGTGTAGCTGTAGCTATATCTGCTTGGGCAATAACACATTTATCGTTACCAACTTCAAACCCTACAGTACCATTAGCGGCAGCACCAGCAGCTGTAATAGTAACAGTTTGCAGTTCTTGACCTACGTTATCAGTAACATCAGCAGATGCATCGAAAACTAATCTGTCTACATCTGCATAAGAAGCATCAGTAGCTTCTACGTTGAATTCACCAGCTACTACACCAGTTGAACCAACTACTACGTTTTTAGTAGAAGATATATTTACAGCAGTTAAAGCAATACTTGCATCAACACCTCTAAGATCTTGGAACGTTATTGAACCAGGAGTAATATCAGTTACTGCGTTATTGTCATCATCTTCTTTTATGTATAGTCCAGATACTGCACTATCAGCATTACCAATGTTAGTAATTTGTGTTTTAAGAGTAACATTTGCAATGTTTGCAATTGTTTCTTGTAAATCACCTCTAAAAGTTAGAACAGTTGTACCTGTATCTGGTAATTTAATATTAAGAGAAGTATCAGTTAATGTAGCTGATCTAGAATTTAAGTTAGCTTCAGTAAGAGAGTAAGTTCCTGCAGAATTACCATTTCTTTTAACTACTACTTCAAATGTACCAGTTTTGAATACATTGTCTAAAGTAATATTGTTAGTAGATTGAGTATTTTTAAGGCTTAAAGCAATCTTTTCTAAAATTAATTGTTTCCCAGAACCAGATACAATTTCAATTGAACCTAATTCAAAGTTTTCAATATTTCTAGTAAACTCATCATTTTCTACATCTCTTTTGATAATAGATAATTCACCAGCTAAGATATCAACTCTTTCAGCAGAACTTGTGTTATCATTTCCTGCATCAAAATCTAAATCTTCAGTTTGAGCACCAACACCATAAGTGCTATCAGTAGCTCTAATATCTAGTTCATCATCAATTTGGAAGTACATAGTTTTACCTGGACCACCTAATATATCAGCAGTAATATGAGCTGATTCACTTTCACCATCTTCGATTAAGTATGGAGTTTCAAGATCAAAAGTTAAATAATCATTAACCATTGAACCTGCTTCAGCCACCATTTCATTATCTACGTAAAGTTTGAAGTTAGCAACTTGATCTTCGTCAACAGTACCTTGTTGTCTAAGAGTAATCCCATGGAAGAAAACATCTGAATCAGAATTAACTGCTTCATTAGCAACACCATTTTCATCTGCATCAACGTTAGCACCAGCGCTTAATTGAAATTTTACAATTTCAGATTCAGTTTCACCAACTTTAACGTCAGCAGGCATTCCATCAGCTTTAACTACTAATGAATTAGCTTCAACAGATTTAACTTCATGAGTATTAGAAGTAGTATCTTTAATATCAGTACTTGATGCGTTAGAATCAACTGATAAAACAGAGAAATTAAATTCATCTCCAGCTGAAGCAGCGTTACCAATAGAAGCAACTAAAACAACATCTAAAGAATCACCAGAATCAATAGTCATTCCACCACCTAATAAATTTAAAGTAGCTTCATCATCACTATTTAATGTAGTAGATCTAGAAATTCTATTACCTTCTGAGTCAAACAAAGCAACTCTTGAAATAGTAGCATCATCACCGAATCCACCTCTTTTTACAGTAATAGAAGAAACATTAGTATCTTCAGAAGAAGATCTTAATGTAAATGCAGCAACTTCAACATTTGCAGCTTTATTTGGAACATCAGCAGACTCTGGAGAGTTGTCTGAAAGGCTAACCATTAAGTCACCACCGTCAGCTTCAACTTCTGGAGTTGATTCTTCTGGAGTTGTTTCATCGTCAGGACCTTCAGTTTCAGTACCTGCAGAAGAGTATTCTTCAGTTAGTTCGAAGCTTTCTGCAGCTCTGTCAGCAACAGTAGAAGCTTGGTAACCGTTAAGAGCACCTTCTGGGTTTAGGAATTCTCCGTTGTTTTCACCTTTGATAAGGTTGAAATGAATAGATCTAGCCCAAACTTGGAACATATCTAATTCAACTTCGTTTCCTTCAGCGTCAGTAGAGAATACTTTTGTATCCCATCCTGAATGAGTACTAGCTTCTAATTCAGCAGTGTGAGTTTCAGATAAATCTGCAACTTCTTCACCAGCTAAGATTCTAGCATCCATTTCGTCTTGTAATAATCTAGTGATCATTAGAACAAATTCAGTTCTTTGTACTAATGCGTCACCGTTGTACATAGTTTTTCCTTCGGCGTTAATAGCACCTAGTTGAACACCTAGTCCAACATCTTGTTGACATTGACCTTCAATGTCTTCAAAGTTACTAGCAGCTTCAGCGTCAGCTTCAGTTGATTCGTAACCTGCATTTAATAATGCAATAGCTAGAGCTTCGCATCTATTGGCTTGAGTTGCTCCAACATTCATATCATCACCTCTAGCCCAGTCTGGATGTGAATCCGCTAAAGCGATAGGTGTTGCTGCGAATGTAGCAAGCAAAGAACCAAGTGCGAAAGCTGCAACAGCTTTCTTAATTCTTAAGAATGAAGTATTCATAGTAATAGCTCCTTTCATTATAAGTTAGTTATATATATTTTTTTGTCTAATTTTATTTCACTCATTATTTAGGCTTAGACTACAAATCCATGATGTAAGGATTTATTCCTAAATAATGTTTTTTATAAAAAATTATTTTCTTTACTTTTCGTATCCCGGTCTTTCAAAGGTCATTAGATAAAATCTAGTGTGTTGATTTGGTTTCGTTGCTTTCGTTAGTATACAAAGTCTAATTTACAGGTCTACCAAGCACTTTGCAAGACTTTTGATTAGTCATAGGATATTTTCCTTAATTTGGCTAGTCAGTTTTAAGCTTTGGCTTAAGGCAACAAGACTTGTGTAAAACAAATATTGACTTCGCATATATATACGTGCGAAATTTTAGTGTGTTACAAAGTTGATTAGACAGATTTGCACATCTATGGCTTTACCATAGTAGTCCAGACTTACCAGGTTTGATCTCTAAGCCAGATTCTTTGGCTAACTCTAAATATAATCCTCTTTCTTTTTTGGATATCTTTTTAGGAATATCAATTTGTAAAACCACAATGTGATTACCCCTTTTGTCTTTTTGACCTAAAACTGGAACACCAAGACCTTTTAAGATAATTTGTTTACCATGTTCTGATCCAGGTGGTATTTCAATAGTCTCAAGCCCATGAACTGTTTCAATTTGAATTTCGTCTCCAAGCACAGCTTGAATCACAGAAATATTACATTTAGTATAAATATCATAATCTTGGCGAATAAACTTTTTAGAATCTTCTACTACAATTTGTACATATAAATCTCCATCTAAGGATTGGATACCTTCGTTACCTTTACCTTTCAGACGAATTGAACTGCCGGATTTAATTCCAGCTGGAATCTTAACTGTAATTTCTTGATTTACAGAATGTCTTTTGTGACCATTACATTTTGAACATCTTTTTTCTGGAACTTTACCTTCTCCGTTACAAACATGACAAACCTTAGATGCAACCATTTGTCCAAGTAATGTTTGTCGAACTTCTTTAATAGTCCCCTGTCCTTTACAATTTTGACAGGTTACAATTTTTGAACCTTTTTCTGCTCCGGATCCACCGCAAGATTCACACTTTACAATTCTTTTTAAATTTATCCTTGCTTCTTTTCCAAATACTGAATCTAAAAAATCAATCTTTAAAGAAATTCGAATATCCTCTCCTGGAATAGATTGGCTTTTTGTGCTTTTTGATCTTCCTCTTTGCGAGCCTCCTCCAAAGAAAGCTTCAAAAATATCAGAGAAAGCCTCAGCTCCACCAAAGTTTTGAGCGAAGTCTCTAGGATCAAATCCCATTCCTCCTCCCATACCTGGACCGCCTTGTGAACCAAAGGCATCGTATTGTTGTCTTTTTTGAGGGTCTGATAAAACCTCATAAGCTTTTTGAACTTCTTTGAATTTTTCCTCTTTAGCTTTATCTCCTTTAGTCTTATCTGGATGATATTTATTTGCGAGTCTTCTGTATGATTTTTTTACTTCGTCTTGGGATGCTCCTTTTTGAACTCCTAAAATGGAATATAAATCAGACATATAAAAAATTAGATTGCAATCATCTTATATCGATTTTTGCAATCTTGCAAGCCCAGAAGCTATTTTTTGAATTTCTTATAAAAGACTCTTTTTATTTCTCTTGGCTAATTCCTCCCCTTCTTTTACAGAGGAATCATCAATTTCAAGTTTTCCTTCAACTTTTTCACCCAATGAAGAAAGTCCACTTTGTTCAATCTCATGATCCGAGATTTCTTTAGCTTGAAGCTCATCTAGATCTAAAACTTCTTTTTTATTACCTTGGATTTTACCTAAAGCTTTCTTAGAAGTAACACCTAAAGCTGCCACTAGAATCAGACCTAATATATATAGATAGTAGTCTTGAATGAAATTCTTACTTACTAAAAGCAATTTAGAACCTACAATTTCAAAATTAATTTTAAGAGCTTCAGATTTAATAGTCGGATCAATTAAACTTTCCGCAAAGGCTGAAAAAGTATGTTTAGTTCCAGGTTTAAATTCATAGTTTTCCGGTGGTACAACTTGAATCACACCAGAAGTTGAACTTGTTAAACTAGCTGTTGAGAATAATAAAGATTGAAAATTCACTACACCTTTGGCGTAAGTACCAATATCTAATACAGCTGCCACTTCGTCACCTGAAACCTGAACAGTCTCTAAATTGGTTAATAAATCTTTAGACATTTGTATTTCGCTTCCATCAACTCCTGCAAAAGAAACTAAAGTTGGGATATCTTTTTTCTTAGTAATATCGATTTCAACTTCGATTGGCATTGATTTATACGAACCATCTCTGGATTCAGCAACAATTTTAAACTGATTTCCTTTTGTAATATCCGAAGCTTGAATTTGACTTTCAGCTTTAAACGATAAAGGGTTTGTTAACTCTAGATCGTTATAATATATAAAGTTACCATTTTGATCGACTTGCGAACATCCAGCTAGTCTGTAATCTACAGCTGTCTCAACATAAAAACATACATCTTCAATTGGATTCTCATCATACCCCTCAATCATACCATTTAATATAAAGTTATCGGTTGGTACAACTTCTTTTTCTTTAGCTAATAGAAGAATGTTTTGACCAGCCTGAAGTGGGTTATTAACATAAACTTGCTCTTTAATACCACAATCCCCTGCTGTAAATGGATCTGTTCCGATTGATCTTTCATAGATATCCGTACAGAAGTCTCCATCTGAATTCAAAGAAATTTCAATTTGTTTTTCTTCCTGGCTAACTTCTTTTTGCTCAATTTCATCTAAGGCTTGAATTGATTTTTCAATCCTCTGCTCTTGATCAATTTCAAGTTTAGCAATCACCTGCTTATCTTCTTGTTTAACTTGATCACTTTCTTGAATTGCTTCTTGAATAGCTATCGCTTTTTTAGAACTTCTTGCTTTTCTAACTTCTTTATTAACCTCTTGACCTTCATCTGTAGATTCAACTACATCTGATTCAATATTTGATAAATCAATTTTCGATTGAGTACCAAACAACTGAGTTAATTCTTCTCCTGATTTTAATGGTTGAGGCGCTGGTACATATTCTTGAGTTTGAGTAGACTCTTGATTATCATTGTCGATTAGCGCACCCATATAATTTTCACCAATATTATTATCCTCAGATTGGGTTTGAGAATCATCATCCTGGTTTTGATCAATAGAATCACTAAGATTTAAATCTTTTGGCAAACTTTCATTTAAACCCTCTGGGTCTAAGACTTGATTCGGCTCATTATTTTCATTTTGATTAACTGATAAATCTTGTGCAAAATCAGGATTAAAAACAAAATTATCAGCAATTTGATTTAAATTAGATTGATCACCTTCATTGGATTGATCAACTTCGTTGGACTCATCACCTTCGTTGGACTGATCTGTTTCGTTAGATTGGTCACCTTCGTTAGACTGGTCTAATTCGTTAGATTGATCAACTTCGCTGGATTGATCACCTTCTTGCGAGGCATCACCTTCTTGCAAGGCATCACCTTCTTGAGTTCCATCATCTTCATTATTCTGATTATCATTATCTTGTGCAGCTTGACTAATGGAAGTTGAGGGAGGATTATAAGAAACAGAACTTCCTCCTCCACCTCCACCAGATGGTGCTGGAACTGGTGAAATTGTAACTGGTTTAGTTAAAGTTGTTGTTCCTGCGGAGTTTGTAGCTCTAAAAATTACATTGTATGTACCATCTATAGGATAAGTTGTAGTTGGTTTTTGTAATACAGATTGTATATCATCATTTACAATTCCATTATTTGCATTTGGGTCATTCACATCTGTTGAATCGGTAATATCATCAAAATCCCAAGAGTAGCTAACTGCGTCAGTTGCTGTTGGTTCAAAAGTAACATTGTCGTTTGGATAAAGAGTTCCTGCTGTAAAGGTAAAATCTAAGTTTGAAGGAGCTTGCCCGTGGACAGTAATATTTTTATTGGTAGAAACTGTTCCACTTGGATTAGTTACTGTAAGTTTAATCGTGTAAGTACCATCTTGTGCATAAGTATTATTTGGGGTAGCTAAAGTTGAATCAACATCATCATCGGCTATTCCATTTCCACTTGAATCAGTAGCTGTATCAAAATCCCAAGAGTAAGAGAGTCCAAAACCAGTTGAATTATTTTGATCAACCGTTGTCACTAAAGCGTTGCTACTAACTGTGAAATCAGCGGTTGGCGTTTGAGTAGCCGCAACTGTAACAGTATTAGTATGAACTTGAGTCCCATCATTTGAATCTGTAAGAGTTAAAACAATATTATACTCTCCTGGATTTGTATATGTTTTACTAAAAGTAACTTGTGAGGTTGTTACAGCAGCAGATCCATCTCCATAATCTAAAGAGAAATCTACTCCAGCTGGAATCAAACTTGAATTAGTAATTGTTACAGAAGCTGGTGAACTAGCACTAGCTGGAATCACAAAAGAATTTGCCCGAAAAACTGTTAAATCGGTATTTTGTGTACTAGCATCAAGCTCTCCTATAGCAGTCATTTTAATTGTTTTTGCAGTAGAGATTGAGTTTAATAGGTTGTTATTTAAATAAGTAGCAATATCTGAATATTTAAAGGTAGTAGTTGGTGATGCACTTGTTAGAGTAATATCAACATCATCATCTAATCCCCCAGCCCCATCTGAATTATAATTAGTATCTAAATCAAAATTCAAAGTCGAATAATTAGTAGAACCCGAACCATCCAAAGAAATTACAGCATCATAAGGAATAAGATTATTGTTAACAACTTCAGTTACAGAAACAGCTAAATTTGGCGTTGGCGTTGTTAAATTTTTAGTCGTTTGAAGAGGAATTTGCGACTGTTTATTGTTGCTAGACCCCTGAGAAAGGACTAAACCAAAATAACTTGTTGCTACTTTAGTAATTGGACTTAAATCAAAAGTATGATTATTTAAATTACAGGCACCTGCAGTGTCTGCAAAACTTACTAAAGTAGCCCCTGAAGATTGCAAATAATTTTGAATATCTCCATTTGTATTTGAAAAGTAAACCTGGAACACACAACCTTCTCCTGCGTTAACTGTACCACCTGTTGTAGAAACGGTTAATGTATCACCCGAAACTCCAACACTTGCAAAGGTTGGTTGTGTAATTTGATTGTCAGCTGTAGCTCCTCCTGCATAGGTAACTTTATTTGTAACGGTCTGAAAAGTATTTCCTTCTAAATATATATCAGAAATTGCATAATCAGTTGCAGAAAAGTTCTTATCTGCACCAACTGAAACTCCGGTAGTAACGCCTGTACCAAAGGCAATGTTTTTAATCTCAATATCAGAAACTAATGACTTAGTCCTCTGATTCCAGTTAGTAAGATTGTTGTTATCATTTATTAAAACTCCAGTTTGTGAATTTTTTATAAAACCACCCTCAATAGTAAAATTTGCATATATATTAGTATCATTTACATCATCAAAATAATCTGCAACCCCGGCACCGTTAACATTTATAGCAGTGTCTATTTTACTTGTAATATTTTCACCGAATTCGTTATCCTTAAAAATTAGGTCATAAACACCTGAACCTGCATCAAATTCCTCAATGTAAACACCATTGTTTTCACATCCATCAATTTTATTCGCATCAAACTTATTATAACTAGAACCTCTAAGTATCTTTATTCCATCTCCACCAGAAATAGCTGCATTTTGAGCTACATTTGAACAAAACTGGTTATCATGGAAATAATTCCCCGATCCTTGTAATTCAAGATCTGTTGAAGAAGAACCCCCAAAATAGTTTTCACAAATATTACTTTTAGACTCAGTACAAGTTGTAGTCGCACTATAATCCTTAGTTTCTAAATCACCTAGAGATGTTATTCCTGCAATATCAGCATCCATTTCAAGTATCTTAGTAAAAGCTCCTAATTTAGCACCACTTGAGTCAAATCCTAAGTGAGATTTTGCTAAAATAAAGCCGGTAACATTTTGTAAATCAAGAATATCACTAGCTGCTCTATTAATACTTAAATAAGAATTTTTAATTGTTAAATTCGTTACGAATGCAGCGTTAAAGTTTTTCGCTTGATCAACTGCAGTATTTCTATTCGTGGTTACACCAATATTAGAATTATCAAAAGTTACGTCCTCAACTGTATTAAGTCTTACATTATAATCAGTAAAACCTGACCCTGAAACCGCAAAAGTTGAACCTGTTACATTAATACATTTAGAATCTATAGCATAAAAACCAACAGTTTGATTATTTGAAGGAGTGTTACCAGTAAGATCAGTACCTACCTTTAAATTCTCTAAAGTTACATATTCATTACAACTAGCACCTACCTTTCCATCAATGTCATCAATTTTTATTTGTGTTTCAAATTCATTAACTGTTAAATTTTTCAAAGAAGATCCCTTAGAATTTGTTGTATATGAAAATCCAATACTACTTGTAGCTAAATCTCCACTTACAAGAATTGCATTAGATTCCCCATTAATCTCCAAAGTTTCAGTGATTGCAGGCAGACTGCCTACAATATCAATATTATAACTATTATCAAATTCAATCGTATCACTTGCTGCAGTAGTATTTGCAAATGTAATCGCTGCCGGTAAAGAACATTGATCTCCCGGTGTTCCAGAATCCGTATCACAACTTGTACAATTACCTGCCCCATCAGAATTACAACTACTAGCGGTATTGTTGTTAACAGTAATCGTTGCCGCAAAACTTACACCACTTAAACTAGTTAGAGCTATGGCTAATATCAGAATTTTTAAATACTTGGTAACTTTCATAAATCAATTTAGAATTTAATTCTTGATAACTATAAATTAAGTAATCATATAATATTACCACAGCTAATAAAAAAAGTAAAACAAATAACGGCAGTAAAACAGGGTTTATTATGGGATAATGAACCTTATAAAAAATTTCTACTGGCTCAGAAAGCACACTTGGGTTCAGAGGATCAAAATTTTGTAAGATTACCCTATGAACTTCCCCACTTTTTAAATCAGATTTAATGTTTGAATCGGGATTTACAACTGCAATATCTTGAGTGTTATTGGTTGCAACCATTGCAGTGTGAATAACCGAGTTAAAATAAGCTTTAGTCAAAGTTTGATACTCGGATTTTAATTTAATATCAAAACCTTCTTTTGGATTACATAAAACCACATTTCCGGATTCATAATTTTGACCACAAAACTTTAAAATCTTGGGACTTTGTTTCTGCTTAGAATAATCAAAAGCATAACTATAATCTTTAGAAACATTTGAAAATTCATCTTTTAAATAAAACCTAGCTTTTGATGGAACTAGACTTGAGTCTAACAAATAAATGAAATTCCCATTTTTATCACTTTCTAAAACTGACAGTATTTTGTCGCTATCAACTGACACTAAATGAAGCTCAACTTTAGAATTAGCTTTGGCTACTCCATTTAAAACCACCTTTTGGGTGTTGAACACATTTTTTATACTATCTAAATTCAAACTCAAACGATCAGTTTGATTAACTGTATTATGATCTAGAAAGTTACAAAATTTTCTAAATTCAAGATTATTTTCAATTAAGTCAGCACAGCCATCAGCATTTAAATCTTGAGATACTTTAGAAGGATGAACTTTATCTAGAAAGCCTAAAGAATCATGTTTTCTTTGTAAGTCTTCCCGGGCTTGATCAGTCGATGATAAGGCCGTTTTTTTTGGGCTACTCATTTGAATATCATGGCTTGCGAAAGCAACAATACTAAGACTTCTCAATTTTGAGTTATAAAATAAAGCTTTAGACTTAGATCCATCTGCACCTTGATCCCTTGAACCATCAATATCTAAACTCTTTAGACTTGATTCATAATTTTTCAGAATATCTATTCTTTCTTTTTTTTGAAATTCAAATGAACCTAAGCTTAAGTTATTAAGGCTATGTTTTTTCTCAAATAGACTATAGTCTTTTGGAATGTTAATTTCATTTAGATTACTATTTTTTATATCCTTAGCTTCAATAAAAAATGTTTCAAAACCACTACTTTCAATTGCTTGAGTAGTCGACTTTAAGCGTGAATCAGATTGAGTACCTAGCTCACTATTTTCACCTTCCAGAAGAGGGTAGTCGATTGTATACATTTCTTGTTCATGCTTGCTTTCCTGTTTTTCAACAGAATCTTCAGACCGTACATGAATTTCAAACGACTCATCTTGAATCAATAGATCTGAATTATCCGATATCGGCTCATCTTCACTTATCCCTCTAAAAGAATTATCATTTTGCACAGAAAAATCTAAAAGCTCTTGATTTGCATCTGCTTGTGAATTATCAATCTCTTGCTCTTGCTCTTGCTCTTGTGCTTGTATTCCTGGTACTTCGGTAGCTTGTGTTACTTCTAATTGCTCTTCGTGTTCTTCAGTAGCCTGTGTTGGTTCTATTTGAGTTTCTTGTGCTTCTAGTGCCTGCGTTGGTTCTATTTGAGTTTCTTGTGCTTCTGGTGCCTGTGTTGGTTCTATTTGAGTTTCTTGTGCTTCTAGTGCCTGTGTTGGTTCTATTTGAGTTTCTTGTGCTTCTGTAGCTTGGATTGATTCTGATTCATCTTCTGGTGTTTCTGTAGCTTGGATTGATTCTGATTCATCTTCTGGTGTCTCTGTAGCTTGGATTGATTCTGATTCATCTTCTGGTGTTTCTGTAGCTTGGATTGATTCTGATTCATCTTCTGGTGTTTCTGTAGCTTGCGCTGGTTCTGATTGATCTTCGTGTTGTAAAATATTATCAACAGGGGATTGTGAGTTGAACAATTCACTAGGTTCTAAATACAAATCTGGCTCAACTTGATCCGTGGTAACTTCTTCGTCTTGTATAGGCAAAAAACTAGGATCTGAATATTCATCACTGAAGTCGTAATCAACAAAATCCTTCTCTGCTTCAAAATCAGAGTATTGCTCTTGATTACTAACGTTTACCTCGCTCGAATCATCTGTAACATCAACTAAATCACTAGAAGGTAAAACCTCTACTATCGTCTCATCTATTAAGTCCAATTCTAGGTTTTGATCAAGCATATTTTGTTCGTCTGCCAACACAGTAGGGAAGTTGAATATATATATCAATACCATGATATTTAAAATCTTGCAAATTTTTGTTTTCATGTTCTAATTAAATTAAATCTAGCAATACTAACATAAAATTATCTTTCTATCAACTACATAGAAAGACTTATTTAGTAAAACATTGAACAATCTATTTAAAGAAGATAAAAATAAAAGGTTGAATAATTAAAATTAAGCCTAAAATAAAAGCTATTACCATCTTATTAAGCTTCTCAGAATCTAATCTATGATTAACAGTAGAAATTTGACTAATATATTTCTTCTGCTGATTTTTATAATAAAAGTCCATTTTTTTAATATAATTCTGATATTTCTTTTGATTCTCTTTATACAATTCGACCTTAGTTTTATGATCTTTTAAAGAAACACTATCTGAAAGATCGGATTTTAATATTTTTATCTTTTTTAAAGCTAAATTTAATAAATTTTTATTTTTACTTAACTGAAGCAAAAGATCAGCATTTTTTTGTTGTAAAAAACCTACTTCAGCAGCCTTAACCGGTAACTTATTAGTATTTAAATCAACGCTAGAATGACTGTCGCTACTGACAGACGGGCTTAAATCGACGTCAATGTCTTCTATATAACTCTCTTTTTTTGCCAAAGAAAGAACATCTTCTCGAGACAACCAGGTACGTCCCTCTATTTTGATAAAGCGTATTTTTCCGCTTTTTAAATACCTATCTATTGTACGCAATGACTTCCCGATTAGTCGCGATGCAACCTCTCTAGTAACATTAAACCCCTGTATAGGCATAAAGACAAATTAAGTACTTTTTATTTAATATCAGGACAGACAGAATATTACGTCCTGATATATGTCTAACGACACAGACATTATAACCAATAAAAAGACTTTAACAAAGCTTTTTTCAAAACAAACGACAGTCATTGACAAGTCATGTCAAAAAAATGTAAAGTCAGGACAAAGTAAAATACAAAAAATGATAAAAATAATAACAGACGGATCTATCCCAGAAATAAACCTAAAACACCTTGAACAAGCTATATCACGCAACAATCTAAATAATGAAATCTATAAAAAAGAAGACGTTCACCAAATCAACCTCCAGTTACTGCCAAATAAAGATATCATAAAACTAAACAAGGAATTCAGGGATAAAGACTACCTTCCCGACGTACTGTCATTTGACTACAGACAGGAAAAAATGTTTGACCATGAGCTATCGGGTGAAATTTTTATATCTTTAGAAAAGGCAAAAACCCAAGCGTTAGAAAAAAAACACTCATTAAAAGAAGAACTATTATTCTTAACTATTCACGGTACACTTCACGTGCTTGGCTTTGACCACAAAAATGACTCACAAGAGCTTGAAATGAAAAAATTTGAAGACAAGATTAACAATAGCTATAAAAATTTAACTTGATTTTTTAATTAATTATAGATAAGCTTTTTTTACATCGGGGTTTAGCGCAGTTGGCTAGCGCGTTCGGTTTGGGACCGAGAGGTCACAGGTTCGAGTCCTGTAACCCCGACCACTAAAACTTCTTACGAGGTTTTTTTTTATTATGACCCATCTAATATAAGATACCCAGATATCTCTGTATTTAAGGTGTAAGAGCTGCTTTTGGAATTATAGTCTACTTTAGCCTCATTACTTAAAAAATCGAACTTAAAGGAATCTGTGCGTATAAAATCTAAAGTAACCTCTGTTTTCTGAGAAGGCCCACTATAAACTTTATCCATTACAGGATGACAACCTGAGCTTTGATCATAAACAATCAAAGGGATATTATTTTCAAGACATAAAAATTCTGTCAAAAATTCAAAGTATTCTAAATCAGAAATATTTTCATAAGAGGTATAAACAGGCATAGCCAGAAAGACTTTTTGATTATGCATTTTTGCCTGAACCATTACCCTCCTTGCAACCACTTTTCCTAACTTATAAAAATACCAACAGGTAACTGATGGCTCAACAATATAAGACACAAGAAATTTATTTGTAAGAGGTTGGTCATATGCAAAACATGTATCATAAGGAAATCTTCCTACAAAAAACAAGGATTCAAAATCACTTTGAACAGACACCGAAAAATCATCGAGGGAAGCCTGTACACCATTTAACTTTAAAAACTCTAGACTTTCATAAAATTCAGGAAACTTGTAATCAGTAAATACTTTATTATATCGAGCATCAAACGCATCCATTAAACTATTAACATATAGACCAGAATCTTTATCACGACTTAAAGACCTCAGAACAGTTAACACCCTAGATGAAATTGAACTCTGATCCTCAGAAAGAGATTGCAAACCATTGTATTTAATTCTATAAGTCCCTCGTTTCAAATAAAAACTTTTATAATTCTGAATAAAAGACTCCAAACTAACCATTTGACCTTCAGTCTTAAAAAACTCTCCTACATTTAAATTAAAATCTTCAACATCCAATTGTCTAAACTCTTGATACACCATATAGAAAAAAGATGATATTTTTTTTACATTCGACTTTGAATAACTAAAAAAAACTAAAGCGGTGTCAATTAAATCAGCAAAATATGGTTCTTTTTCTAGCCAGGGAATCATGGAAATTAAAAAGGAAATATATTTTATATTTTTCTTTTTAAAGTGATAAATTAAAATTTGTAAAAACTTATCAGAATTAGAAAAATCTTCATTAATCAATCGAGCAAAATCTATTTCTTTAAATTCATTAAAACTAGACTCTAAAAAAATTTGTTTCACACTAATATGCTTGATTAAAAAAGGAAAATGTAACGGATTCTCAAAAATATACTCAACAACAAAGTCCCTATTCACCATAATCACTTGATCAAGATCGGAACAATCGATTACGGAGCAGATTTTTAGGCGACTTAAAAACATATACAGATAAATATTTTTATACTTATGAACCTCTATATTCGAACTTATCACACAAGAAGAGAAAGACTCCCCAACTAAATCTTGATAGTCCCATGTAAGCAATAATCTATCTAAATGCAGACTTCTTTTGCTTTGAATTAATTTATCGAAAGCATAGGAATCCAATTTGAAATCGTAAGACCTTTCATAAAAAGCAGCTATCTCATACAAAAGATCGGTAACAAAAAGATTGAACTCTTTTTCCTTTTCAAAAATAAACTCTATCAAAGATATATATATATGTCTATCTTCAGGAAAAGAACTAACATTAAATGCACTCACATTAGTTTGACCATCAATTACAGCTTCGTTTAAGGAGCAAAAATACCGATAATATATTTTATTTTTGATAAAATACTCCAAGCCTTTTTTATCCTCTAGAATAGATATGAAACTCAAAGGCGTGAATTCTTTAGGCAGAGATTCCTTGAAAAACTTAGTCGTAATCCCATAAAAAACATCTTCAAATTCTGGATTTGCATTCAAATAAAAGAATAATTCACAAACCTTAAGAAGACAATTTTGAGGAGTGTACCTTAAGTTATTTTCAAAAATAGATTGTATCGATCCCAATACACCAGTACCAACTCTGGATAAATCCTGAAAAAAGTCCGTATGCAAAAATAATAATTCTTCAATATCACTATCACATAACAACCTACTCTTTTTTAGACCATCTACTAAAAAACTTACTGGTGTTATAGCAAAAACCTCTTGAATCCTTTCAAAAACATGCAATAAATCCGATGGTACTGATATCTTTAATAATTGAAATTTTTCATTATAACCATCCATACAATGATAATAATTTTCCATAAAGGAGTCGGTAAACTGCTCTATCCTCTCGAGTTTTGACTCATTATATACATCATTCTCTCTATAAAATTTTTTCAATTTTACTTCAATTACATTTTATCGATCTTATTCAAACCGAGTATTTCAAAGGATAAACCTAGGATATTAAATGCTATCTTAGTAAGTGCTAATCTTTGCTTTTCTTCTTTTACTCCAATAATTTTTGAGTTTGAATAGAAACTATTATACATTAAGCAGAGGTTTTGTAAATAGGAACAAAGGGTTGATGGCGTAAAATTATTATAAAACTTTGCCAGTACATCTAAAAAATTATTAATTTCATTTAAAAGATTGGATTCGAATTCATTTAAGCTTGAAATGTTTTCGTCTAAATAATCACTAGTATTAGCCTTATTTAAAACTCCATTCATTCTTGCATAGGTGTACAAAATATACGAACCTGTATTTCCCTTTAAATCACATGCTCTTTCTAAGTCAAATACAATATCTTTATAGGTGTCTATTTTCAACAACTCATATTTTGCCGTAGTAATTGCTATATTTGATAACTCAGGGGAATCTGGAAAGTTTTCGCATAATTTATTTTGTAAATGCACTATAAAATCATGCGCAGTTAAAACTGTTCCAGCTCTACCCGAAATTTTAATTTGAGTATCTCCTTCATTGTAAGGAAGATTAAGAATATCACATGACCTTGGGCTTAAATATACAAATCCGTAGTTAACATGAATGAAATTTTCCGATAAATCATCGTGACCAAGCGAACTTAAGGATTGCTTTACAACTTCCTGAGGGTAAGACTGCTCATTACCAACCACATTCACAACAGTATTAATCTCGGGTCTTTTAAAATCCAAACTTCCATTTGGTTCAGATATCGGAATAATGTTTTCGGATAAATATTTAAAATCAGAATAATTAAAATCATCAAGTTGACCATACTTCCATAAATGAAGAGCTATATCATTACCAACATAGGTTGGAACTCCGTTTGACCTTACAATAATTTTATCATCTTGATTGGGCATTTTGAGCATATAACAACCTTTTTTATCTCCAGATTCTGCTTTGTAAAAACTTTCGCTTTGCTTGAGCAACTCAAAAGCCTTCTCCCAAACTTGATTAATCAAAACATCAGATTCTTTGATAATAAAGTCAAATTCTACATTTATCTTGCTTAAATAGTTGAAAATTTCCTTTAAAATATTCGTTGATAAATCCAATGCTAAATCCCAGGCCTTAGAATCAAAGCTAATCATCTCTTTATGGATTCCTTCTCTTTTCTCTTCTAACGCAGGATCATTTTTTATCATGCTGGATATTTTAGAGTATGTATCATCCGCCCATCCTAAATAACTATCATAATTTGCTGGGTCATTTAACTCCATTTGTCTAGCTAAAGACAAAGCAGAAACCTGCATTCCAACGTCATTTTGGTAATAAAGAGCATAAGCCTTTAAGTCTAGGAACCTATAAAAACGCACTAAACTATCTCCAATAAAAGTATTTCGAAGATGCCCTATATGCATGGACTTACTTGGATTTACGTGAGTGTGCTCCACTAATATTCCATCTTTGATGCTAAGGGTAATTTTTTTTAGAACTTCAGATCTAACATAATCTCTATCTAAAAGTTTTTTTGCATTATCGAAAGCGTACTCTTTTACTAAATAAAGATTTATAAAACCCGGACTTACCACTTCAGCTTTTGAAATATTATCTGCAATCGGTAAATTTCTAACAATTACATTAGCTATTTCCATTGGATTTTTATGGATTTTCTTAGCAATTTGCATAGCAACTGGAGTGGAATAATCACCAAATTTTTCGTGCTTTGGTTTTTGTAAAACTATTTTTTCGTTCGAATATCCTGATTTATTAATTGCGGATTCAATTAGTTTTTCTAGATTCATTTCAATCTTGTTTATTTGCCTGTATTATGTATATTATACTTAATAAAGTCAATTTATTCGGATGATTATAAAAGAAAATTTTGAGCTAAAAGATCTTTGTACTTTTTCAATTGGAGGAAGAGCTAAATTTTTATGCCTAATTAAAACTAAAACAGATCTAAAAGAAGCAATAAGCAAGGCTAGATCTGAAAACATAAAAGTACATATTCATGGAGGAGGATCTAACACTCTTTACTCAGACAAAGACCTGGATTTACTCGTAATTAAAATGAACAACATAGGAGTTAACCATAATAACGACCACTTAGAAGTATTGTCTGGAACACCATGGAGCTATTTACTAAACTACTGTCTTAAAAATAAGCTCTACGGACTTGAGCCATTAATGGGAATACCTGGTTCAATCGGGGGAGCCGTATATGGAAACGCTGGTGCTCATGGAATGGAGATCAAGGATGCTATTGTTGAAATCGAATGCTTTGACCTTGAATCTAATGAATTTATAAATATAGATTTAGAAAATTTTGATTTCAAATATAGATATTCAGATTTTAAAAAGAAAAAAAATTTAATCATATGGTCTATTAAACTCGCTTGTTCAAGTGATTCAAATAGTAAAAATGGATCTTTAGAAGAATATAAAAATTTTAGACTTGAAAAACAGCCACAAGGAAAAACAACAGGAAGTTTTTTTAGAAACCCAGAAAATGACTCCGCCGGTCGGCTGATTGAGGCAGCCGGACTAAAAGGTTATGTAATTGGAGGTATAAAATCTTCTGAAAAACATGCAAACTTTTTTATAAACTTTAATAACGCAACCTTCAAGGATGTTATTGATCTTAAAAACCTTATTCAAAAGCGAGTTTTTGATGAATTTGGAGTAAATTTAATACCTGAAATTATTACAGTTGAATAAATCTTTGATTTTGCAATAAAAATATGTTAATATATAATGAATATAAGTTTAACCAAATTAAAATGAAAAAATTCCTCAAGAAGGCTTCAATTATGCTTTGCTTGACATCGATTTTGATGGGGATATTTGTCTTTGCTCCTGCAGGAATTGCAAGTGCATTAAATACTCCTATAAGTGAAGTTCCATCTGCGATTATACAACAAACTGGTGGAGAAGGGGATTTGAAATCACTTGTATTAAGAATTGTTAACTTCTTTTTACTATTTTTAGGTTTCCTATGTGTATTATTTATAATATATGCTGGTTTCCTATATGTAACATCTGCAACTGATGAAGGTAATATAGATACAGCCAAAGGTATTATGAAAAATGCATTAATTGGTATTCTGATAATTTTACTTTCTTATTCAATTGTAAATACTATACTTTCTGCTCCAGCAGCAATCTCTAGTCCAACAGGCGCAGTTTAGAACTAAAAAACAAGTTGTTAAAATAAAAAAAATCTCTAGTTATTCTAGAGTTTTTTTTATAAAGTGGTGGGTCGACTGGGATTCGAACCCAGGGCCAGCGGCTTAAAAGGCCGTTGCTCTACCAGCTGAGCTATCAACCCGAAAAGTAACAAAAATATACACCCTAAATTTCAGAAAATCAAGAGAAAATTTAAGATTTATTTACTTATTAATTATTCTTCTTGAGAACTAGAGAAAAAACTAAATAAAATAATACTTAAAACAGGAAGCGAAAACCAAAAATTATAGTAATCAATCATCATTCGAACATTTTGGGATTGAGTATAAATTTCTGCTAAATTAGACTCGCTTGAAACCCCTTCAATCAAACCGCTACCTCCCAAATAAACCAAAACAGTAGAAATAACTAATGCAGAACTTAGAAAAGTAAACCAGGCATGAGTACATGCATTTAAAATTGTAAATCTAAATTTTTCCAAGTTTACTTGAAAAGGACCTTTGATTGTAATTAAAACGAGAACAAAAAGAAATATTAGTATTTTTAAATTAATTAAAGAGTCTGTAAATCCAGATAAATTAAAAACTTTCAATCCGGCTACAACCTTCGGGCTTGCTAAAAAATATTGATCCAAAATATTACCTAATCCGTCTGCACATAAAATTCCTAAATAACTTGCGATAATAGTCTTAATTGTCTTATTTACTCCGATAATAAAACTATAGACAACAATGAGTATTAAAAGAGAAACTATAAATATATCCCAGGAAAGTTCAATGTTCATTCTGAATAATTAATTATAGTTGTATTGTAAACCATTGAAATTGTGTTGTTAAGCTAGAAAACACAATCAAAACATTAATTAAATTTTCCTCAAGTTAAAGATAATAAAAGCATTTGATTAGTCAAAAAAAATTAAGTAATATTTGATTAATCAATATTAACATTTAAATCTATGACAAAAGACTTCATTACTATAAAGAATGCCTCTGAGATTAGCGGGAAATCCATACAGACTATTAGAAGAATGATCAAATCTAAAAAGATTAAATTTAAAAAAGAAAAGACTCCTCAAGGATTTAATTACCTTATTGACCTTGAAGATATGATTGTTTATTACAATATTGATCGTGCGTCAACCGTAGGTTTAAACAAAGAGGAAGTTAGCGTTAAAGAGACTGCTATAACTACTCAAGAAAATGTACAACAATCAATTCAACCAGCAATTGAGTTCAATTCAACTTTAACTAAATTAATTGACCAGCACTCAAAAGAGAAAGAAAACTTATTTAATTTAATTGAAAACTTTCAAAACAAAGTTGTTAATCTTGAAAATCAAATTAAAATCGAAAGAATGAATAGTAAATCTTGGTGGAAATTTTGGTAGAACTGAAATTTGACATAAGTCTCCTCAATTTATTTGACGAAAACTCAAAATGAGCTAATAATCTGTCTATATAGGACAGATTTTTTTAATATATTTTATATGAGTCAGTATGCAAATACCTTGAGCAAAATTCTGGAAGTCACTAGCTTTACCAATAAAGATAGTACCTATTTTGAATTCTTAAAAGTACCTGAAAAAACAATTCATGTAAGCTTTCCAGTACGCTTGGATAACGATGAAACAATTTACCTTAATGGCTTTAGAGTGATTCATAATAGAAAAAGAGGTCCATCTAAAGGAGGAATTCGATTTACAGAGTGTGTAAATATGAACGAAGTAAAGCTTCTGGCTTTATTAATGACACTAAAATGCTCACTCTTAGAACTCCCTTATGGAGGAGGAAAAGGGGGCGTAATAATAAATACAATCAACTTATCTGAAAATGAACTAGAGCAAGTTACAAGAGGTTTTGTAAGAGGTATATTTGATGACATAGGTCCTCATAAAGATATCCCGGCTCCAGACATGTATACGAACTCAAAAATAATGGACATAGCAACCAACGAGTATCAAAAAATTAGCAAAAGCAAAACATATGCTACTTTTACCGGTAAGAGTATTAAAAACAAAGGTCTAGAAGGAAGAACAGAAAGTACTGGATTCGGGGGATTTGTGTGTGCAAGAAACTTCTTCAAGGATATCAATGGATTAAAGGTTAATCTACAGGGACTTGGAAATGCAGGAGGAACAATTGGCAAATATCTTGTTGATGCAGGGGCTAAAATTATTTGCGCAAGCGATTCAAAAGGAAGCATTTATAATAAAAATGGTTTAGACTATCAAGAAATTTTAAAATTAAAAAGCTCAAAAAGAAGTGTCGCATTATACAACCAAGAGCATGATAGTCTAGAAAAAGATGAGTTTCTAGAAAAAGACTGTGATCTGTTAATTTTAGCGGCAAATGAGAATGTTATTAATTCTAGCAATTATAAAAAAGTAAAAGGAAAAGTAATCCTTGAACTTGCAAATGGTCCAATTAATTTTGATTCTATAGACTTCCAAGAAATGAAAAACAAAATTGTAATTCCAGATATACTTGCAAATAGCGGAGGTGTTGTTGGAAGTTACCTTGAATGGGATAACAATTTAAAGAATAAAAAATCATCTAAAACTGAAACCTTAGAGCACTTAGATCGTAAGATAAGCAAAGTGTTCGCTAGAGTACTAAAAACCTCAGAGGATTTAAATATTAATCTCAGAAAAGCATCTTACGTCGAAGCTCTTAAAAACCTAACTTAAAAAAATGAAAGACTTTTTTCTGCCCCTAGAGGTTACATCAAAAATCAAAGAAAACATTGGATATAAAGCTTATTATTTATCAAGTCTTCATAAATTAGAAATATCAACAGTTTCTAGGGTTTTTATATCTGATAAATTTTTTAAAGATTACCTAATCAATGATTGCTCTTTAAATTTAGAAAAGCTTCAAGAAATTATTAACACAGTAAGTGACCAATCAAAATCTGGTCTTAAATCTCCTGATAAACCCTTGATAATATCAATAAGACCATCAAAAAACGGGGATATTTTAAAACTAAATAGTGTTTTAAATATAGGTTTTAATAAAGATACTGTTGATCAAATTGGGAATTTCTACCTTAGGCCAAAGTTTGCATATGAATCTTATTACTTTTTCATTTGTAATTTTTTACAAGAAGTTTTTGGCGTTTCAAAAACTCAAGTCTTAAATATAGAAAATAGATTTGTAGAATCAAAAAAAGTGAAAGAATTTAAAGACCTTAAACTAAATGACTTAAAAGAGCTAATTGATATTTTACAAAACTTTGCAAATCAAAATAATTTCAACATACCACATTCAATTTATGAACAGGCGGGCATGGTAATTGAAAGCATGTATACAAAGTGGCTATCAAAAGAATTTAAAGACCAAAAGATAAAAGAAAAATTTTCTCTTGAGAAAGGCCTTCCTGTTATTATTGAAGAAATGACTTTTGGCAATCTTGGTGAAAATTCGGGATCATTTGTTGCCTACTCAAGAGATCCTAATACTGGGGAGAAAGGCTTAAAAGGAGACTATTTTCAGTACAAACAAAATTATTCGTATTTTAGATTTAATAGCAATTTCACAGATATTTTAGAACTAAATAAAACGCAAAAAAATAAAATAGAAGAAATACTCGAAACTCTTGAAAAATTTCTTAAATTTGATCTTTGCGTGGAAGGTGTAATCGAAGATGGAACCCTAAGAATTACGAATTTATATGAAATTCCAAAAACAATTCAAGCTGAAGTTAAAATTTGCAATGACTTTATTAATGAAGAAAAACTTAAATTCTCAAAAGCTGTAAACTTTATTAATTCTGAAAAATTACATCTTTATCAAAACTTAGAATGCCAATCTAGCATTACAGATTTTTCATTTGCAAAAGGAAGGCTAATAACAACTGGATCTTGTGTAGGAAGCCTTGTTTTTGATGAACAAGATGCTAAAACCTGTATCTCAAATAAAAATAATTTCATTATTTTTTCAAAAGCCGACTACCAGTGGCCAACAGAAATTATTAAAAGAGCAAGTGGTTTAATTTTAGATAACAAACAATTCACTTCAGCTCTTGCAAGAAAAACACGTGAATTATGCATTCCTACAATAGCAATAGATAACTTTATAAGTATCAAAAACAAACAGATTATCTTTGAAAACCAAAAAATACTTAAAACTGGGGACGTTATTACCTTAGATGCAAACTCTGGAAGAATTTTTAAAACCAAAAAAAATTTAGTTTTAAATGAATCTCTTAAACCCTTAAAAAGCTTATTAAAAAAATCAAAAGAACATTTAAGCTTGGATTTTTATAGTTTCGGCCAAAAACAAGATGGTCAAGATTCACTTTTTGAAGTATTTCTATGGGATACAGAAGAATTTCTCAAAGAGAGCATTTCAGACTTAGACAAACTAAGGGTTTTATTTAAAACCCTTCAGCCTCGTGATTTGATAAAAATAAAAAACAATCTAAGAGATAGAATTGAAAACAAAATAGAATTGATTAATCAAAAAAATCTTCAAATAGCTTTTCCATATGATGTTATTGGCTCAATGATACCATCTATTGATAGCATTTTAGATTTCGTGGAAATTTCAAAGTTAGATTGTGATTTTGTTCAAAAAGAAATTCTGAAACTTATTAACTTATCAAAAAATTCAATAGCTGGATGTAAAATATTTATTAACAATGAAAATCTTTTTGCTGTAATAATTCAATCTTTTTTAGAAGCAATGTGGAGAATACAGACTAAAAAAGAAATCAGCTACACTTTTATTCTTAGTAATATAAACTCTCCATCTGAATTTTTATACTTTGAAGAATTATTTTTAAACGCAGTTAACAAGCTTTGTCCAGACTTAAATGTGAAAACGGGTATATCAATTACAAACTCAAGCGGAGTTGTATATACCAAAGAACTATCAAAGCTATGTAGTCATTTGACTATAGACCTAGATATAATCAGAGGAAACTTCTTTGGGTTTGCTGGGTATCCGCAAATTGCACAAGATTTGTCAGACTTCAAAGTATGGAATACTAATTACCATAAAGATTTCTCTAGCGACCTAAAAGCTTTTTTAAATGCTTTTACGTCTGACATTGAAAATATAAAAATTGGACTTAAAAATAATCGTGCTTATAAAAATAATTTTAAAGAATTCTTACTGGAAAACAATTATGATTTTGTACTATGCGATGATAAATGGACTTTAAATGCTATTGTTAACTTAGTTAATACAAAAACTTAAAAAAACCTTTGACTTTTTATATAGAGTTTTGTATATTTTTCATACCAATATGGTGCAGGCCACTTTAGCTCAGCTGGTAGAGCAACCGCCTTGTAAGCGGTCGGTCGTCGGTTCGAGTCCGACAAGTGGCTCCATTTTAGGGTAGGTACCGAAGCGGTCAAACGGGGCAGACTGTAAATCTGCTGGCTTCGCCTTCGGGGGTTCGAATCCCTCCCTGCCCACCATCAAAAAAACCTCTTATGAGGTTTTTTTACTTTGTAGTAACATTTAGAACTCGGGCATAATATTTTTAGCATTTGATTGCCCCCTTGAAACGTTTACTGGCTTTAAATGTCCATGGTTTCTTTGTTGTGGTCCAGGCTGTGGTGGTGGAGCTCCATCTTCAAAATCTTGAGAACGATTTTTTTCAAGATTATAAAATTTCATTTGTTCTTTTTTAAACATAAGCTCAACCGTACCTACCGCACCATGCCTATGTTTCCTAATTAAAAGGTCTGTAACTCCAGGCTTTGAACTGTCTTCTGGATTATAGTAGTCATCTCTATATAGCATCATTACCAAATCCGCATCTTGCTCAATAGCACCAGACTCACGAAGATCCGACAGGATAGGTCTTTTGTCCGGACGAGACTCAACTGCACGAGACAACTGAGAAAGGGCAATGATAGGCACGTTAAGCTCTCTGGCTAAAGATTTTAAACTTCTAGATATATCAGAAATCTCATTTACTCTATTTGAAGAAAATCCATGCTTACCTGAAGACATTAACTGTAGGTAATCAATAATTATAAGGTCTAATCCGTGTTCCATTTGTAAACGTCGAGTTTTAGCTCTTAATTCAACTACTGAGCTTGATAAAGAATCATCTATAAATAACTTCATTGAATTTAGCTTATCCATTACAGGTCCCATTTTTGCGAAATCTCTGTCGTCTAATTGACCAGTTTTTATTTTCCAAGAGTCAACTTGTAAAAGGGAACAAAACATACGTTCAACCAACTGATCTTTTGACATTTCCAAAGAAATAACACCTACGGATTTATTCTTTAAAGCTGCATTTTGAGCAATATTCAAAGCAAAAGATGTTTTACCCATCGCGGGTCTAGCTGCTAAAATAATCAAATCAGAAGGATGCATTCCCGAAGTAATACCGTCCAAGTCTCTAAATCCATATGGTAAACCAGAAAACTTATCTTTCGCATCTGAATCATGTAATTCAGCAATTTTTTCATAAGTTTCTGTTAGAACATCTTTAATATGAACAAACTTATCTTTAACAAAGGTTTGAGACACTGAAAAAAGACTTTTTTCCGCATCTTCAAGTAGATTTTCAACATCTGTATTTTCGTCAAAACCTAAAGCTGTAATATCTTGTCCAGCTTTTAAAAGTTTTCTTAAAGTTGCTTTCTTTTTAACTATTTGAGCGTATTGAAAAATATGACTACTTGTTGGAACAAAATCAACAAGTTCAGCTAAGTATGATGCACCTCCAATTTTATCCAGTTGTCCTTTATCATGCAAGATTGCATTAAGGGTAATAACATCAATATTAACTCTTTTGTTAAAGAGGTCAAAAATGGAATTGTATATATGTTTATGAGCTGGCACATAAAAGTCATCATGATCAATCAAATCAACAATTTTAATTAATCCATCCGGATCAAGCAAAATAGACCCTAAAACCGACTTTTCAGCGTCAATTGATTGAGGTGGTGCTTTTAATTGATTCATATTTTCTTTTTAAGGTAACTATTATGTACTTTTTTTTAAATTTTTCAAAGTTCAATTTCAAATAATCCATCCAAAGATTCCAAATATATTTTATTATTAACTTTTGGAAAGCTAATTAGTCGAAACGGACCGCTTTTAGAATTAACGTCTAAAACCTTGGAGTAATCAGACTTATTTTTAAATAAATAAATTTTATAATTTTCCTCTGATTGATTTACAAAGACTGACTTAGAAAGTTCATATGCAAAGTTTATACCATCTTTATCGGTTAAAACTCCCGCCATGTCTTTTGTTAAAATTAAAAACCCTTGGTCAATTTCCAGAAAATGATCAATACTTTCTAGATTATAATAGTTTATAATTTGGTTGTTTTTATCAACCTGATTTAATAGACCATCTATATTCATATACAAGAGATCCCCATTGTTTAAAACTTTAATCTCTCCTTGGCTTTCAAGACTTTGAATTTGTGTTTTCTTATTATTTTTTGTATCGAACAAATAATAACTATTAGACTTATCTTCTCTTAAAAGAATATAATTTAAATCCTCTGAATAAAAAATACTTGGAGAAACCTTGAAGGAGGGAAAACTTGCAAGTGGAAAAGGGGATTCAAAGTTACTAAACAAAACAAATTTCTCTCCCTCTTTTCTTACTATAAATGGCTCTTCTTGTGTTCCATACGTCTTTGTTTCCCTTAAAAAAGCTATCTTATTAGTCTTAATAAAATACTCTCTATCTTTATATGTGTCTATTTTTAAAATGCCTGGAACAATATTTTCTTTTTTATAGTTAATATTTTTTAAATTTCGAGGCACCAATAGTTTACACTGGAAGCTCGCACAAACTTGAGATTGATTATTATAGTAAAGCTCAACGTTACCCTGGTCAACATTTACCAAAATTTCAACCTGATTATACATCAAGAAAAAACCACTAATAAAGATTGCTGGAATTAGATAAAGCAAAAATATTAGTTCTTTCATTCTATTATTTTATATATATTGAATAGTAAAGCCTCGGGCTGATTCTTAGCAAATATAATTATATCAAAGCTTAAATTATAAGTAGACAAGTGACTGTTTTCAAGCTTAGATAGAAACCTGTTGTAGCATTTTATTTGTTTGTCCATAAATTTTCTTGCAATTACCTCCGATTCAAAGATTGAAGCTTTAACTTCAACAATTTTTAAACTCTTTTTTTTCTGCAGAATTAAATCAATCTCATATCCCTTTCCTCTATGATTCCTTTTTACTAATCTATAGCCTTTACTTTTATAGAGACGAATGGCAGCGTCTTCATAAAATTTATATGTAATCAATTTTCAAGTTGCGATAAGGATGCTAACAAAAGCTTAGAATCAGTATCTTTAAAGATAGGGAAAAAAGCTTCATTTGACCATTTATCTAGAATTATTTGAATTTTCTGGCTAAGACTCTGATTGGTATCAAAATCAAAAATAGACTCGAACCATTGAAATTTATAACACGTACTTTGCATTAACTGATTGTCTAAATAAAGAACAACTGGAAATTTCGAAAAAAACTTTGGGGAAAAATTTTTGTAAAATGTCTTTGTATAATTAACTCCACATCTACATTTTTCAGTTGTTAAAAGTTTACCACACGGACAAGGTTTAATTACCCCAAGAGAGGAGTGAAAATATTCACTCTTAAGTGACTTGAGTTCAGATTTTGATGCATCTGCAATGGTGTCAAAAAACAACTTCTCATTAAATTCCGAATTTAAATTATAATTTCGTGGTTCTAAACTAATATAACTCTTTAGTAACTTAATTTTCTTCATCAAAAGACCTGCATTGTCTTCCGGATCAACAAACAAAATATTAACACCCAACAAATGCTGTATATTTAACGCTAAAGTTAAGATACGAGGCAAATGAATAATAGATTTCTCAAAAGAAGACCGGCTTAAATAAGACTCTTGTGACCTAAAAACATTAGGATGTATTCTTTCAAAATCCCCCGGAAAGAAAAATTTTCTATTCGAACAAAATTCATCAATGAACTCCTGATACTTTTGTTGGTAAGAGTTACTTATTAAAAATGTGCCAGTTAAATCTAATGAACCTGTATAATAAGATTCTTCTAGAAAGCTTGTAAGATTCATATATTTAAAAACTGCCAAAACAATTGGCGTTTCCAAAAACTGATATGAGGTAGGAATTAATTTTTGATTCTTAAAAGTAATAAAAATTTTTTTCTTTGGAAATTTTAATCCAATGCATTTAAAAATCACTTTTAATTTTAACTGTAAAGATTTCATGCTTGTGGTTGTGAAATTAGGAGACTGCACAAAGGGAAGTCCCTCATGAAACGCAATTTGCATTTCGTTTGGAAAGAATTTACCATTAACTGGAACAGCTACTTTAATTTTTATTATCATATTATTGAAGTTAAAGCTTTTGAATATAAAGTAGAAAATTAACAAACTATTAAAAAATTCTTAAAATGGAAAATCAAAATTTATTACCAGTTTTTATAGATAAATTGATTAATCAGCTTAATAAACTACCTGGAATAGGATCTAAAACAGCTCAAAGATTAGCTTTAAGCATTTTAAAAAAACCCGACGGATATATTGAAAATTTGGTTGATTCATTAAATAAAGTAAACACAGAAGTAAGACTTTGCAATGAATGCCAAAACTATTGTGAAAGCGATCTTTGTTTAATTTGTCAAAATGAAAAAAGAAATCCAAATAGTATTTGTGTTGTAGAAGACATCTTAGATTTAATTGCTATAGAAAATTCGGGAGTATTTAAGGGTAAGTATTTTGTGTTGCATGGTTTAATTTCGCCTCTAAATGGTGTGCTGCCAAGTAATACTAAAGTTGATTTACTTTGTAAAAAATTAAATAACGTATGCACTCCAACCGAGTTGATCTTATCTTTGAATTCAACAAGTGATGGTGATGCAACATGCCATTATATAAACGAAAGCTTGAAAAATGAAATGGTCAGCATTAGTAAGCTAGCTTCTGGACTTCCTTTTGGTTCAGATTTAGATTATCTAGATTCAAGAACTTTATCTCAGGCAATTGAAAACCGTAAAAGCTTTTAAAGTCTCTTGACAAGAGCTGGAATGAAAAGTATATTTCTCATGCATTTAATTTTAGTATTATAAAAGCGTTTAACACAAATGATCGAATTAAATCTAAAGCAATTAGATTGATAGATCATGAAGGCGAGCAAAAAGGAATTATGGGTTTAGAAAAAGCCAAAAAACTTGCCAAACAAGCTGGACTAGACCTTGTAGAGGTTTCCCCTCAGGCTAATCCTCCCGTTTGTAAGATTATGGATTACGGTAAACATTTGTATAAAATGAAGAAATCCGATCAAGCACATAAGAAAGCTCAAAAACAGACTGAAGTGAAAGGAGTTAGAATTACTCTTAGAATTTCAGATCACGATTTAAAAACTAAAATTAAGCAAGCAGAAAGATTTCTTGGACAAAAAAATTTAGTTAAAGTAAGTTTGATGTTCAAAGGAAGAGAGCTTGCTCATACTGATTTAGGGTTTGAAAAGATGGGGAAAATCAAAGAAATACTTGCAGAAACTGCATCTGTTGATATGGAACCAAAAAGACAAGGAAATACCCTAATAATGATTCTATCACCTAAAAATAAATAATTTATAATATGAAAGCGAAAACAAAATCATCTCTTAAAAAGAGAATTAAATTTTCGAAAGATGGTAAAGGTAAAGCTTTTTACCAAAAAGCTAATAGAAACCATCGATTAGAACATAAATCTAAGAGATCTAAAGTGTTTGCATATTTGACTTTTCCTAAGTCTTTTGCTAAACAATTAAAAAGATTACTTCCTAACAGTAAATAGTCATGACAAGAGTAAAAACTGGTGTAGTAAGACGCCGAAGACATAAAAAAAGAATTGCTCAAACTAAAGGATTTAGAGGTTTGAGATCAAAAATCTTCACGCAAGCAAATATTGCTTGGATGAAAGCTGGACTACATGCTTATGTAGGTAGAAAGAAAAAGAAAAGAGATTACAGACAGCTTTGGATAGCTAGAATCTCAGCTGCCCTAAAACTTAATGGAACTTTGAAATATTCAAGATTCATTAAAGCATTAGCGGATAATAAAATTTCTTTAAACAGAAAAGTACTAGCTGATCTTGCTTTGAATCACCCTCAAGCTTTTGATGCAGTAGTTAATAAAGTTAGCTAAACCATTAAAACTCATCATGTAGATGAGTTTTTTTTGTATTTAAAAAGCCCTAGTCAATAGGGCTTTTTGCTTATTTAGAAATTTTAACGTCTAATATCTTGATGTCTTCAAGAGGATTATCCATTGGACCTATTTTAGCACTTGCTATTTTTTCTACTACATCCATTCCTTTTTTAACCATTCCAAAAACACTATGACCATTATCTAAATGAGGTGTTCCTTGTTGGTTTTGAACTATGAAAAACTGACTACCAGTTGTAGACGGCATGGCAGTTTTAGCCATTGAAAGAGCTCCGTATACATGTTTTAAATCTGGGTGAAATTCTTCGTCGATTGTTGTACCTTCTCCTTTATATGAGTGACCACCAGTTCCATTAAAGTTTTCAAAATCACCGGTTTGAACCATGAAATTTTTAATTACTCTATGAAATAAAACTCCATTATATTTGTCTTCTTGTGCAAGTTCAACAAAGTTTTTAACAGTTTCTGGAACTAAGTCTGGGTAAAGCTCAGCATGAATTTCACCTTCTGTAGTATTAAATACTATATCAATAGTTGCTTGTCCATCTAAATCAAGATTACCTTGTTGTTCGATAGCGATCTGATCAAAATTCATTTCTTGGGGGTTATGATTTTTTGAATTACTTGAAACTATAAAAGTAACAAACACAAAAAGTGTAACTACGCTTATAATTGCAATTGATTTGAATTTATCCATAATTAATTTATTATAACTTCAATAAAAGTATATAATTAAAAATATGAATGTAAAGGTACTAAGTTTTTTAGAGGGTCTAATTACAAATAAGCCATCAGCTAGTATTCTTTGCTATTGCAATGGTGTTTTTAAGAGCTTTGAAGAGATTCTAAGCTTGGTTAATAAAAAAAAGGGGCCAATGGATCATGTTTTTATTTTAAATGAAAATAAAGACAATAAATTAAGCATAAAGATATTCAGAGAATTAAAACAAAAATTGACTTTAAAAACACCTAGCTCAAAACAATTTTGTATAATTAAAAATATTGAAGAAGTTTCAATCCCGTGCCTGAATGCATTCTTAAAAATCCTAGAAGAACCTAGTGATAATGTTTATTTTATTTTAACTACTTCAAATATCTCAAGGGTTTTACCGACTATCCAATCTAGAAGTTATTTACTTTTTATAGAGAATCAAAATTCAAAGCAAAAAGAAATAGACGATGAGATTTTTGAATTAATTAGAGATCAAAATCAAAGCTACTTTCAACAAGAGAAAAATTTAGAGATCGATAAAACTAAGGTTTTAAATACAATTTTATCATTTGAAAAATTGCTTGAAGAAAAGCTAGCTTACGGAGATCTAGATTATAGTCGATATGCAAATTTGATTAAGCATTTAAATCAATTAAAACTTTACACTCATGCCAATGTTAATTTGAAGTCAGTTTTACTGAGTTTAGTATTGCAGTTTTCGGATAATCAAGTTAGAATTTAATCTAAATAAAAAAAATTTTATGATTTGGTTTTTAATTTTTATTTGCTTGGTATCTCTTTTGAGTATTTTCTTTAAAAACTATAGAAAAGACTTGTCCAATAAAAAACTACGGGTTTTTGCAAATAAACCTGTATTTGAGCCAATTTCAAAATTAATAAACCAAGGTCAGCAAAGAAGAGAAGAAGGAATTAAAAGAAGAAATCTTGACTACAAAAGAATAAACAATACATTTGATAGGGCAGACTTATTTTATGCTCAAGATAACTTCAAAGAAGCTGAAAAAACTTTTGTAGAAGTTCTTACCTTAAACCCAGAACATTTAGATGCTAATAATAAATTAGGTCTTATTTATCTAAAAACAGATCGTTTTTCAAAAGCAGAAGCTGTTTTTAAGCAACTGATCACTCTAGAACCCAGAAATCCTGTTTACTACAGTAATCTTGGCCTTGCATTCTATAATCAAAAGAAACTTTTGGAGGCTAAAGATGCATATGATAAGTCCATTATCTTAGATGCTAAAAAACCTAACAGACTACTAAGTTTAGGTAAGGTTTGTGAAGATTTAAAATATTGGAAACCTGCAATTAATGCCTATTCGAAAGCCTTAGAGCTTAATCCTAAAAATTTCGATCTATACTTTGTTATTACTGATTTATTAATTAGAGTAAAAGCTTTTGACGAGGCTATGGCTTTTATAAACACTTATTTAGACCATAATCCTTATGACGAAAAAGCTAAGGATATTTTAAGACAAATTAAAATTCAAGCTGGTACATCGCCCCTACTAGGATCGAAAGATGGCAATCTATTACAAAAAGGTCAAAATCAGTTGTTTGAATAATCAAGAATCTTAGGCTGAGATCTATAACTACTGCTGATTTTTTCAGTTTTTTCTCCAATTTTTCTCTCCCACAAAGTAAATATCTTTGGAATATAATTTTGTATTAATTTAGCTTGAGTGTTTAAATTTAGATCCTTATTTATTTCAACCAGTGAATACTGAGAATGATCAACATCTTTTATTATCAAGTTAAGTTCAACATTATCCATCTCTTGTGGCGCTAAGACTAGAGTTTGCATTGTAAAATCAATGTAGTAAGAGAATAGTATAACTTTAAAAGGATATGTGTTTTTAAACCTAAGATCTTTTTGCCCCGGGTAAATAGTAGCATCTAAACCATAATCAAAAGCTTGAGCATAATAAGAAATAGCTTTGGAATGATTATATCTTTCTAAAATTGGAAAGCCAGCATGTAAAGCTGCATAATACATTGTTGAGGAAACCTGACAAACTCCTCCTCCAGCTTGACTCACAAAACCTTCACTAGTTATAACTAATGAATCCTTGTAACCCGTTTCTTTTGAAATATCTCCGATTGAATCTAAAAAAGAAAATTCTTGATTAGGCATTAATTCTATAAATTGTAATTTTTTAATAGCATTTTGGATATTAAAATTACGATTGAAATTAGATCCATAAAAGCTTGTAAAGACAACTTTTTGTATAGAATATTCATTATTTATATTTGAAAGAATACTTGGGGTTGGAATATAGTATTCAACTCTAATTTTTGAATGTTCTTGATTGTCATTCAAACTAACATTAAGAGAGTTAACTAATTTAGCAAAATCTGGAATTTTTTTATTTTTAAAAGCTTTAAAATTATTAAGATCTAAGACAGGAGTGGTTAAGTCAACTTCTTTATCTTTTAGATAATTTAAAAACAGTAGGGGATTTATTACAAGTTCTGAATCCTTAATAAAAATTAGCTTTTTAAGTTCTTGTTTAGAAATATTTAATATTTCCCCCTCTAGCTCAAGGGAGATTTCTTTTGAAATATCTATTTTCTTACTTACTATTGATGATCTATAATTTAAAAAGTAAGTATTGGGGTAACGAGACTTATGAATTAAAAGCAACAAATCATCCTTGGTATAGTCCTCTTGGATTTTATACCATTTTTCATCTTGAAAATACTCAGCATCTTTTAAATCTATAGAAAGATACATATCTAAAGCTAAATTACTGGCACCTGAAGCTGAAACTTCTTTTACATCATCACTAATTAAAAAAGATGAATAATTGTATGTTTCACAACTATTTAAAACACAGAGCTCAATGCTTGTCTTTGAAATTTTTTCTTTAAATATTTTTAAATATATATCTGCCTGTAAATAATTTAAACTTATAAACAAAAGAATAAATATAAACAAATAAAGTATTTTTATTTTTACGTTTCTAATCAGGTTCATTTAGATTGTTAACTATGACCTGATTATTCTTGCAATATTTTTAAGTTTTGTAAAGATGTTTTTTCGCGTTTCTTTTCCTTTTTTCGGAGCAACTGAAACGCCAATCACAGATCCAATGGCTGCGCCTACTATTGCAGTCATAATTACCTTTTCTAATGATCCTTTGTTTTTAGACATTTTATTTTTTATTAGCAATAGATGTAGAGACAAACTCTCTGATAATATTAACCTTGATCTTACCTGGATATATTAACTCTTCTTGTATTTTATGTACCATATTACTTGCTACCTTAGACATATCTGAATCTTTGGATTGATGATTGTTTAGATAAGCTCTAATTTCTCTACCTGCACTTACTGCAAATGATTTTTGGACAAGTTTTTCTTCCTTAGCAATTCTTTCTAAACCTTTAACTCTTTGTAAATACATTTCCATGGATTCCGTTCTAGCACCTTGTCTTGATGCGGAAAGCTTATCTCCAATGATAACAATTTGAGCTTCTATAGTTTCGATTTCAACGGCATGGTGATGAGAATGAGCTGGATGATAAATTTCAAATGGAAATCCATTCTCTTTTAGGAATTCCATCCCTAGTACATCATGTGAACCTTCAACTTCTTGATCAAGCGCCTTACCTACATCATGAAAGAAACCACCAAGTAAAGCTACTTTTTGATTTGCTCCTAATTGAGCCGCTATCAAAGAACATAAATAGGCTGTTTCAAAAGAGTGCTTTAAGATATTTTGACCATATGAAGTTCTGTAGTTTAATCTTCCAACTATTTCACAGACATATGGAGTTTGATCTTTTAAGCCAAGCTTAGCTAAAGCTTTTTTACCAACTGAAATCAAGTGTCTTTGAAATTCTTGCTTAGCAGACTGGATTGTGGAATCTAATTTACTTGCATCAAATTTAAAAGAAAGAGCCATTTTAGATAAAACTTTTTTGGCAATTTCTGAGTTCCACATAATAAAAGATGATACTCTAAAAGAATATTCTCTTTCAAGAGGTTCAATTTCAACGCCAAGGGTTTTAGAAATTACTTCCAAAATAGCTGGATCTTTTAAGATTCTTTGAAAGCTATTTTTAGATGGCATTTTTAAAATTCTAGAAGATTTATCTACTGAACTCTCTGCCGTTACTCTTTGAATTGTGCTTTTTAATATATTATTTGAAACTCTTTCTTGAAATTTCTTAGTTCGCTCTACGTAATAAGTTAAATCAGTCTGGTTTGAAGCTCTTGTTTTTAAATCCATATCCTTGATGATTTCTTTTTTTAAATCATCTTTCGATTTATTTACTTTTTTTTCTAAAACTTCAATGGAACTTGAGACTAATTCTTTTTCTTTTTTTAGAATTTCTTGGTGTTTTTTTTCTAGTTCATTAACTATTTTTAAAACAGATTCAGTCTTTTCTTTTCGACTTTCAATCTTTTGAGTAAGAAGATCAAGCGATTCATGTGAAATATTCATAGTTTCTTGAATCGATTCTTTTATATTTTGAAAGCCATCTTTATAAGCTTCTATTTTTTGATTGTTTTCTTCTTGAAATTCAACTATCTGATTTTGAGAATCTTTATGAAGGATTCCTTCAAGTTTTTTTGTTTGGGATACTAGAACTTTTCCAAAAACAACAAAAAGACCAGTAGAGGCAATAAAAGATATTAATAATTCAAACATATTTATTCGTTAGACTTTGCAATTATGATTAACCTAACTAACTCCAAGAGAGATGTGACAAAAGCTGCAACATATGTAAGGGCAGCTGCATCTAAAACTTTTTTAGCTGTTTTAAATTCTGAATCATCCAGAACTAAATTCTGAGACTGAATAACGTTCAAAGCTCTTTTAGAAGCATCAAATTCAACAGGGAGAGTAATTAGTGTAAAAAATAAACTAATAGTAAATGTTGCAATACCGATTTTGAGTAAACCCGTGGATGCAAATAAAAAACTAAGTATAATAATTATTGGAGCAATATTTGAAGTAACGCTAACCAACGGATATAAACTTTGTCTTAAAGTTAGATAAGAGTAATTATATTTGTCTTGCAAAGCATGTCCGCATTCATGGGCTGCAACTGCTATAGCGGCTATTGATGATTTATTGTAAACATCACTTGAAAGTGCAAGTACTTTATTACGAGAATCATAATAATCCGATAATTTACCACTTGATTGAATGATTTTCACTTCAGACAATCCATTTTGGTCAAGTATCTTCTTAGCAGTTTGAAATCCTGTTAAACCGGATTTACCTTGAATTTTCCCAGCTTTTTTAAACTGAGAATGTACCATTATTTGAGCAACAACGGTTATTGCAATCGAGAACAAAAATATAATTAAGCTCATATCTTTACTGTTTATTTAATTAAATTATAAATAGATTTTGGAGTTTAATCAAATAAAAATGATTTTGATTTGATTTTTAGCTTCATTTTGCTTAAAATTGTCTTTGATTAAGCTTAAATATGAAAAAAGGAACCAGGGATGGTTTTAGCTCGGAATATAGAAAGAGACACAAAAGAAACCAAAAAAGCAAAAAAGAAACTTTTAGTTTTGCAAGCTTTGTTTTGAAGTTTGTGTTGTTCTTTAATATACTTGGGCTAGTAGCGACCGTTTGGTTTTCTTTGTTTTTACCATCTGTAGCTGATCTTGAAAACTTAATGGGAAAAGAATCAACCGTATTCTTTGATGTTAACGGAGAGGTTATCTACACAGTGAATTCCGAAGAGCTTAGAGAGAACATTTCTATTGACAGCCTTAATCAACACACACTAAATGCTACTGTTGCTATTGAGGATGATAAATTCTATTCTCACAAGGGTTTTGACCTAGGAGGTCTTGCAAAGGCCGTTTTAAGTGAGTTTGGATTGGGCTCCCCAAGAGGTGGGTCAACAATTACACAACAGTTTATAAAAAATTCACTTCTTTCTAGAGAAAGAACTTATATTAGAAAATTCAAAGAATTAATATTGGCTTCAAGACTTGAAAGAAAAGCCTCTAAAAAAGATATTCTTGAAATGTATTTAAACAGAATACCATATGGAGGACAGGCCTATGGGATTGAAAAAGCCGCAGAGGTTTTCTTTGATAAAAACGCTGCCGATCTAAATTTAATAGAATCTGCAATTTTATCCGCACTACCAAATGCTCCCACTTATTTTTCACCATTTGGAGATAATAAATACTCAACAATTAGCAAAGACTTTACACTAGAAGAGATTCAAGAAAGGTCTATTGAAGAACTCGACGACCTATCTTCTAATGAGTGGTCGTACGGTTTACTTGGAAAGGAAAATGAGCTTGCAAATGGAGTTAAAATTTTTATTCCAGGTAGAGCCGATAATGTATTAAGAAGAATGCACGAACTAGATTTGATAAACGATGAAGAGTTTGAGCAGTCTAAAATTGATATTCAAGATGTGGAATTTAATCAAAGTAAGATTAAGCAAAAAGCTTATCACTTTGTAACTTATGTGAAATCCCTTTTAGAAAAAGAATTTGGAAAAGATATGGTAGAAAATGCAGGTTTAAAAGTTTATACAACTATTGATCTTGATTTTCAGCTAAAAACAGAAGAGATTGTTAAGAAGAATGCTAAAAATAATGAAAATTACAACGTAAACAATGCAGCTGTTATAAGTATTGAACCTGAAACTGGGTACGTTAAGGCAATGGTGGGATCAAAAGACTTTACTAATCCAGAAATAGAAGGTTATAACAATATGGTTTTAGCCTTAAGACAGCCTGGTTCTAGTTTTAAACCCATAGTATTTGCTTCTGCGTTTGAAAGAGGATTAGCACCTGGTCATACAATTTTTGATATTCCGATTAAAATTGGAAACGATACTCCTCAAAATTATGATGGTAGCTTCATGGGGCCTATTTCAGTAAGAAAAGCTCTAGGACAATCCAGAAATATTCCTGCAGTTAAAGCTTATTATGTTGCTGGAGAGCAAGATTCAATTATTAGTTTTACAGAAAAAGTAGGTATAAAATCACTAGATAGAGGATCTGATTACGGATGGCCCTTAAGTTTAGGTACTGGAGAAATGTCTCTTTTTGAATTAGCTCAAGGTTATTCTGTTTTTGCAAACGAAGGAAAACTTAGAGAAATAAATCCAATTTTAAAGGTAGAAGATGAAAATGGAGAGATTTTACTAGACAATAGATTTATAGTTGATTCAAATCAACTAGAACAAGTTGTAGAGCCAGAAATCACTTATTTAATAAATGACATTTTATCAGACAAAAGTGTGAATTTAGGAGAAAGACTAACTCTTCCTGGTAGAAAGGTTGCAGCTAAAACTGGTACATCAACTAAAAGAATTGAAAAAATACTCTATCCAACAAACCTATACACTGTTGGATGGACTAAAGACCTCGTAACAATCGCATGGGCCGGGAACACTGATGGTTCTCAAACAGGATTAAAAGCTTCGGGGTACTCACAAGCCGGTCCTATCTGGAAAGAAACTATGCTTGAATATCATAAAGACTTAGAGGTAAGAGATTTTATTAAACCTCGAAATGTAAATAACTATTCATATAGTACATACTCAGGAATGATACCTAGCCAAAACACTCCAAGCTACTTAGTGTCAGAGGATTTATTTATTGATGAGTTTAAACCTAGTAAATCTGATGATGTTTATTTTGAAGCCACAGTAGACTCAAGAAATAGAATGCTTGTAAATGAATATTGTCCAAAAGAGTATGTAAAAGAACTTAAATTTATTGATAATTTAAAAATGGAAATTTTCTCTGATGAAATTCTTTCCTTTTATAAACCAAACCTTCTAAAAGACAGACAAAATGAAATAAGAGACTGGTTCAATACTCTTTCTGATGAAGAAATATTAGATCTTCGGCTTGGATCGAAGGTTGCAATAGGATCTCCAATTTTAGAAGAAAGTGTTCTCTGTAAGAAAGAATATGCGGAAAATGAATTATCAATTGACGCAAAAGATTTTAAAAATGGATACCAAATAAACAGAGGTAACACAGAAATATTTGCTGATATAAAAGCTGATGCTGGAGTTGAAAAGGTTGAATATTATGTAAATGATTTTTTGAAATTTACAAGTACTACAGAGCCTTTCCGTGGAATCGTAAGAATTACCAGTCCAAACAGAACTCCCGTTCAGTTAAAAATGAAAGTATTTGATAAAAACGATTTTGTGGTAGAAAAAAATTATAATCTTATAGTTGGGGATGCAAGTAAAAACCCAAAAGAAAATAAAGAAGAAGATAATTCAGAAAATATTCAAAAAACTGAAAACAAACAGATTATAATAAACCCTAACGGTTTAACCAATGAGCTAGAATTTGATGTTAAAAAATTAGAAAACTAATCTTTTTTAACTTCAATCAATCCTGCATCTATTTTATGAAGTTTATAAGAAATCTTATTTTTCATTAGATAATCTATAAAAGGTTGCATTTTTTCTATGTGACTTAAAACATTATCTATAAAAATAGTTCCGCCTTTATTCAAACAAGGGTAAAGAGCTTCAAAAATTGCCACAGATTGACTCTTGGTTGCATCAACGAATACAAAGTCGTAATTAGGACGATCAAAGCTTTCAAAGCATCCTGGTGCATGTGCTAGGTGTACATTACACTCCACGTTGGGAGGACATACAAGTGCTATATTGTTTTTTGCTAGAGTATTTCTTTCTTTATGAGACTCAATACAGTCCAAAGAAGCTTTTTCCTGAGCTGATAAGCCTTCAATTAACCACAAAGCAGAATATCCACATGATGTACCCACCTCTAAAGCCCTGCAATATTTATTTTTGATTATAGTCGACTTTAATAGACATCCTGTATCCACGCCGATCTGCCAATATTTATCAAAAGGAAGCTGCGCTAAAATCTCTCTAAATTTTACTAAATCTGATTTCATATAATTGTTTCTAAATACTCAAGTGCTTTTTTAAGAGCTTTTGATCTGTGAGAGATAGTGTTTTTATCTGTTACAGACAGCTGACTCATTGCTACTTCAAAACCTTCCGGTATAAAAACAGAGCTCAGAGGTATTCCTTTTTTTATAACACAAAGCTGTTTATCTGCAATTCTACCTTTTACTATACCCTCAAAAAAGATTGGTTTATCTTTTGTATATAAACAAATTATAGTTTTGAAATAAGCTATTCGATCAGAACCTTTATAGTCTTTAAAAAAATCTAAAAAATAATCTAACCACTCTTGGTCTGATGCATTTTCTCCAGCTCCAAAGCGCCGTGTTTTTACACCTAAAAGATTGCTAATTATGGGAATTTCAATTCCTGAGTCATCAGCTAAAGTGAAATTATAAGAATTAGTATGATAAGATTTTGCTTTAATCAATGCATTGTCTTTATAAGTTCTACCTGTTTCTTCCACATCGAAATCTAGTTTTACATCAAATAAATTATGAAACTCCATAGAATCCAAAGACTTAAGAAAGTCTTGAATTTCATTTAATTTACCTTGGTTTTTAGTTGCAATTAGAATTTTCATAATTTTGTTTTGCTTGATTTAAGTTTAATTTACCTAATTCGTTGGTATATGCAAGCTTTAAATCATCATGTATTTGATCAAGATTGTAATAGCAGGCTAACTTTAGAGCGTAGGGAATTTCATCATCTAGAATTAAAAAATTGAAATTAACTTTTGTTTTATCTAGTACTTGATTCAACAGCTTATCATAATCAGTTGATTGGCTTGGAGCAAAGTCAAAGTGCAAATTCAAGTTATCATATGGACTTAACTCAGAAAATTTTGACGGACTAAACTTCCAATAGTTTGGATAGGCTTTTGCTAATAATTGATTATCCTTAGGCTCTAAAAATAGAAAATCACTATTTTTAATTTTAGAAGATACCAGGTCGTTTGATGAAATTAAAACAACTATAATGAACTGAAGTAACAAAATGTTAAAAATTTTTTTAGAATATTTGAAGTTTTTTAATTTAAGCTTTGTTGAATTGGCTAAAAGATAAGAGCATATAAGAACTGATATTGTGAAATTAAGGTTGAAATCAAATTGAGACTGACCAATAACAAACATAAACGCTAAAAAATGTGGATTACCTAGACTTTTAAAATTAATTAATAAATAAATGATTCCAATTGCGAGTATTACAATAAAAGAAATAATGCCATTTTCAGCTAAAATTTTTAATTCTAGATTATGAGGATGTTCAGATAAAACGTAAAACTCATTAGCGTACTTGGGCTGAAGAGCCTTAAAATTTCCTGGACCTACTCCAAACAAAGGAAAAGACTTAAACATCTGGAGGCTTTGATCAAAAAAAACAAATCTTTGATTAAAAGAACTTTGGGCTGATAGAGATTGATTCGTTATTCTATCCAGGGTGTAGTTTTCAGTGTTTTTTAACTCAATGACTCCAAGGCTTATAATCAGGGCAAGAAATAAGGCTAAAACATTTTTACAAACATTGTTCTTCTCAAGAACTCTAAAAGAATAAAATAATAATAAAATTACTATCAAAAAAAGCGAAAGAATGGAAGTTTTAGATAAGGTAAGAAAGAAAGCAATTGCGGTTGAAAAGATCAAGAAATATCTTTTCGATTGAAAATTTAAAATAAGAATTATTCCCATTAATAAAGCCCAAAGATTAGGGTAGGTAGTTAAAGTTTGGTTAAAATTTGTAAGACCATATAGTCTATCAAAACTCGAAGAGCAAAAATGAAAAACTGTAAAAATATTTATTAAATAAAATATATAATAAAAAAACTTAGGAATATTAAATTTAATAGTTTGGAAAAACTTATATAAAAAATACCCAGCAAATAAACTGCTATATTCCACAAAGCCGAAGGGTGCTTGTCTAAAATAAAGCGCAGTTAAAAAAGTAAGACTAAAGACAAAAAACAATGTATCAAAAAGATTAAACTTGTAGCTTACCTTATTTCGATTATATAAAACTAAAAAAATACTTAAAATTGAAAGTATTAAAAAAGCCCAATTAGAATTCCCTAAAAATTTAAAACTAAAAGTAAGAAAATCAAAAATCGAATTAAAAATGGGCATATTGATTTCTTTTATTTTTTTTGTAAGTATATCTTTGTAATATTAAAATCACAAATATGTTATCAATTGGTGAATTAAGACCTGGCATGGCGGTTGAACTAGATGGAACTCCTTATATAATTTTATCTGCTGTTCATTCTAAGCAAGCTAGAGCTGGTGGAGTTTGTCGAACTAAAATTAAAAACCTTTTAAATGGATCTGTAATCCCTAAAACTTTTCAAGGAAACGACAAGCTAAAAAAAGCTGATGTAAAGCATACAAGAGGTCAATTTCTTTACTCAGATCCAAATGGCTTTTATTTTATGAGAGAGGATACATATGAGCAATTCGAGCTGAATTTAGAGACTATCGACTCTCAAAAAAACTTTCTTAAAGATGGTATGGATGTAGATCTTTTGACTTATAACGATAATCCTATAGCTGTAAAATTACCTCCAAAAGTAAATTTAGAAATCACACAAACCGATCCTGGCGTAAAAGGAGATACAGCATCAGGAGGGTCAAAACCTGCAACGCTTGAAACTGGTTATGTTTTACAAGTTCCATTGTTTTTAAAAGAAGGAGAATTGATAAGAGTTAACACAGAAAGTGGAGAATATGTCGAGAGAGTTTCGAAATAAAGAGTTGAAATTTTTTCAATTTTTGTCATTAATTAATATAAGACTCTTTTAAAAGTCAACAATATATAACAACTATAAAAAATGACTAAAAAATTAATTGCTGTGGTTGCTTTAATGTCTCTAGCTTTAGCTGGATGTGGACAAGCTACTACTGAAACGGAAGAAAATACTGCTGATGCAGTTGAATCTATTGAAATTCAAGAACCAGCAGCTACTACTGAAGTAGAAGAAACTACTGAAATGGAAGCTGAAGAAGTTATGGAAGCTGAAGGTGAAGATACTGCTGAATCAACTGAAGAGTAAAAATTTAAAAAATTTTTAAAAGCCCTTTTAATTTGGGGCTTTTTTTTATACGTTTTCTTTTAGATAACTGTAAATAAATCCATCAATTTTTCCATTTAAGACATTTTCAGGGTTATTATCTTCGTGGCTTGTTCTGTGGTCTTTTACAAGTTTATAAGGGTGAAGAGTGTATGATCTAATTTGACTACCAAAGCTGTTTTGAAGGTTTTCACCACGAATATCCTGAATTTCTTTTTTATTTTGTATTTCAAGTAAATGCGTCAGCTTTGACTTTAAAAGGTTCAGGGCATTTTCTTTATTTTGATGCTGTGATCTTTCTGACTGACAACTAGCTGAAATTTTAGTTGGAATATGTGTAACTCTAACTGCTGAATCAGTGGTGTTTACGGATTGGCCTCCTGGTCCTTGTGATTTAAAAGTATCAATTCTGAGGTCTTGAGGCTCTAGTTTTATAGAATTATCGGTTTCAATGATTGGAATTACATCTACTAAACAAAAAGATGTTTCACGAGTGTTTCCTGAGTTAAAAGGCGACAGTCTTACTAGTCTATGAACTCCGTGTTCGGATTTCAGGTTTCCATAGGCATATGGTCCTTCTATTTTAATTGAAATATGTTTAATCCCAGATTCAGTGAGTGAGCATTCAAGAATCGAAGTTTGATATTCTTGATTTTCAGAATATTTTTGATACATATTGTAAATCATTTGAGTGAAATCTTCAGCATCGTCTCCTCCTGCTCCTGAATAAACAGACAAAATAGCTGAAAACGAGTCATGCTTTTGATTTAATAAAGTTTTTACTTCTAAATCATTAATTTTTTTATTGAGTGCTTCTAGTGAATCTTGAATTTCCTTTTCCGATATTTCTTCATGAAAAGCCTGAATATAATCTAATCCATCTTGAATTCCCTGAAGATTCAAAAGTTGCTTTTGATAAGCTTTAAGACTTATATTTAGCTTATTTAAAAGGCTTTGATCTTCCCAGTTGTTGGGGTCTTTGAGCTGATTTGCAATTTCTATTTCTTTTTCTTTGATAGACTCAATGTTTAAAGCGTTGGAAATATCTTGAAATTTATTTTGTAATTCTTGAAGATTCATTTTTATTTTTATACTAAAAAAAGCCTAACAATTTTTAGGCTTTTAAACAAGTTTATGAAGTCAGTTGTTTTAAAAATGCTTGCTGGCTTTTAAACCCCCCATGCAATCCTTTTGATTGATCGTGGGCATTGTCCATACTTACACATTTAAACCCAAATTGAGTACATTTTTCTTTTATAAATGCGTTAATCTGTGTTCTTAATTCTTCAGTCATATAAAGGTTGCCATCAGATCCAGTCCAGTTGTAAAGTAGATTAAGCGAGATTTCTTTTCCGTAGTTTTCTTTAAGGCTCCTTAAGTATCCAAAAGCTTCAACGTAATACTGCTTAATTGTTTCAAGATTTCGTGAACTTAAATTGTTGTATCCCATTATAAATGCAATTCGTTTCTGGGTAATTCTTCCTGCGGCAACTTGACCAGAAATACTTCTACAAATGTATTGCATATTATGAGCTGGCATTCCTTCTCCATGAGCTGTATGCCTACAGAAAATTTGTGAAATTGAATCTCCTGATAAATAGGCATTCGTTCCAATAGATTGTCTTGCTCCTGGATTTGCTTCTCCTAAGTTATTAAAATCTGCACTTTTTATATATAAATATTTTACAGCTTGAGTATCTGTCCCTCTTCCAAGGGCTTTAATTTTGTAATTACCTTTAGCATCAGGCTGATTTGGCATTAAAATTGCAGTTTGTCCTTTGAATAAATAATTATAAATTTCGCCTGATTCATATGAAGATTTTGATTCCTTGTAAACACTAATTTGTTGCTGGGCATATAAAATTTTTCCACCCTGGGGAACTGTGTCACAAGTTTGTAAAGGATGCTCTCTTGAAGGAGCTGGCTCGGGTGCTTGCTCTTGGTTTTCAGATCCAGCGGAAAAGCCAAAAATTCCTGCTATATATTTAATTAAATTAGTAATCCCTAGTGATTTCCATAGGTTTCCAATAGAACCTAAAATTGAATCAGCAATACTTTCAAATGAAAAGCCTTCTTTTCTTTGCTCAAGAATTTGATCAACTTGTTGCCTTGCATTTTCAGTTGTAGTTTGAGTTGCTGATTGTTGTGGACTTGTTGATTGTTGTGGACTCGTTGAAGTCGTATCACATTCTTGATTAGATGCTTGTTTTTCTTTTGAACCTTTTGAATTAGAAGTCATTTTGGGTGGGTTAAAATTATTTATATTTAATTATATCATAAGAGGCGTTTTTAGGCAAATAGATTGAGAAAATATTGTTTTTTGGTATAGTAAATTTATAAAAAAGATATGAGTAATTTTAAGAAAGTTTTTTCAAACACTTTTTGGCAGGTTTTAAGTCGATTTATTCAGGCTTTGATTGGGGTTGTTAGTTTAAAATTACTTACCGAGATTTTTCCGGCTGATGTTTATGGGCAATATGTTACATTATTTGAATATATTGGTTTTTTTGCAATTGCAGCTGACTTTGGATTGTATACAGTCTGTATTTCTGAGATGTCTAAAAACACAGATGATAAAGAGGAGATTTTTGCCAACTTGTTGTTTTTAAGAGTTGTTTTAACAGTTTTTATTTTAGGATTTGCAAGTTTTATTACTCCTAAAATTGGTATTTATGAAAACACATTGATTGCTAAAGGTATTTATATTGTTTCTTTAATGACCGGAATAACTCTTTTAAGCGGAACTTTAAGCTCTGTTTTGCAATTTGAATTAAAGATGCATAAAGCAGCTTTAGCTCAGCTTTTTTCTAAAGTGGTTTATATATTTGGTGTGATTTATTTATGGAAAATTTCAATAGCTGGGAATGAAATCAATAAATTTGATTTCTTACTTGATTTGAATCTTTTAAGTAGTTTAATTTTACTATTTTTTACTTTTATTTATGTAAGAAAGTATATTTCTTTTAGTTTTAAGGTATCAAAAAAATATAGTTTAAACCTAATAAAAAAGGCTTTGCCTTATGGGATAGCTATTATGTTAAATAAATTTTATTTTAAAATTGATGTTTTAATGATTCAGGCTATGAAAGGTAATTTTGAAGCTGCTACGTATTCGATTCCAATTAAAATTATGGAAATTTTGAATTTGATTCCTGTGTTTTTTATGAATTCTTGTCTTCCATTTTTAGGGAAAACTTTTAAAAATTCCAAAGAAAAGTTTCAGAATATTATTAAGGGTAGCTTTAAATCTTTATTTATAGTTGTGTGTCCAATTTTAATGTGTGGATATTTTTTAGCTTATCCTTTAACTGCAAGCTTGAGTAATACTCAGTTTTTAAGCGGTTATCATTGTGTAAATGATGCTAGACAAATTTTTCAACAGGAGGAATTAGCGTTAAAAGAGTGTGAAAATCTAGAAAAAAGTGATTTTGCACTTGCAGAGAATCAAAATTCTTATGTTTATTATGAAGGATCTGACTTTGCTTTTAGAATTATACTTTTTGCTTTGTTTTTTGCCTTTTTAAACGTGGTATTTAATTATTATTTATTAGCTTCTGATAATCAAAAAACTTTATTAAAATTTAATTTTACGGCTCTTGGATTAAATGTAGTTTTAAATTATTTATTTATTCCAAAATACGGATTTATGGCTGCAAGCTTGGTTACTGTGTTTTGTGAGGCTTTGATTTTATTTTTAGGTTTAAATTACTATCTAAAAAATCATAAATTAAATATTGCTTGGAATTTTTACATAAAAATAACTTCTCTAAGTTTATTATTAGGTTTTTTATGTAAGTATTTATATGAATTTTCTTTTGTTTATCTGAAAAATTTTAACTTACTGTTAATAATTCCTGTTATTATAGCTGTGTATTTTGGATTAATTTACAGGTTTAATATTACAAAACTAAAAGAACTTAAAGATTATTTTAAGACATCTTAATTGACATTTAATGAATAAAAGAGTAAATTATGCAAAGTTAAGATTATTATTTTAGAGAAGAAACTACTTTGGTCAGCGCCAAAATTAAATAAAAAAACTTTATACGTTATTTGTCTACATTAATTAAAATTGAATTTAACCTATTAAAAAGGGGTTAAATCAAATATCACAAATATTATAATAGAAATACACTAGATATTTTTATTAAGTCATCAACAAAGATGATACAATTATATGATTTATGGTAATCAGCGATGATTTCCAGGAATAGCTTAGACTAGTTATTCCAAAATAATTTATTATTATTAAAAGTAATTATGGAAAAGAAAACAAAATTGGATGCATGGTTTCAAAAGAATACCGTTCATTCTACGGAAAAAACAAACTTCAAAAAGAAGTTTAAAAATCCCTTTCATTCAAACAACGAAAAAAAACTTAAATTAGTTTTTCTTGGTGGTTTAGATGAAATCGGTAAAAATATGATGTTACTGGAATATGGTAACGATATAATAGCTCTTGATATGGGTCTTAAATTCCCAGAAGAAGATATGCTAGGAGTGGACTATATAGTTCCTGACACTAGTTATTTAGAGAGAAATTTAAATAAACTTAAAGGAATACTAATTACTCATGGTCACTTAGATCATATTGGAGCAATTACGTATTTAACTCCAAAGTTAAAAAATCCAACTTATTATAGCCTTAAGCTTACCAATGGTTTAATTGGAAAACACTTAAAGGAGCATAAGATGGAAAAATTGGCGAAGCTTGTAAATGTTAAGCCAAAAGAAACCTTTAAATTAGGTGTATTTAAAATTACTTATTTTAGAGTGAACCACTCAATTCCAGATTCATGTGGGATTGCAATTGAAACTCCAGAGGGGTTAATTGTTCACACTGGTGACTTTAAATTTGATTTTACGCCTTCTGATGGTGTTATGGCTGATGTGGATTATATGAAACAGCTTGGTGATAAAAAAGTATTACTGCTTATGAGTGATAGTACAAATTCTATTAAGGAAGGTCATACTATGAGTGAGAAGGTTGTTGGAGATGAGCTTGATAAAATTATTAGATCTGCTCCGGATAGGTTGATTATTAGTTGTTTCTCTAGTGTTATTGGAAGGATGCAGCAAATAATAGAGTCTGCAAAAGATACTAAGAAGAAAATTTTTATATCTGGTAGAAGTTTGGTTAACAATGTAAAAATTGCTACTAAACTTGGATATTTAAAATATCCGCAAGGAATGATAGTGGAACTAAGAAGTAATTCAAAAGCTGCGCAATCTAAAAATGCCTTGATTTTGACAACCGGTAGTCAAGGGGAGTCTTTAAGTGGACTTACAAGAATGGCTATGGGTGAACATCGTCAAATTAAACTTACTAAAAAAGATACTATAGTTTACTCATCATCTCCAATCATTGGAAATGAAAGAGCTATTAATGCGGTAATCAATGTTTTAATTAGAAAGGTTGCTAATGTAATTACTAATAAACATATGGATATCCATACAAGTGGGCATGGTAATATTGAGGATCTTAAAATGATGATTAATTTTATTAAACCTAAGTTTTTTGTTCCAGTTCATGGCGAGTATTACCACAGGTTCTACCACAAAAAATTAGCCTTAGAGGAAGGGATACCTAATGAAAATATTTTCTTACTTGAAAATGGTAAGGTTTTAGAGGTTTCAAAAGGTAAAGCTGAAATAGCTAAAAAGCCTGTTCCTACAAATTATATAATGGTGGATAATCAAGCTCCTAAATTATGTGGAGTGGCAATGGATATTGTGTCTGAAAGGCAAGCGATGAGCTTAAATGGTATGATATTAATAAATGTTGTAATGGATGCTAAGAGGCCCGTTTTAAAAGCTCTAAGCATATGCTCTAATGGCTTTATATATATGAGACAAACTCAAACAGTTCTAAGGGATTTAGAAACGGAAAGTAAAAAGCTTATTAACATGCATCTTAAAAACAGGAAAAGAGTTAACAAGCCAGAGCTAGAAGGTTTCTTGAAATCTGCTTTAGATAGAGTAGTTACTAGGAATCTACAGAGAAGACCTTTGGTTGTTCCTAATATTATGTTTGTTAATTAACTTGACAAAGAAATCAAAATAGCTTATAAGTCGAGTGGGTTAAATGGAAAAGAATATGTGCATAAGTTGCAGATATTCTTTTTTTTTGTTTATAGAAAGCTTTTATTTGGATTGTGTAAAAGATTGTGGAAAAGTTATAAAGTTGTTGAAAAGCCTGGAAATTGTTAATAAGTTGTTGATAAATAATGGGTTTTGATAAGAAAAGATATGCACATGGGTTTTAGGTAGTCAGTACCGTAAGAGGTTTGAAATAAGCTGAAAAACTAGGTTTGAGTGCTGTTGAAAACTTTAGTGTTAAATACAATAAAATTTTGATTAGACAGTAAGTTATAAACAAGTTTTACACATTTAATGTTGAAAACTTTATTTTGAATATTTTGTTTATAAGAAGAGGAAAAAGTGGTTAAAAACATTAGAAAATAAAATGTTTTGCACATAGATTGTGGAAAAGTCGTGCAAGGTTTAATGATTTGTTTTAAAAAAGCCAAAAAGCTCTTGCTTACTCAAGAGTTGGAATTACGGTTGTACCTATGGAAAATCCGTTTTGCACAATTGCCTTCTACTATTACTACTATTATTTATTTTAAATATATATATATATAATTAAGGGAAATTGTTTAAAAGTTTTTTTGGTTGAAATTTGAGAGGGAGTTTGTAAGAATGATTTCTGATAACACAGAAATATGAAAGTAGTTTGTAAACAAGTTGAGTTAGCTGAAGCTTTGAATGTAGTTTCCAGAGCAATTGGAAGTAATAGTACTTTACCGATTTTGAATAATATTTTGTTGGAAGCCAAAGGAAATGCTTTATGGTTGTCTGCAACTAATTTGGAAGTAGCGATTAAGACTAAGATTATTTGTAATGTTGAATTTGAAGGAAGTATTACAGTTCCGGCGAAATTATTTTTTAGTTATGTAAATTTACTTTCGAAAGAGGATTTAGTTTTGGAAGAATTGGATGATTTAAGTTTGAGTGTTTCTGGGAGTAGTAGTGAGACTAAGATTAAGGGTTTGAAAGCTGAGGATTATCCAACTATGCCAGAGGTTTCGAATGAAGTTAGTTTTGATGTTAATTCAAAGGTTTTCTCAAGCGCTCTTAAGAAAGTTGTGTTTAGTTGCTCAAGTAAAGCTGACAGACCTTTTTTGGCTGGAGTTTATATGTTTACGGAGAAAAATAAATTTTATTTAGTTGCTACAGATAGTTATCGTTTAAGTGAATGTAGTATTGATCTGGATAAGAATGTTGATGGGATTAGTTGTATTATTCCAAGTAAGACTATGGGAGAGTTAGAGAAGATTATGGAAATGAATCCAAAACAAAATGTAGAAGTTATTTTAGGTCAAAGTCAAATTGCTTTTAGATGTGGTGAAACTTTGGTTTTGTCTAGATTGATTGATGGACAGTTTCCTGATTATAAGAAAATTATTCCAGCTGAGCATAAAACTTCTGTTAGTTTAGGCCTTTCTGATCTTCAACAAGCTTTGAAAAGGGTGAGTTTATTTGCGAAAGAAGTTGAGGACGCTGTGAGTTTGGAGTTTGATAGTGATAAAGAAAAGGTTTTTTTATCCACTCAAGAAACTTTGATTGGTACTGATAAAAATGAAATTTCTATTGCAATTTCTGGTGAAAGTACTAAGATATCTGTAAATTCTCAATATTTAATGGATGTACTGAATGTAATTGGGGATAGTGTTGTTAGTTTGCATGTTACTGATCGTATTTTACCTATTAAGGTTTTAGACAAGAAGGAACCAAACTTTCAATATATAATAATGCCTTTAAAAGTCTAGTTTAATGACTAAATTTTTATTCTCGAAAAACACTTTTAAGAGATTCAATCATCAATTTTTAGATTTGGTATGTAAAAATAAGATATCTAAATTATCTGGATTTCCGAATAAAACTGCAAAAGCTTTTTTTATTGCTAATAGTTTCTACGAATGTAATTTTGATAAACTTATCTTTGCAGTAAATGAAAGAAGCCAATTGGATACTTTTCAAGAACTTTTGCACAATTTCGGTGTAAAACATGTGCAAAACTTTCGGATTTTAGATAATCCGCATAATGATGCCGGTATTGTTAGAAAGAATTTAATTTCTAAATTGAATTTTGCGGCTAATTTGCAAAGTTCAAAGAAAGAAATTGTTTTAATTACTATTCAAGAGCTTTTATCTTATTTTCCAAATAAAAAGCAGGTTGAAAGAAATAAGTTGAATTTTAAAGTTGGACAAAAAATTTCTATGATTGAAGTTTTTGAGAGTTTGATTAAATCTGGATATGATAATGGTCAGACTTTTCATGTTTTTCAGGGTGAATATTATGCAAAGGGAGAACAAATTATGGTATTTCCTTTTAATAGTGATTTTCCTGTTTGTATAAATGTGGCCTTTGATGAAATTACCGAAATTAAGGTTATGGATTTAAGTTATGAAAAAGAAATAGGAAGTTTTGAAGAAGTTGAGATTTGGTCTTTTGAGAAAGAAGATGATGAATGTTTTTTTTCTGATTTTATGACGAAACATTCTTTGTTGATACAAGATGAATTAGATGTTTTTGAGGATCAGTTTAAATTAGTGAAGAAGTTTGAAGAAAATTTGGAGCCAGCTTCAAGTTTATTTTTACAAGCTTTTAATGAAGATGAAGATAATCATTTGCATGTTCGAAAAAGTAGCATTTTACAGTATCAAAGCTTAGAAGATTTTACTTCGGATATTATTTTAAAAAAGCAATCAAGTTGGTCTATACTTCTTTTTACTAAGAAATTTAAAGAAATTAAAGGTATTTTAGATAGTAAAAATATTGTTTTTTATAGAGATGTAGAAGCTTTGCAAAAACAAAAACATGGAGTTTTGGTTGTGGATATGATGGAAGATAGTAAATATTTTGAAAGTTTTATGTCTACAGATCAAAAGTTTTTGATTTTAAGTGATAAAGATATACCTGGAGTTGTAAAGAATAAGAAAAAAAATAAGAACAATCATCAAGTTTATTTGGATTTAATGACACAACTAAAACCAAATGATTTGGTTGTACATGCAGATCATGGAGTTGGTAGATTTGAAGGGTTGGTTTCGAAAGTTATTGCGGATATCACAAAGGAGTTTATGGAAGTTTCATATGCTCAAAATGATAAATTATTTGTGCCTATTGATCAGGCGGAAAGAGTATCGAAATATATTGGAAATCCTGATTTAGCACCAAAGTTAACAAGGCTAGGTGGGAGTGAATGGCAAACTGTTTCTAGTAAACTTAAAAAGGAAACAGAGAAAATCGCCAAAGAATTATTGGCTTTATATGCTCAAAGAAAAGCTGCTAAGGGATTTAAGTATTCGGATGATAAGGACGCTCAATCAAGATTTGAAGAGACATTTCCCTATGAAGAGACACCAGGACAAATTAAGGCTATTTTGGATGTTAAGAAGGATATGGAAAATGATCAGCCAATGGACAGACTTGTGTGTGGGGACGTAGGGTTTGGGAAGACAGAAGTGGCTATGAGAGCAGCTTTTAAGGCTGTGACTAATCAAAAACAAGTAGCTTTTATTTCGCCGATTACGATTTTGGCAGATCAGCATTATAAGTCTTTTAAAAAGAGAATGGATGATTTTGATGTAAGAGTTGAAATGCTCTCGAGATTTAAAACTCCTTCCGAACAAAGAAAAATTTTGGAAAGAACTGCTAAAGGAGAGGTAGATATTTTAATTGGTACTCATAGGTTGATTTCGCCAGATGTTAAATTTAAAAATTTAGGTCTTGTGATGATCGATGAAGAACAAAGATTTGGGGTTAAGCAAAAAGAGAAACTTAAGGAGTTTAGAGCAGAAGTTGATGTCCTGACATTGACCGCGACACCGATTCCACGGACTTTAAATATTTGTTTAAATAAGCTTAGGGATATTACGACAATTACAACTCCACCTCCAGGCAGGTTGCCGGTTGTTACAGAAGTTAGAAAGTATTCTGAGAAAATTATTAAGGAAGCTGTGGAAAAAGAAATTGCTAGAAATGGTCAAGCTTATATTTTGCATAATCGTGTACAGACTATTGATACTTTCGCTGAGAGGTTAAAGTCTATTATGCCAGGGATCAGATTTATTGTGGCTCATGGTAAATTAAGTCCACTGGAGTTAGAGGATAGAATTATGTCTTTTAAGAAAGGAGAAGCGGATGTTTTGATCTCTTCAACTATTATTGAAAATGGTATTGATTTAGCGAATGCTAATACTTTGATTGTAAATAAAGCTGAGCAATTTGGGCTTTCTCAATTGTATCAGTTAAGAGGACGTGTAGGACGTTCAAAAACGCAAGCTTACGCGTATTTGTTGTATCATGGTCAAAGACTTAAGTTGGATGCTAAAAAACGTTTGAAGGCAATCGTGGAAGCTTCAGAGCTAGGTTCTGGGTTTCAGATAGCTATGAAAGATTTAGAGATTCGAGGTGCTGGTGAAATTTTAGGATCTTCACAGTCTGGAGCTATGAATGTTGTGGGAGTTGCTCATTTTTTAAGAATGTTAAATAAAGCTGTGGAAGAACTTGAATCTGGAGTTACTCAAGAAACTCAAGAAATTAAAGATGTTTCAATTGAGCTTCCCATTAATGCTTTTATTCCATCGACCTATATTTCTTCTTCGAAAGAGAAGGTTTCGATTTATCAAAAGCTGTCTTCGGCAGATAGTTTAGATTATTTACAGGAAATTCAAACAGATGTGATTGAAGAATTTGGAGCACTTCCAGCTGAAGTTTTAAATTTATTTTCGATTATTGAGTTGAAAATTTATGCTAAAAAGGCTAATTTAATAAATATCAAGACTCAAAATATGTCGAATGCCAGGCTTGGCAAACAAGTTGTATTGAGTATTAGTAAGAATGTGAAGCCAGAAAACATAATGAATATGCTTTCAAAAAATCCTAAATGGCAGATTAGCTCTGATAAATTAAAGATTTTCATGAGTGATCTGGGTGTGAATTTCTTACCAACCTTGATAGAAAGTGTTAAGGCTTTAGCTGTAAAGTTTGAAGTTAAGGCCAAAAAATAGTTTTAAATTAGTCAATTTCATTTTTGTTGGCTTGTGAGTCGTTTGAATTTGACAAATTTAAATTAATATTATAAAATAATACTGTTCTTTTACATATGGGGATGAAACTGGTTTTCGACTTAGATGACTAGGGTGTCATAAATTGCGATGTCCGGATTGCACTACTCCGGGTAGATCCGTCTAGTGCAACTATAAGTGCTAACAATGAAGGAGAATTAGATTTCGTAAGAAATTTTCAAGCAGTTGCTGCTTAATTAACTCCAAATTAGCTTTAGTGGGCCAATAGTGCCTGCGACCATTTTAGATTTTGTCTCGGAGTTTAAAATGGCAATTAGAGACTAGAATTTACTTTTGTTTCGGAGTAAATTTTAAATAATAGAAACAGAGAATTTAAGTTTTTTTGTTAATTTTATAGCCTATTTTCTTTCAATTTAAAATTGACTATCATTGTAGACGTTTATGAGCTCCATTTAAGAACCCGGGTTCGACTCCCGGCATCTCCACCAGAAAAATTGAATAATAATAAATTTATGAATAAATTAGACCATTATCAAATTACAGAATTTGTAGATGTTTACGATACTTTGAATCAGTTTGCTGATGATACACAGTTTTATATAGATTTAGTAAATGAATTAAAACCTAATAAAATATTAGATATTGGTTGTGGAACTGGTTTTTTAACGAGTCATTTAATTGATACTGAAAGGCAGGTTTTTGGCCTTGAACCAGCTAAATTAATGATTGATAAAGCTCGTGAAAACTATAAAAACTTAAACATAAATTGGTTAGAAGGATTTAGTTCTGATTACGTAGATGATTATTCTGGTAAGATGGACCTTGTAATTATGACAGGACATGTTTCGCAAGTTTTTATTGATAATGATACTTGGTTTGGCGTTTTAAATGATGTTAATCGATTTCTTGAAAAAGATGGTTTTTTTGTTTTTGAAATGAGGAATGCTTTTGTTAAACCTTGGGAAAATTGGAAGGGAGATGTAACAGCAAGAAAAGATCCTAAACATGGTGAGTTTGAATTTAGTGTTGAAACTACAAATTTTGATCAAGAAAAAGTTCTAGTAGAATATAAAGGAAAATGTAAATTTTTAGATTCTTCAAATAAAACTTATACTTATGATGATGTTTTAAAGTTTAGAACTCTAGATGAACTAAAAGACTCATTAAATAAGAATGGTTTTAAAGTTTTGGAGGTTTATGGAAATTGGGATAAATCTAAATTTGATGAAAATTCAAGTCCTGAGATTATAATTAAGGCTCAAAAAAGATAGTTTTTTATTTTTATAATTTTAAGTTAAAATTGTAACAGTTTAATATAGAACTATGGAAAAATTTAAAAATCAATTTTTTATTGTAAGACATGGTGAAGCTAAAAATAATGTTGATAAGGTTATTTCTTGTAAAATTGATACTCAAAAACACCATGGATTAACTGATTTAGGCCAAAAACAAGTTCAAGATGAAGCTGAAAAATATTGCGATTTTGATGTTATATTTTCATCTCCTGCAAGAAGAACCTTGGAAACCGCTGAAATTTTTTGTAGAACTTCAGGTTTGGATGTAATTGATGATTCTCGTTTACAAGAATTTGATGTTGGTGATTTTGATGGAAAATCTGTGAGTGATTATAAGCTTTTTTTTAAAATCCATAGTGATCCAAATTATGAGTTTGAAAATGGAGAAAGTTTGCAAGCTGTTTTAGATAGAATGCAAACTTTTATTTTAGATGTTGAAAAAAAATATCATAATAAAAAAATTCTTATAGTTACACATGGTACGCCTTTGGAATTGTTGTTGGATTGGTCACAAAATAAAAAGTTAACAAAAAGAGATGAATGTTTGCCGAACGCTAAGGTTTATAAATTAGATTTTGCTTAGGGGTTTATTTTGATTGTGCTATTTCTATAAATTTATTAATAGTTTTTATTTTGCTAGAGCGAGAATTTAAGTTTTTAGATAGACTATCAAATTTTTCACAGAATAGTTTAAGGTTGTTTAAAATGTCTGTTTTAGAGGGTCCTAAGCAAGGAGGGTTAGGAAATTATTTTTCAGTGTAATAATTTTTTATATTTAAGACATTTAATGTAAATATCTATGTTATGTAGTTCTTTAAAGTGGTTGTTTTATGGTGTAATACGTGTTATAATTAAACGAAAAAAATAAGTTTATTATGAATAATAATCCAAGGACTGCGATTGATGCTTTTAAAATGATTTTCTCAAAGAAAATTTTATTTAAGTATCATTTAGTTATTTGGCTTGCTGCTTTTGCTTATGGGATTTTAGCTTTTAGGGCTTATACTACTAAGTTTTTGCTAGATTCTTTAGTTAATAAAGATATTAATGAATTCTATTTTGCATTGGGTTTTATAATTTTTGTTTTTGGATTCGGTAGTTTTCTTAGGACTATTGAAATTAAAAAAAGAAGAAAATTAAAAATGGAGTTTGCTTATATGACTCGTAAGTATTTATTTGATAGGTTAGCAAAGTATCCTTATAGTTTTTTTGCTTCCAACTTGTCTGGAAAGGTTGTAGCTGATATGAGAAATTTTGAAATGATTGAACATTGGTATAATAAGTATCAAGGTCAAAAGATTTCTATCTTGGAAATGCTTGTGATTTTAGGGGTAGCCTTTTATACAAATTTTTATTTAGGACTTGCTTTTGTTGGATTTAGTTTTTTACTTTTGTTGCTTTACAAAGTTCAAACTTTGAAAATTAAAAATCTTTCAATTGTTTGTACTTCAAAAGGTAGTATTTTTAAAGGTAGGCTCTTTGATTATATTGGAAATATCTCATTAGTTAGGCTTTTTAATATCTTTAATATTGAAAGTAGAAAAACACAGAAAGATTTAAGTTCTTATATGGATTCATCGATTAATTTGTATGTTCAAAAGCATAAATTTAATTTATATGGGTCGTTTATTTTAATTTTTTTAGAGGTTTTAGTTACTTTTTATTTAATTTATTTATTGAAGTTAGGAGTTGTGACGGTTGGGGATTTTACAGCAACTTTGATTTATTTAAATATGTTTAATGGAAGGTTTTTAAGTTTTGTAAGAATGGAAGCTCGTTTGCGTGAGTGGCAAGGTGGAGTTGAATCTGCATGTAAAAGATTATTTGTAGATCTTAAAAGCAATGATTCGATAAATCTGATTTCTAAGCCTATACGTTCAGATATTTCATTGATCAATTTATGTTTAAGTTTTTCAGGTAAGAAAGTTTTGAAAAATTTAAATTTAGAAATTCAGGAAGGTGAAAAGATAGGTTTAGTTGGTTTGTCCGGGGCTGGGAAGACAACTTTGGTTGAAACTTTAATGCGTCTACATTGTCCTGACTCAAATATGGTTTATGTAGGAGGAAAAGACATTACAAAACTTAAACTGGCTGACTTGTTGGATATGTTTGGGATAGTCGATCAAAATACTCTTTTATATAATGATACTATTGAATATAACTTAACTTTAGGTCAAAAGTTTTCGGATAATCTAATTAAAGATGCACTTAAAAAAGCATATTTAAGTGATTTTATTAAAGGCCAAGAGCAAGGTTTGAAAACTGTGGTGGGAGAAAGAGGCGTGAAGCTTTCAGGTGGTCAAAAACAAAGGCTGGGGATTGCAAGAGCGATTTTATTTGATGCTCCGATTTTAATTTTAGATGAAGCAACTGCGAGTTTAGATTCTAAGTCTGAAGAGGTAATTCAAAAATCAATTGCAAATTTGATTAAAAATAAAACAGTAATCGCGATTGCACATAGGCTTTCGACTTTAGATATTATGGATCGGATTTTGGTAATGAAAAATGGGCGAATAATTGAAGATGGATCGCAAAAAGAACTTTTAAAACAAAAAGGAGCTTATTATGAGCTTTATACAAATCAAAATGATAAATTCTATTAATATGTTTAAAAAATTATTTTCTCAGGTTGAAGGAACACCAAGTTTGAACCCTTATAAATTAGCTTTTGAATCTAGTAGATTTTCAAAAAAATATTTTTGGCTGGCTTTTGTAACAATGTTTCTATCTTTACTATTTATGAATTTGTCACCATTTGTAGTGGAAAGACTCTTTGATAGTTTAGAGCTTATGAATTTTGATGATATTTATTTTTATGCGGGGATTTCGATTTTATTTTTATTCTTAGATCACTTTTTTGATTATTTTTATGGAATTTATGCGACGTATTTATATGGAAGAATAGTTTATCAATCTAGAGTAGATATTTTAAACTATATAAATCAACATGGTGATGATTTTTTTGCTAGAAGACCTTCTGGTGAGATTAGTTCTGAGATTCTAGACAGTGGAGGTGTTTCAACTTTAGTTTTTGGACATATAGAAACGACATTACCAAATGCTATTACTCTAATTGTTTCCTTCGTGCTATTTTTTAAAGTTAACCTATACATTGGGCTTTTTGCTCTAATGTTTTATGGGTCTTTATTTGTATTTATTAAACGTTTGTTAGCAAAGTTTTCAAATCTATCTAAAATTCATGCTAAGAAGAAACATAAATATTATGGAGTTTTGAGTGATTTTGTTGGGAATATTAAGGTTCCAAAGATTTTTAATGTTCTAAGGGTACAATCTAAAAGAATTTATAAAAATTTACAGATTATAAGAGATTCAGGTTTTAAAAAATGGAATGCTGCTGATAGCATGTGGATTACTATTGATTTTTCAGATTTTTTTCTAAGATTATTTGCGGCGATTGGTCTGGGTTATTTTTATTTTAACAATGTGATTACGCTTGGGGAATTTACAATGGTATTTTATTTGATTGGTCGAATGGATGGAGTTGTGGATAATTTGCAAAAAGTTTTTGAAGAATTTAGTGAAAAAGAAGCTGAAGTACGTCTAGCTTTATCTAAATTAATTACTCCAATTGAAGAAGCGGATAAAGTGGATGCTAAAAAGTTAAAGGTTAAGGGCTTACCTGGGATTGAATTTAAAAATGTTGAGTTTGCCTATGAAAATGTTTCTAAAAAACAGTTAAATAAATTTAATTTAATTGTTAAGCCAGGTGAAAAAATTGGAGTAGTTGGAGAATCTGGAGCTGGTAAGTCTACGGTATTTAAAGTTTTGCTTAAGCAGTATAGTTACCAAAAAGGTGAAATTTTGATTAATGGACAAGAAATTGCTGATTGTACAAAGGATTCGGTTCGAAAACAAATTGCGGTTGTGTCGCAAGACACATTGGTGTTTAATCGGTCTTTAAAGGAAAATATTACCTTAGGTGTGAAATATTCAGATAAAGTTCTTAAAAAGGCTTTAAAGGATTCTCACTGTGCTGAATTTATTAAAAACCTTCCAAATGGGTTGGATACTCAGGTTGGTGAGCGTGGAGTAAAGTTGTCGGGTGGTCAAAGACAAAGAATTGGAATTGCAAGAGCTTTATTGAAAGCTTCTCCAATTATTTTATTAGACGAAGCTACCTCGGCGCTGGATTCTAAATCTGAAAACTTTATTCAAGATTCAATTCAAAAGCTTTCGAGCAACCACACCATGATGTGTATTGCCCATAGGCTTTCAACTTTGAGTTTTATGGATAGAATAATTGTTTTAGAAAAAGGAAAAGTTGTGGAAGAGGGAACTCATAAAGAACTTTTGAAATTAAAAGGGAAATATTTTGAACTTTGGAGTCATCAGAATAAGGGGATGTTGTAGGTTTTTGTTGTTTGCTTTTAATTATGGTATAATTAAATGATATAGTTATTATTTATGAGTTATTTTAATGTTAAAAAATCTCAAGATGGATATTCTTTTTCTGGACCAGAACATTTAGAAAATGGAAAACTGAAAGGTTCTCAAGAGCATTATTGTGATTCTTTGCATGAAGCTAAAAAAATAGCTAGAACCTTAAAGCAAGATGTATTTGAAGCTTTAGGTGTGGAAGGGTTTGTGGATTTTGAAAATTGTCCGGTGTCTTTTAATTTTTTAAGAGATGGTAGGTTTGAAATTTTGTATCCAAGCTTAGAAATGTTAAATACTCAAGAGGAGACTTTAGTACTGGGCTTTAAAACTTTTGAGAATTTTAAAGAAGCCAAAGATTTTTATTTAGAATCAATTTATAAATTTGCAAAGTTATCTGGAAAGCCTTTGTTAAAGTTTGAAACAGAAAATTTAGGATTTAATTTTACTTCTTTTGATAATTTTAATCCCAAGTCAGAACTCAATGAAAGCCCTACTGCTATAAATGTGGAATCAGAAAGACTTTTAAAGTCTTTAAAGTCTGGCCGTTTTAGATCGAGTGTTTATGAAAAGAGTATGGAAGATTTAGATTCAAAAGATAAAATCTTTAAATGTTTTGATGATTTCTTTAAAAGGGAGTCTAGTGTTTTAGTTGATTTAAAAGTAAAGAATTTAAGAAGTTTGTCTCCAAGGCAAGCAATTTTTCTAACTGTGCATTTTGTAAATCATCATACTAAGTATAATTTTGATAGTATTGGCGAAAAGGGGGATTCATCTAAAATTGATAATTTTTCAGCTTTGGATATGATTCAGGATTTTGAAGAAAATCATACTAATTCCAATTGGAGTGGAAATGGGGTGTGTCGTCATATTGCAGGATTAACAAAGTTTGTTTTTGATTCCCTTAAAGAAAATCAATTAAAGTTTAACTTTTTGAATGATACTTATTGTGAGTTTGAGCATAATCATTCATATAGACCTGAAAGTTCAGATGAAGGTTTAAAGGATGATTTTGGAGAAGCTTATATAAAACATGTTTGGAATGTTTTTTATACAATTAAAAAGAATGAAGTTGATTATACGATTTTAGATGTTACATGGGCAGATTTTAATCAAGAAAATACAGGTTTGGAGAAGCTTGATTATACAATAGAGAGAAATTTTCCGGTTTTAGCTACTTTAATGAGAGATGTTAATTTAGATAATGAAAATTTTGAAAGTCAGTTTAAATTATTTTTTGATCAATTTATTATAAATATGAAAAAATATGAAGGTGAATTAAGTGCTCAAAAATATTTTGTGGATGAGTTTTTCTTAGCTTGTAAACATATTAATTTTCAGGAGTTAACTTTTAAAAAAGATCTAAAAGATGAAATTACTTTTTTGGGGATAAGACTTTCGAAGTTAAAATTAGATTTAAATGCTAAGGATTTAGAAAAATATTTATCTATCATGCATGTTGCTGGAAAAGAGCAGTTATTAACTCAATATATTCAACAACAAATAAATCAAAAGGTTATAGATAGATCTTTATTTCGAATCGTTAACTTCTTTTTTTTAGAAGATGTAATGTTAAAGTTTCAAATGGTTGATCCATCTGCTTTTGAAGATTTTTGTGAAAAGTATGCTACTTTTAAATTAATAGCCAAAGCTGTCGGAATTGTTGAATATATAGAATTAAGTAAAGAGGAATTAGATCTTTTATTAGATAAATTAGGTTTTAAGAATAAAATACATTTTATAGGAATCTGTAGAGGTTTAAATTTAGATTTCATTGGTTTGAGCCTTTTTGAAAAAATTAAAAAGTATGTACATTTTAAGATTTCAGAAAAGAATCCATCTTTTGATTTTGAGCGTTACTCTGATTTGGAGTTAATGTTTGAGTTTAAATCTTTGGTGCAATGATTTAATTCTTATTACTTGACAAATCTTTAAATATACGTAAAACAAACAATAGTAATTTAAATTTTTTTTATGTCATTTAAAATTGAAAGTTCAATCAATACACCCGCTTTGAAAACAAATAAATCATCAAAATTTACTACTTTAGTTTCAAGCTTAGCTTTAAGTTTTTCAGCTATGCTTGGAAATTTAGATACTGTTAATGCTCAAGACACAGCTCCAGCTTTAGTTCAGCAATCAGCTGATAACTCTGCAGAAGAATTTACTGATTATACAAGTTTGCAATTAAGGCTTAATTTGGATAAGAATAGAGAACATATGTATGAGGTTATGCCTTTTGTAAGAGGAAAGTTTAATTACTTGATTCCTGTTGATTATACAAATGCAGGTCTTTATATGGCTTCTACTTATTTTTCTGATTCGAAAAAACCTTTTCAATTAGAAATGTCTCGTTTGGGGATAGGTGCTTATTATGAAAATGGTCAAATGGAGTCTTTCAATCAAGCTTATTTACTTTTGAATTGTTTCGCAGATATTAAGTTTTTATTTGAATTTCAGACTCATTTAAATTCTGATGGAGTAGAATCTTCTTTTCTTCCTTCTGTAGTTTATAATAATGAGAGTTTGTATATTGGTTTATCTAGAATGCATGCTGATTTAAGAGTTAATGTTTCAGACTTTTTAATGAGGACAAGAATTTTTGATGATGAGAATTTTAATTTTTCTGTAGGATACAATTTAAAGCAAGTAAATGGAGTCAGAAGACAAGTTGAATTTGGTTACTCTTTTGAGGTTGATTATAGAAAAGTTGATGGTGAGAACTATTTCTTTTTAACACTTGGTCTTAAGTAGATTGATTTATAAGCCTCAACAGCAGGGGCTTTTTTATAATACAATAATCTTTAGGGTTTTGGGTGATTTTTTTTGACGGGTAATGATTTATGGTTATAATTTTCACAAGTTAATTTATTAAAACATTTATAATGACAAAACCTAAATTTCCGGGGAAGCCTTTAGTTATTGATTTTGAAAAAATAGAGCCTGAAAATAAAGATATGAAAGTTGATGAGATTTTTAATGAGTCAGTTCCCGAACCTTTGAACAGTGTTTTTGATGATATTAGGAGTCTTTTGAAGTTGAATTTTGATAATATTGCAAGTAGATTAATTGAAAAACCAAACAAGGTTTTCAAGGTGATTTCTGAAATTGATACACAGAATATTAGGGAGCAAGTTTCCGATTTAAATAGAACATGTTTTTATGAATGTGGTAGAATTTTTGTTTATTCATCTTTTTTAAATGAGGTTGTATTTGGTATTGATAATTGGCTCTTTGTTGAAAACATGGAGGCAAAAGCATTAAGTATTTTGTTTACTAATTATGAAATTTCCAATGATGAATTGCGAAGTAATTTTGGTTTTGATTCTTTAGAAGCCCATGAATTCTTGGATAATTTAATGTCTATATTAAATTATTCTGAAAATTTAGATGAATTTTTTGAAGTTGAAAGTTATGTTGATAAAATTTGTATTTATCCAAAGGAAAATTTGATTAATAATTTGTTGGACTTCAAAAAAATGCTAGTGCATTAAAATTAATCTTTAAGTCAAGTTATGAAATTTGACTCTTTTTTTTTAAAGTTAAATAATTATTTTAACTAAATATTATTTATGAAAAAAATAGTGGCTGGCTTTGAAGCACAAATTTTAGAAGCTTTGAAAATTGTAGACGAAAGTAAGTTCCATGATACTCATAAAAAATTTGATAATGTTTTAATTTGTGGGCTTGGGGGATCTGGTATTGCAGGATCTGTAGTTAAGGATTTGGTGCATGATGAGCTTAAAATTCCATTGGTTTTGTGTAAGGATTATCATATTCCGGCTTTTGTGAATCATAAAACTTTGGTGATTGTTTCATCTTATTCTGGTAACACAGAAGAAACTTTATCGGCTTTCAAACAAGCGTTTGAGAAAAAAGCAGAAATTGCTGTAATAAGTAGTGGAGGAAGTTTGTTGGAATTTGCGAAAGATAAAAATTTAAATCATTTAATTTTACCTTCTGGAAATGCTCCAAGAGCGATGTTTAATTTTTCTATGATTTGTGTGATGTCTATTTTAGAAAAATATGGACTGATTTCTGATAAATTTTATACTGAGTTTGAAAAATCGATTCAGGTTTTAATTGACAATCAAGAGAAAATTCAAAAGCAAGCTTTAGAAATTGCAAAGCAATTAGGTAATAAAACTCCTGTTTTATATGTAATGAAAGGCTATGAGGGAGTAGGGAATCGAATAAAACAGCAATTAAATGAAAATTCTAAAACATTAGGTTGGTCAAATGTGATTCCAGAAATGAATCACAATGAAATTCTTGGATGGAGAACCAATACTGATAATTTGCTGGTCATTAATTTTAGAACTCCAAGTGAGTTTTTACAAAATTCAAAGCGTTCTGAAATTTCTCAAGAAATCTATGGGAAATATACAGATGATATATTTAATGTTTGGAGTTTAGGAGATTCCTTAATTGAAAACACAATGTATTTGGTGAACTTTGGAGATTGGTTATCAGTTTTTGTTGCTGATGAAAAAGGGGTAGATGCTGCAGAATACGATATTATTGAATTTTTAAAGGAGAGATTGGCTGAGTAATATTTGAAAATTGGTTTAAATGTTTGTAATGTAGTTGCAGTTAAAATACTTACTTAAGATTGATTAATGGATATATTTAGAGATTTAAAGCCGAAGACGCTTGGGAAAATTCAGAAGTTGGAGATTTTGGAATCGGATTTTGAGGTTAACTTTGTTAGAGGAACCGGAAAAGGTGGGCAAAAGCAAAATAAGACTTCGAGCTGTGCTTTTGTTAAACATTTGCCAACGGGTTTATTTGTGAAATGTCAGCGTTATAGGATTAAAGAAGCCAATTTAAAAACGGCTATGCGGCTTTTGGTTGATAAAATTGAAGAAAAAAAACTTGGTAAAAAGTCTGAAAAACAGTTAAAATTTGAAAAAATTAGAAAAAATAAGAAAAGAAGAGAATCTAAAACTAAAAATAAGTTAGAAAATATGCAAAATTCAAAATTATTTATGATTTTATCGCCAAGTAAAACTCAAAACTTTGAACAAAGTTGTCCACAAGTTTTCCACAATTTATGTGCAAAACCCTCTTTTTTTGAGGAAACTACGCAATTATTGAGTATTTTAAAAGATAAAGATGTTCCGGAGATTGCAAATTTAATGTCGGTTTCTGATAAAATTGCAATTTTAAACTTTCAAAGATTTCAGGATTTTTCCTTGGATTACAATCAAAGAAGTTTGCCTGCAATTTTGGCATTCAAAGGTGATGTTTACAAGCATATTGATGCTATCAACTATAATCAGGAGGATTTAGACTTTGCAAATGTGAGACTGGGGATTATTAGTGGTTTTTATGGTTTATTAAAACCTTGTGATTTGATTCAGCCTTATCGTCTTGAAATGAAAACTAAGCTGGAAAATGCCTATGGGAAGGATCTTTATAAGTTTTGGGGGCAAAAAATTACTAATTATTTGAATCAAAACCTTTCTGAGTATGATTTTGTGATAAATTTAGCTTCTAATGAATATTCTAAGGCTATTGATAGAAAAAAGTTAAAGGCAAAAGTTGTAGATATTGATTTTAAGCATATTAAAGGAGATAAAATTTCCACTATTGCAATTTATGCCAAGTTAGCTAGAGGACTTTTTGCAGATTATATTATTAAAAATAAGATTGATACAGTTGACAAATTAAGAAAAATAGTGTTAGATAATTATAACTTAGATTTAGAAAAATCTAACGATTATAATTTAGTCTTTGTAAAAGATGTCACCATCAAATAGTATTGCTTTAAAAGTTTGTGAAAACCTCAAAAATGCTAATTACGGTAGCTCAGTTTGTAGTAAATCTTCAAGAAGACTTTTGTTAAGGACTGTTTGTGAACAGTCTCAGCATAACTTTGGTTTTGTTGAGGGCTTTGAGGAAGGTGCAAATTGTGTTGATAAGGCTGCTCAAGTTGATGAAATCTTAGCTAATTTTGGATTTAATATTAAGGTCGTAAAGTCTTTAAAGACTGATCATAGAATGAATGTAATTTATAAAGAAGGAAGAACTTATATTTATGATGCAAGTATTTTTCAAGAAGATTTAATTGATGTTTCTGATTTACAGCAAGGGCAAGAAATTGTAGTTGATTGTGGTTTTTCTAATGATTCTAAATTGATTGTTTCTAGAATCGGTAATCAAGTTTCGGTTGATTTGGATTTAGGTAATGGAAGGTCTTCAGATTTACAAAATAATACTTATAATCTTGAAGATGTTGAAGGTGATTATCCTTCGGCTAGTGAACTTATAACAGGAAGAAAAAAGCCTCCAGTTTTTTATTATCGGTATTTCGATTATTATGAAAATAAACAAAGGTCTGTAATTATGATTACTTCAAATTTCAATTTTTTATTTGGAGTTGCTTTAGAGGGTGGTTTTCAAGAAGAGGATCCAGAAATCAGAAATACTTTTGAAAAATTAAATGGATTTTCTCTTGCTAAATTAAAAGAATCTATGAAAAGAGCAGTAAGTTTTTTTTCATCTTAAAAAATTATTTTGAAATGTATTTTTGGAATGTGGTTTGTTAAAATAGATTTACTTTAATATAAATCATTATTAAATGAATAAGGATAAAATTTTACAAGTTGTTAAACAAAAGTTGCTAAAGTTAAGAAAGATGCATGATGAAAATCCAAAAGTTAAAGAGCTTACGCATAAACTAAATAATTTTTTAGCAGGTAAATCTAATGATTCAAAAAAATAAAATAAAATGGCCTGCGGAGATATTTAATCAGGATTTTGAAAATGCATTTGATGCTTATCAAAAAGTGGCTAAGTTAAAAACGGTTTTTCCTTTGCAGGAAAATTTGCTGAAAGCTTTTGAGCTATGTTCTTTTGAGGATTTAAAAGTTGTGATTTTGGGACAGGATCCTTATCACGGAGAAGGACAAGCCAATGGTCTTGCATTTTCTGTTTCTAAAGGAGTTAAGGTTCCACCGAGTTTAAGAAATATTTACAAGGAATTAGAGAGTGAAGGGGTTGATGTTTCTTGGGATTCAGGTGATTTGACTAATTGGGCTCAGCAGGGAGTTTTGCTTTTAAATTCAGCTTTGAGTGTACTTGAGGGCGAGCCGATGAGTCATAAAAATTTAAAATGGGATTTGTGGACGGATTTTGTGATTAAGTATATTTCTGAACATAAGAAAAATCTGGTTTTTATGCTTTGGGGTAATTTTGCTAGGTCAAAAAAAGCTTTAATTTGTGAATCAAAGCATTTGGTTTTAGAAGCTTCACATCCTTCACCTTTATCTGTAAGACATAGTTTTAAAGGATGTGGTCACTTTTTGAAAGCTAATCAATTTTTAAATAATTCTATTGATTGGAGTCTTTAGATTTTGCATATTGGTAATTTTTACTTACTTTATATATGCATTGAGAAAGGTGTTTTGTTGTCTTTAAAAGTATTTGAAATAAGTAAAAGTGAAACGTTATGATTACTGCTTGTTCTAAGCTGTGATTGTTTTCAAAGGCTTGGTTGATATAATCTTCTTGTAATCCGTATGATAGTAATATTGAAGTTAGGCCGCTTAAATAATTAACTTCTGGAATGTGAGATTTAGTTTCGTAGTCTTGTTGTATCTCAAAAAGTCTATCAATTAATAGTTCAAGAGCATGAGAGTTTGGCTTATGTAAAATTGCTTGGATTATCTCTTTTTGTTCCTGGGTTATTATGCTTTTAATTTCTTGTGATTCATTTTGAATATTGAATCTAACATATTGTTTAATTGTAAATTTTTCTTCTTCTCCTTCTGGTGTTATGTTTGTTAAAGGTTCTTTTATAAATGGGTGTGGTCTTTCTAGTCTTACAGATGTGCAATTTGATGATTCAAAGTAAGATACCTCTGTGTGTTTTGGATTTAGCTTTTTTAGGTTGTTTTTATAGTTCATGTTATATATTAATTTTCCAAAACATAGATAGGTTATGGTTTTTTGTCAAGTTGCTTGAAGTTTGTCTTTCTTTGAATTAAATTTTCTTAGGAAAAGACTTGTGGGTTTTTGAGGGGTGTGATATGGTGAGTGTGTACACACCTAATATGTAAAAATGAATATTAAATTGCCACTTCTGACATCTTGTGTTTCTGCTGGTTTTCCTTCTCCTGCTGATGACTATATTGAAGATAATTTAGATTTAAATAAATTCTTAATTAAACAAAAAGATTCAACTTTTTTTATGAAAGTTGAGGGAGATTCCATGAAAGATTTAGGGATTTTTTCAGATAATATTTTAATTATAGATCGCTCTATTAAAGTTTTCGAACATAAGGTTGTGGTAGTGGTTTTGAATGGGGAGTTTACGGTTAGGACTTTTGTGAAGAAACAGGGCAGAGTTTTTTTAGTTCCAGGTAATAAGAAATATAAAGTTATTGAGATTGTTGAGGGTATGGACTTTGAAGTTTGGGGAGTTGTGACTACGGTTTTAAATAAATTTAAAAGTTAATATTTATGGATTTCAAGTATAAAAAACAAAGACCAATAGCTTTGGTGGATTGTAATAATTTTTATGTATCTTGCGAGAGGTTGTTTAATCCGGCTTTAAGATTTAAACCTGTGGTTGTTTTGTCTAATAATGATGGTTGTGTGATTGCAAGATCTAATGAAGCAAAATTTTTAGGTATTAAAATGGGGGAGCCTTATTTTAAGTGTAAAAAAATTGTACAAGATCATGGTGTAGCTGTTTTTTCCTCTAACTATGCACTTTACGCTGATTTGTCTAAGCGTGTAATGTCTGTTTTGGAGCGCTTTACATCTAATTTAGAAGTTTATTCTATAGATGAAGCTTTTTTAGATTTATCACATGTTGAAAAAGATTTTTTGGAAGATTATGCGATGGAAATCAGGAGCGTTGTTTTAAGAGAGTTAGGGATTCCAATTACGGTTTCGATAGCTGAAACTAAGACGCTTTGTAAGCTTAATAGTTATTTGCAAAAAGAAGTTTTAAAAAAGGAGCAGTCTTTTAACTTTAAAAAGGGTCTTAAAGGACACAATATCAAGCCTAAGGTTTTAAACGTCCCTGGGATGAGTATGAATGTATTTGGAATCAAAGAGGCGTATAGAGATGAAATTTTAAAGCTTATAGACATAGGTGAGATATGGGGAATTGGAAAAAAATATGCATCTTTTTTAAAGAGCAAAGGTGTAATGACCGCTTATGATTTTATTAATTTAGATATGGAATTTGTTCGGAAGAAAATGAAGGTGTGTGGTGTGCGTACTCAAAATGAGTTAAAGGCTTTATCATGCATTGATTTGGAGTTGAGTATTCGGAATAAGAAGTCGATAATTAGTTCGAAATCTTTTGCGAAAGATGAAGTGGATTTAAAAGTTTTGCAAGAGGCTTTGAGTAATTATGTTGCGAGAGCTTGTGAAAAATTAAGAGATCAAAAATCCGTGTGTTTGAGTGTGGGTGTTTTTGTAAGAACTAATCCTTTTAAAAATGGAGGTGAGTATTATAGTAATAGCTTGGTTTTGAATTTAGATGTAGCGAGTAATTCAACTTTGAAGATCTTGAAATTAGCAAAAAAAGCTTTAGATAAAATTTTTAGACCAGGTTTGGCTTATAAAAAAGTAGGATGTTTTTTGATGGGGATTTCGGATGTAGATTCTGAGTGTAAACAGATGGATTTATTTGAGGGTGAAGGTTTGATTGAAAAGCAGGACTTTGATTCTAAGTTAATGGGAGTTTGGGATTTGATTAATAAAAAACATGGTAAAGATAAGATTCTAAGTTTGGCAATGGGATTTAATAAAAAATGGCAAACGCAAAGGGGGTTGAAGTCTAATTCATTTACGACTTGTTGGGATAACCTTTTAAAGGTTAAAATATAAAAGTAAGTTTTTAAAATTAATTTATGAAAGTTGAAAGAATTCGAGCCTTAAACGATTTAGAAGTAAAAGCTGTTGGTAAGTCTGTTTTATATTGGATGGATAGGCAGAGGAGATTTGAAGATAATTGGGCTTTATATGCAGCTTTTAATAAAGCTGAGGAGTTAAATGTGAGTTTAGAGATTTTATATGTGATTCCAGATGAATTTATGAATGCAAATCTAAGAACATATGATTTTATGTTAAAGGGTTTGCAAGAAGCTGCTGAGATGGCTTATAGCCGAGGTATTAATTTGAAAGTTGTAGTTGGTGATGTTGTGGATGAAGTGCTGAATTTTTGTAAACAGAATCAGGTTGCGGCTGTGTATACAGATTTTGTGGCATTAAAACTGCCAAGAAAATGGAGAAGTCAGTTGGTTGAAAAATTAGATTGTGCTTTTTTTGAAATTGAAAATAATTCAATTATTCCAACCTATATTTTGTCTGAAAAGCAGGAATTTGCGGCTTATACAATTCGACCTAAGGTGAAAAGATTATTTCATGGATATTTAGATGATCTAGATGAATGTAAAAAGGTTAAAAATCCAGTAGAGGTGGAAATGCAAAAGATTTTTGATGTTCAAGAAATTTTGCAGAAAATTCCTTGTGATAAGTCAATTGAACCACAAAGCTTGTATTTGCCAGGAAGTAGGGCTGCTAAAAAAGTTTTAAAGGAGTTTTTTGAAGATAAAATTAATGACTATTCAGAATTGAGAAATGATCCGAATGAAGTTGTTTTGAGTAATTTATCAATGTACTTACACTTTGGATTTATTTGTGTTCAAAGAGTTATTTTGGATTTATTTAAACAAGGTTTGCCAGAAGAAATGGTGGAAACTTTTGTGGAAGAGATTGTGGTGAGAAGACAGTTGGCTGAAAATTTTTGTTTTTATAATCCAAAATACGATGAGTTTGATGGGATGCCGAATTGGGCTAAAAAAACTTTGCTTGAGCATTGGGATGATGAAAGAGAATTTGTGTATAGTCTAAAAGAATTTGAAGAGGCTAATACTCATGATGAGCTTTGGAATGCAGCGCAAATGCAAATGGTGAAAACTGGAAAGATGCATGGATATATGAGGATGTATTGGGCAAAGAAAATTTTAGAGTGGTCAAAAGATCCTTCTCAGGCTTTAAAAATTGCTAATTTTTTGAATAATAAATATGAATTAGATGGTCGAGATCCAAGTGGATACACGGGAGTGGCTTGGTCAATTTGTGGAGTTCATGATAGAGCTTGGGGAGAAAGAGATGTTTTTGGAAAAGTAAGGTTTATGAATTTCAATGGTTGTAAGAGAAAGTTTGATGTAAAAAAATATATTGAAACTTGGAATTCTAAAAAACAAAGCTTGTTATAAGCCATTTAAACTGTTAATTTAAGGTAAATTAATATAGAAAAATTATGAAGTTAAAGTTAGTGAAAGGTGCCAACGAAGAAATTTTAAGGACTAGATGTGCTGAGGTTTTAGATTTTGATTCAGATTTAGAGAAATTGGTAGAAAGCATGAAAAAAATAATGGTGAAATCAAGAGGGGTTGGAATTGCAGCTCCGCAGGTGGATATTAATGCTAGAATTTTTATTTTCACTAAAAATGTAGACCGTGAAGATGTTGGAAATCAAATTGTTGAGGCTATAAATCCTGTAGTTTTAAGTGCATCTACTGACACTATTTTGGGTGAAGAAGGCTGCTTAAGTTTACCTGGGGTTTATGGAAATGTGAGAAGGCCACTTGAGTGTATGGTAAGTTATTTTAATGCTAAAGGTGAAAAAATTACTGAAAACCTAAGAGGCTTCGATGCTCGAGTTTTTTTGCACGAATTGGATCACTTAAACGGGGTACTTTTTATTGATAAATTAGAAGATCAAATAGCAATGTAGCTCATATTTTTGAACTTTATGAAATTGTTTTTTGAAATTTTGGGTGCTAGAATGAAATTAGATTTAACCCCAAGAGATATGAGGGAAAAAGAACAATTGCTTGAAAGACAAAGCGAAAAAGTTGTAGTTTTAAGTCCCGAGGAGTCTAGGGATCAAGAACTTCGTTCTCAAATGAGTGAAGAAGCCTACAAATATTATATTTTAGGGCAAGTTCGAGCATATATGGATATGGTTAGAGAGGATGTAAATAGAGTTTCTGAAATAATAACAGAATGGAGAGAAGAAATCAGAGAGAGTTCAAATAATGGCTCTGATGATGATGCTATTTAGTTAGTGTAGATTATTTAATTTATAAAAGATATGAAAAGATTAAGCGCTTTTGTTCCATTGGGGTTAGCAGCTGGTTTGTTCCTTACAACAGACTGTATGAATAAGCGTCAATTGCATACTAAAGACAATGTATTGAATTCTAGAACAGAAAAAAATGCAGATGATATCCGTGTTTTAAAATCTCAAAATGAGGAATTATTTGATAGAATTAATCTACGATTAGATGGTATTGAGATTCAAGTTTTGGAAATTCGAGAAATGGTAAGAGAATTAAATATTCAAATTGATAGAGAACTTGAGAATGAAGAAGATTTAGAGATGGAAAGCTGTAATGTAAATATTGAATCTGTTAACATTAATAAAGATGTTCAAGATGACTCATCGATTGAAGATCCTGTCGATCCACAAGATCAAGTTGATGCAGAGGAGGAATATTTCGAAGATGTTGAAAATACAGGTGATCAGGATTTAGATGAAACTGAATTTATTGAAACTCCACATAAATAGTATGTTGGCTAAAAGAATCTCTTAAGAGATTTTTTTAGTTTAAGAAGTAGAAATAAAAATGGTTTGTAAACCAAAGTTTGGCGGTCTTGGAAATTTAGTACAGGACCGTTAAATTTTAGTTTAAATTGGCTAACCCCTGAAAGTTGATGTTTTGGGTCTTTGGAAGTAGTGACTCCTAGAAAATCGTAGGTGTGAAAGTCTTGAGCTTTAGCGTCGCAAATAGCTTCCCATTGCAGTAAATAGGGGGCCATAAATTTTCGGTATTGGTGATCGCTTGCTCCGTAATAGTAAATAGCGGTTTGTTTGTGATAAGTGCAAATTAGGCCGGCTACGGGAGTTTGGTCTTTGAAAGCCATAAAAAGTTGGGCTTTGTTTTTCTTTTTTAAATTTTCGTAAAAGCTTTGAATGTATTTTTCGGAATTGATTGCAAAATTATCACGAGTGGAGGTGAGTTTCAGAATTTTATAAAAATCTTTGATGTTTTCGGATTTTTGGACTTTTATATTGTGTTTTTTAGCGACTTTAATGTTATAGCGAGTTTTGCTGTGCATGTTTTTTAAAAGCTCGTCTTGGCTTAAATTTAGATCTAAGACAGTGGTTTGAATTGGGACTAATGACTTAAAAGGTTCTTTGGGTGGATTTTGCTTTTGGTCCTTTAGAATTTCAAATTGATTAGGCTCAAGAATTGCAAAAATTGCTTGGTGTTTTTTGGCCAAAATCGGCAGTTGATTTTTAACTTTTTGAGTAAGATTTGTAGTGATTAAAAAGCTGTAACCTTTTTTAAAAAAAGGGAGTTTGAGTTGGAAGACTAAAATTTTTGATTCTGGAAATTTATAGGCTTTTAAAATCCGCTTATTCTTGAGCAAAATATCGATTATGTCTGGATCGGAAAAGGGATGAAAGGTTTGGATCAATTTTGTGTATTATTTATTTAAGTGTAGCTGTTTTAAATCAAATTGCAATTTTGTTTGCCGGATAATTGATAGTATGATATAATTAGTGGAATAATTAATACGTAAGTTTATGTTTGAACAAATTTGGGAGGCTCACGAAGCTCGATTTGAGGAAAACAGAAGGCAGATAGTTATAAAACACATTAAAAGGTTAATGGGTGAAGGTTATATTTTTGTAGCTGATCAAATTACCGATGATGTGGATTATTTGTGTGCAAATGCAAATAGTGACGAATTAATTAAGCTTTTTGATATGCTTTTAGATTTAAAAGTTGAGTGTAAAGGTACACTTGAAAGCTTAGCTCAATTGCCAATTGATCCTTTTAAGGAATTTGAAAACTTTATGAAAGACCGAGGTCAGAAAAAAGTAGTTTCAAAAACTCACGAGATGATTGAAGCTCTTTCAAAAACAAATTCAAAACTAGATTCCAAGAAAGATTCAAAAAGTAAATCTAAAACTGTAAATAAGACTGCAAAGAAAAAAAGTCCGAAAAAGAAAGAAAATCAAAAACCTAAAAAATCAAAAAAATAGACTGTAAGGTCAAAAAATAAAATATAATTTAAATTTTTAATATGAGTGAAAATAATAATACTCCATCAATAGATTCAAGACTGGAAATCGGTATGGTTGCTGATTCTGTAGAGTTGAGTCAAGATGTAGTTGCAGGTGAACCAGATAACCAAAGCAGATATAATGCAAGACTTGAGGCATATGTCTCTTTATTTGAAAGTCGCCTAGATAATGATAAGGATAGAAGTTTAATGTCAGAATTTATTTCGTATTTAGCACTAAAGGCGCAAAATAATTCACAAGCTGTTATGAGCGAAACTCTTAAAGCGGCAACTGTTCAGCAAATTGGTGTAATTAGACAGTTTAGATCATTTGTGAAAAGAAGAGTTCAAACTTCAAGAGCAAGTGCTACTGAAAATCTTGATGATAAAATTGATGCTTTGATTGCTTCTAAAAAATTAATTGATGTTTCTTTACTCACTGACAATTCATTAACTGTTGCAGTAACTAAGTTAGAGGCTAGAGGTTATTCTAAAAATGAAGATTGTAATTGGTGGGAGCCGCCAAGTGTTTTAACTCCTCTAGAAAGCTCAACAACTGGTGATGCACCTGCTGAATTTGAAGAATTGACAGGTGAGATGGAAGACGATGCCCAAACATTACTTACAAAATTTAATGAAAAATTTAAAGATTTAAATCAACCTCATAAAAATTTATATGAAACTAATTTAGATACTGTTTTAAATTCTGAGATTCCTAAATCAGTTGAATTTTCAGATGAAATGACTAATGCTGAAGTTTCTAAACAATTTTCTGGAGCAGTGCAAAACTATAATTTTTTTACTAGTCAAGCTCAAGAATATCAGTCCAATATGTCGAATGTTTTTAGTGAAGTTAATTTTATGATGCAGGGGCTAAATGCTTTTATTACTAAACATCAGTCTGGTGCATGGAATTATTTAACATCTTATTTTAAAAGTTTAGAAGAGTCTTGTCCGGTTTATAGAGGTGTTAAAGAAAAACTTGAAGCAAAAGTTAGAATGTTTTTTTATAGCAATAGACTTGCAAGTATACCATATGGTGAAAATGAGTTCAGTGCTGATAGTAGTTTTTTGAGAGCAAGAAAAGCGCAAATTCAAGAAAAAGCTAAAAAACTTAAAGAGTATTATAATGCAATGTTAGAAGCTTATAAAGCAAGGATAAAAACAAAAAATCAAGAGTTTGCTACACAGGTATCTAGCTATGAAGCTCAACAAGGACAATTTAACGATGTTTTATCACAAAAAAAAAGAGAAGCTACTCAAGCATTAACTGATTTAGATACAAGAAAAACAGATACTCTTAAAAGGGTTGACGATCAGAATTCTGTGCCTGCGTTGAAGGCAATTGGTACAGAGCTTGGAATAACAATACCTACACAAGCAAGTACTCCTGAAGCTATTAAGACATTTTTAAAAACAAGGATAGAGAATAAGTTTGCAACTGAGAAACAAGAGTTAGATTCTAGAAAAGGGCAACTAGATAATGATCAAAGGAAGTTTGCGTTGTCACATGAATTATTGAATGATGAGATTCGAAGCGGGAATAAGAAGCTTAAGATTATGGAAAATGAGTATGAGCAAATGTTTGATATGAAAGATGATATATTTGGAAGTAGTGAAGAAGAAAGTAGAATTGGTCAAATTGCAGAAGGTATTACTTCTCTTTCAAGGTCGATTGAAGGAATCACTAGAAATGATTCGGATCATGATGATATTGAATTAAAATTACAGCATCCAAACTGGTTGTCTGCTATTTGTTCAACAAGAATAGCTTTTATTCCAGGTCTTACACTTGGAAATATTATTACTGCTGCAGGGCAGACAATAAAAGTTGCAGTAAACACTATTGCGGGTGCAACTAGACTACTTGGTGAATTAGTTTTAAAAGTTGGAAGTTTGATACTTCCTTATGAATGGACAATGTGTGATCCTTACAAAGCAATGTTTCAAACAAATTATTCCATGGAATTGATGAATTTAGGTTTGAGTATGGCTAAAATGAGTGTGCATGATATGATGGAAATGTTGCCTAGTTGGCCAAGTTGGCTTCGAAATGAAACGCTTGCAAATACTTTAGTAGCCATTACAAGATGGGGTGCTATTGCGCCAACAATTGTAGGTGGATTATTAACTGCTGTGCAAGATGGTAATTCCTTAGCCCATGCCTTAGGGGATATTGTTAATCTTCAAACTCTATTTACAAGAGGTAGTGCGCAAACTCTTGGAGATGCTGTTGGTTATACAAGTGAAGTAGCTGATAATACTGACTCTTGGGGTGAAGCAACTGGTTCAATTGGAGCTGGTCTTGGATATTTAGCATTGAACTTTACTGGTGCTGGTACCGCAGGTAATGGTGGTCGTTTGGCTGCAATTGGTGCTAGAATGTCTTCCGCTGCGCGTGGTGCAGGTTTGAGGGCAAGTGGTGCTCGATTTGCACTTGGTGTTGCTCGAGGATTTGGACGATTTGGAAAAGGAATGAAAGCTGTTAACGAGGTTGTAAATATGCCAACTCTTGCCGCTGGTAGGGGTGCTTTAAAAGTGCCAGGTGTTGCAAGTCGTTTTGGCGGATGGGCTATTCAAGAAGGTAGAACTGCATTTATAAGAAAACCCGCTGAAGCTGTTGCTTGGGGAGCTAGAAAAGTAGGTAATGCATACAATGGTGCACGTAATTTTGCGTTAGATACAAATACATTTTTAAACACAAGTACTGGATACACTGGGAGAGTATTTAGATGGTCAAGAAACTTGATTTTTAGAAATAGATTTACAAAAAATTTGAATTTTATAAATAGAATGCAAAAATCAATGAATAAACTGCAAGGTAAAATTGAAGATGAGATTGCTGCTGGTCGGTATGAACTTGCTGAAGTTTTTAATCAGCGTTATATAAGGATTCAACAAAAATTGTTGCGTGAAAAAAATAAATTACAGGCTCTTGATAGAAGGATAGATGCCACCATGGATGATTTATATCAAAGAGGAGATCGAAGAGGTACAGAGTATTTGCACGGTTCAGATGAATTAAGGTTCCAAGAATTATTAGAATATTCAGCAGAGGTTAATAGATCTATACGAAGTTTAGATAGAGCATTTGAAGAAACCACTAGAAGTTTTACAAAAAATAGAGATTCTATTAGCACAGCGAGAGCTTCGCAATCTGTAGCAGTTGAATCTTCTGCACCAGCAGTTGCTGGTCAAGTTGATGAAGGAGCTAGTGCTGTAGGTTTAAGTGATGATGCTATATCGTTTGTTGATGATATAGATGAGGTTTTGATGTCATTTGATGATCTTTCAGATCCAAGATTAAATATTTCTAACCTTGCAAATGAATCTCGTTTAACTATAAGGCTGATAGAAGAAGCTGATTTATGGAAAATTTTCAAGAGTTTTGATGAGACTTTACAGATTGCCGATGATGTTATTCAATATAATTTGCTTGTTGAGGCAGGAGTTGAAAATGTAATTAGATCCATTAGAGAAATTCCTACCCTATCAACTAGAAATACAATGTATGTTCGATTAGAGAGTATGCTGGAGAGTATCGAGTATCATTTCTTAAATACTTCGGCTGAATATATGGGAAGAATGGTAAATTCGAATGTTTCAAGACATTTAAATAATCTTAGAGCTAATATTCGTGCAAATAATAGTTTAATTTTGGAATCGGTAGGGGTAAAAGTTGGGACAGCTGATGATGCATTTACAGTTATTAATTATAATAATGGTACAGTTTATCAATCAAATGCAAATCCTTCTATAATTTTTAAATTAGATTCAGAATTATATGTTTATAAAGCTACTTTACAAGAAGGAACAGTGATCGGTTTCGAGCTTTTAAGAGATGGATCAAACCAACCAGTTGTTGTAGGTCCTAGATTGAGAAATTTAAGATCTAATTTAGAGGAAATGTTAAATCCTCAAAGATTAAATCCTGAAGCATTGAGTCCGGTTGTAACTGCAGAGCACAATCCAATAATACGAGCAGAAACTTCTAAAGTGTCTTCTACAACATCTTCTGCAAGGTCTTCTGCTCAAGGAACAATCTTGGTAGAAAATTTTGATACTGTTGCTGATGAATTAAGTGCTACTACACGTGTTGCTGATGAGACAACGGTTGCTGCTACTGTACTTGATGATACTCCACCTCCAGTACCAATTATGAGTGCTGAGGAAGTGTTAAGAATTGATGAGCTTTTTGATGAACTTAAATTACAGCCATTAGCTGAAGCTAGTGAATCGTTAACTCAAGCGACAGCATTTTTAGGCAGTACTGAAGTTAGTCCAGCGGCTGCTCAAAGTAGTTTGAAAGCTGTAGCAAGGTCTTTAGGAGATATTGGTGGTAAGTTGATTGAGCCAATTAAGAGTCTTTCAATGTTAGGGTTGAATACTACTATTTGTTTCTCACTTGTGATTTTAAAAAACACATATAATCTTGCTGATGAAGTAGTTTATTCTTTGTTTAAAAATTCAATTTCGCAATTGCCACCTAGTTTACTTGGGACTCTTGAATTACAGCTTGCGAATGAAGATTCTAGGAGAAGAATTGGAGATTTAATTAGCAATGCTGTGGCTCAAGGGAAGACTATTTCGGAAATTAATAATTTGTTGGTTTCTGAATTAGAGGTATTAAAACAAACGCAAAAGCATTTTTATAGTCTTGAATCTGGTAACGATAATCTTTCTACATATTTTAATGCTAATAAAGATAGATTATTTAAATTTAATGGAAAATCTGTTCTGGATGAGCTTGCTGGTGATAATGTAAGTGACTTTAACAGGTTTAGAACTCAAGCAAGGCAAATTCTTTTTGTTTCAAACCCTAGTATAATTAATAACTTTAAACAATCAATGCCAGAAACTATAGATGTATATGAATTGATTTTAATTAGAGCTGCGATTATATTAAAAGATTTAGGATCTAATCCTCAGAAAAGTGCAATGTTGAAAGATAAAATTAAGGAATTTGTGGGGATTGTAAGACGTTATGCCAGCGGTTCAGTTCTTGCTTCGAATGACAATGTTTATCAATTTGTAATAAAGGATTATCAGACTTCAGCGTCAACACGGTCTAATGATAAACGAGGAATAAAACAGATCCAAAGTAATTCAAATTCTAGAAAGAAGAAAAGTAGAAGAAAAACGAAAACTGGTAGGAGTAAAAGAAAACGAGGGGATGACTTATAATCAAGGGAGCAATTTGCTCCTTTTTTTTGTAAATAAATATTGCTGTTAAGAATAAATAAAAAAACCCTGAGAGTTAAGGCTCGGGGTTTTTGAGTTTAGTTTGAATGAAGAGTTCTTAGTTCTTTTTCATGTTGTTTCTAATGAAAGCAGGGATGTCTAGTTCATCTTCTGGTTTTGGAGCAACTGATGATCCTTTAGATGGTCCAAAATTCAAAAGCTGATCTTGGTGTCCGCTTGAACTATTTTGTGAGTTAGAGCTTAAATTTTGCGAGTGGTTTTGATTGTTTAAGCTTTGAGCATGAAAACCTTTTTGTTGAAGTTTTCTTTTCTTGGCAGCTTCGTCAACACCAGTTGCAACTACAGTAATTTTAACTTCACCAGTATAATTTTCATTGATTACAGCACCAAAGATAATTGTTGCTTCTGGGTCTGCAGCTTCTGTAATAATTTTCGCAGCTTCATCAACTTCAAACATAGAAAGGTCAGATCCACCTGTAACATTGAATAGAATTCCTCTAGCACCATCAATATCCATTTCAAGTAGGGGACTTGCAATTGCAGCTTTAGCAGCTTCAACTGCTCTTTCTTCACCCGTTCCAAATCCAATTCCCATAAGGGCAGATCCAGCATTTTCCATTACAGTTTTAACATCGGCGAAATCGACATTGATCATACCGTGAACTGTAATAAGATCCGAGATTCCTTGTACACCTTGTCTTAACACGTCATCTACAACTGTAAAGGCTTCCATTAATGGAGTTTTTTTGTCGATAATGTTTTTAATTCTATCGTTTGGAATAGTAATTAATGTATCAACTTTTTCTTTAAGAGCCAAAAGTCCGTCTTCGGCTTGATTTCTTCTTCTTGGTCCTTCAAAGCCAAATGGTTCTGTAACTACTCCAACTGTTAGGATTCCAAGTTCTTTAGCAATTTCTGCTACTACTGGAGCGGCACCTGTACCAGTACCACCACCTAGACCACAGGTAATAAATACCATGTCTGTTTGATCTAAAGCTTGTTTGATTTCTTCAGAAGATTCTTCAGCTGATTGTTTACCAACTGATGGAGCTGATCCTGCTCCAAGACCACGAGTAGTAGATTTACCAATATTGATTTTGGTATCTGCATCCGAATAATATAAAGCTTGCGCATCTGTATTGATGGCAATAAACTCAACTCCTTGAAGTTGAGACTTGATCATTCGGTTAACCGCATTGGATCCTCCTCCTCCTACACCAATTACTTTAATTCTAGCAACTGGCGTGATTTCTGGTGCAACTTCCATTGCTTTAGCTTTGTTTTTTGAACCAGAAAACAATTGTCTTAGTGTATCTTCAGTGTTGTGCGATCTATTGTTTTGTGTCATGCAAATAGGGTTTATAAATGGTTTAAGTCCGAAACTTTCTATTGATTCTTAATTTTTTTTGACTAATTAAGGCATCAAATTTTTAAGCCAGGATTTTAGTGTATCAGCTACCTTGGAAAAGTCAACGTTACTAAAGCCTAAGCTTGAACCTTGAGTATCCGAGAACCGGCTACCCCAAATTAGTAGTCCAATTGCAGTTGAATAACTTGGGTCATCAACTTGTTCTAAAACTCCTTGGAAGTTTTGAGGGAAACCGATTTGAGCAGGTAATTTAAGAGTGTCTCTTGAAAGGTCAATTAAACCTTGCATTTTTGATCCACCCCCTGTAATTACAACTCCAGCTGGAAGTGTTCCATCTCTGTTGATTGCAATTAATTCGTTTTTAGCAAGTTCTAAAATTTCTTGATATCTGGCTTGAATGATTTGAGATAAAGTTTTTCGTGAAACTTGATGTAGATCTACTTTTGAAATCAAAGATAAATCAATTTGTTCTTTTGAATCAATATCTTCTGGTTTACAAGTTCCGTATTCAATTTTAATTTTTTCAGCACTTTCGATTGAACTTTTTAGTCCAATTGCTACATCGTTTGTTACTGATTCTCCTCCAATTGGAAGAACTTTAGAGTGTAAAATTGTTCCTTCTTCGTAAACAGTCATATTTGTAGAACCACAACCTATATCAAGTACTACTACTCCAAGTTCTTTTTGTCTTCTTTGAAGTACAGCTTCGGCAGCAGCTAATCCGTTTGGAACAACATCATCGATGTCTACTCCCGATTCGAATATACATTTTTCTAGGTTTTTAACGCCAGGAGTCATTCCTGTAACTATATGAGCATCAACCTCTAGTCTAATTCCTGTCATTCCTACTGGGTATTTAATTCCTTCTTGATCGTCTACTGTAAATGTTCTTGGGATAATTCTTAAAATTTTTCGGTTATTCGGAATCGCCACAGCTTGTGCTGCTTCTAGAGAACGATCTATGTCGTCTTCCATAATTTCTCCGTTTGGGTTTGAAATTGCAATAACTCCTTTTGAGTTGTAGCTTTCTAGATGGTGTCCACCCATTCCAACAAAAACGTGATTGATTGGCTCACCACTTAACCTTTCAGCATCTTCTAGACTTAAAGAGATACTTCTGATTGCTTCTTCAATATCAACAACCATACTCTTTCTAATCCCTTCAGAGGGAGCTATTCCCACTCCAAGAATTTGAGGAGTACTTGAATTATCGTCTAAAATACCGACAACTGTACGAATAGTGTGGCTTCCAATATCAATACTTACAAAATTTCGATTTCCTGCCATAGTTTAATTTAAATGTATAATCAAATTAATGGAAAATTTTTGATTATGCAATCTGAATTTTGCTTGTATTTAAGCACAAAACCTCTTTGTACCTTAAATGTGTTCAGTTTATTAGTTTTTGTAAAGCCAAGAATCTATTTTATGGCTTTGAAATTTGCTTAATCAGATTTAACTTGATTTAAAAAGCTTTATGTGTTTTAGCTTGTTTTTAGTTTAGAATAGTGAATCTTGACTGCGTTGGCTTTGCAATTCAGGTTGTGAATCGATTAACCTGTCAAGTAGAACTTTAGCTTTGTTAAGCTCTAACATATTAAAATAATTTCTCAGGTTTTGAGTTTTTATTTGTCTATAACTCAATTCTTGAACTTGAGGAGTCTTTAAATCAACTATTAATGTTGCAAGTTTTTTACATAAAAATGCCTGTTCTTTATTGTTAATAAAATTTTCCTGCATCTTTGGAGTCAATGTATTTAGATTTTCGTAGATTGTTTCTAAATTTTGAAATTCATTTAACAATTTAGTTGCTGTTTTTTTACCTACTTTTGGAACTCCCTTTAAATTATCTGATGAATCTCCATTTAGTCCCTTGTAGTCTACAATTTGGTTTGGGTGTAATTCATATTTTTCATGAATCTCTTTGGGTGTGAAAATTAAATCTGGTTTTGAACCGTTTTGAGGTTTAATTATGCTGGTTTTTTCATCGCTTAATTGTAAAAGGTCTAAATCTGAAGAATAAACATATTGATGATCTACATTTTTTACATTTTGTTTAACTAAACTAGCTATTATATCATCGGCTTCGTATCCAGCTTGATCTAAATAATTTAAATTGCTGTTTTCTAGAATTTCTTTGAGGGTAACCATCTGTGCGTACAAATCGTCGGGAGCTTTGCTTCGGTTGGCCTTGTATTCTGGGTATTCTTGCTTTCGGACTGTTTCTTCGGATCTATCAAAGCAGATTGCAAAATAGTCAGGTTTGTAGGTTTCTAGGGTTCTGAATAGAATGTTAAAAAAGCCAATTATTCCTTGTAGGTATTGTCCTTTTGAATTTTTTAGTGGTGGTAGACCGTAGTAGCCACGAAAAAAAACGCCAGTTCCGTCAATATAGAGTGCAGTTTTCATTGTTTTAATTAATTTAAATCTATGATATAATAGTTTGATATAAAAATAAATTTAAATGGTTAAACCAAAAGTCGTTTTATTGGGTAATTTTGATACGGAGCTGATAAATGCTTTTAATAAAGAAGGTATTAATGTGTGTTTTTTCCAGGATTTTGAAAATATTTCTGAATTAGAAGGGGATATATTGTTAATTGAAAAAAACATGGAAGATCAAGCTATGCAAGCTTTGAAATTAAAACCTATGGTGCCTATTGTTTATAAAGAAAATCAAATGTTTGTTGAATTTGATGCTAACCGTGAAGTTGGTTTTGCTTTTTTATATGTTGACAATTCAATGTTTTCCCAATTTGCTGCCGTGATTCGAGCTGTTGAAACTTATAAATTTCCATTTGATTGGAAAAACCTCTTAAAAGAAGTTCAAGAGGTTTTAAAGAGAGTCTAATTTATGATTGCCTTAATCTAAAGATCTTTGGTTGCTAGTTGAATCTGATGAAATGTCTTGAGTGATATTTTGAATTGTCTGTACTATGTTTTCGAATTTTATATATTCAGTTGTGTTTATACCAACTACTCTTCCGACTGCATTAACTACTATTACTGAAAGGATCGTAATTATTAAACCAAAGATAGAATATCTTATTGTTGATACAGCTGATTTAATTTTCTCTTCATCACCTCCAGATAGTATAAAACTGATTCCTCCCCAGAATATAAATGCAATACAAAGTGTACCAGCTCCTATCATCCCAAAGGCTATAGCTCTATTTAGAACTTCCATCATTCCAAGGTTTTGAGAGGTGTCTAACAGTGACCCTTTGGTTATTTGTAAAAAGATTGGAGAGTATAAAAAATTTAACATAAAAAAACTCATTACTTATGTAATGAGTTTATCAGAATTCAATTTTGGAATCAAACTAAACTCCAAGATCTTCGTCTAGTCCAGCGTTTGGAAGTTCTACTTCAGCCCCGTCTGGTTCTAAGATTTTCAAGTTCACTCTATTTTCAGTTCTTGATCCGATTAATCTTAGTAAAATTCTCATAGCTTTAGCAGTTTGTCCGCCTTTACCGATAATTTTACCCATGTCTTCTTTTGCAACTTTTAGAGTAACTAAAACTCCTAGGTCGTCAATATTTCTTTCGATTTCTACTTCGTCTGGATTGTCTACAATGTTTTTGACAACAAATTCAATGAAATCTCTATCTTTGTGTGCTTCTGTCATTTTAAAAAGTTAGGGATATTAAGCTAGTTTTTTACTTATATGCTTATTAAGCTGCAGCTTCTTCAGTTGCTTTTTTCTTTTTACCTTTTTTGTTAGGTTTAGTCATGTATTTATCCATGTCTTTCATTCCTAAGCTTTTAAGTAAAGAAGCAGCTGTTGGAGAAGGTTGTGCACCTTGTGAAATCCAGTAAGTGATTCTTTCTTGATTAGCTTCCAAAACTTTTGGAGTTTGAGTTGGTAGGTAGTGTCCAACCGCCTCTACGATTTTTTTCTTTACCGCAGCACTTTTTTCGGCCACAACAATTCTATATGTTGCTAAATTTCGCCGACCTGTACGTTGTAATCTTATTACTAACAATTGTCTTAGAGTTATGTATATAAAGTGAAAGTAAAATACCAAGCACTATTGAAATAGTCAAGCTGAATTATTTTAAAAAGGCAATTTTATTGATTTTTTGTAAATTTTGAGATTGATTGAATTCCGCTAAAATTTTATCCCTTTTAAAAATTAATGCCTGTTTAATGCATGGATTTTCTTCTTGAATATATACGCTATTCAAGTGAACTTTGCTTACCTTACAGTCAAAGCCTTGTTCTTTTAAAAAGTTTTGAAATTTGAAACAAAGATAGGTTTTATCCAAAGTTTGCTTCATATTTCTTCTATTTGAAACTTTTTCGAAGACTGAATTAAGGCTCACAAACATATCTGTAAATTAAACTTTCGCCTACTAAATTTATAAACCATTTTTAATTTTTCTTAAAGCATTCTATTTTGACAGACCATTGCTTTGTTTGATTGTGCTTAAGTAAATTTCAAGTGTTTTTTTTGTCATCTTTAAATAAGAAAAATCTAATTTAAATTTATGATACTTCTTAACTAGTTTATCTGCTTTTTTTGGATCTGTTAAAATTTGATTTGCTCTTAAGCTTAGCTCTTGAGGGTCATTTGGGTCAAAGTATAAACAAGCGTCTTTTCCAACTTCAGGTAGGGAAGAAGTATTGGAGGCAATTACATTTGTTTTGTTGGCTAAAGACTCTAAAATCTGAAGTCCAAATCCTTCATAATACGATGGAATCACTACTAATTTTGCTTCTTGAATGTACTTTACTAAATCCATTTTTGAAACGTGACCGAGTTTTATAATGTCTTTTTTAAATTTCGACTTTCTGATTTGATTCAAAGGTGCAGTGTATTCACGGCTGGGTTTTCCGGTTAATAATAATTTTCCGCTAAAATTATAATCTTCTTTAAGAATATCAAATCCTTTGACTAGTGTTTCTATATTTTTGTGAGACTTCCAATTTCCATAATATAGTATGTAGTTTTTTTTCTGCTTACTTTCTTGAATTTCTGGAAAGTTAGATCCTAATAGAATTTTTTCCGATTTCTTTTTAAGAAATGAATATTTACTTGTTAGGTCTTGAAGTGTGTTTTGGCTTACACAAATTATTTTTTTGGCTTTCATGCAATTTCCTATAAAGCTTATTAAGTAAGCAGCTTTGTGGTATAATTTTGAATATTTTTTTCCTGGAAACATATGTAGAGTCAAATCGTGTATAGTTAATATGTTCTTTTTTAGATAAAGCAAAGGTGCATTAAAGTGTGGAAAATGAACTAAATTACAATTTTCTTTATATAGATAAAAAGGAAATAAAAATTGTTCTTTTAAACTGTATATAGGACAATTAACTGTTTTGATTTTAAAGTTTTTTTTGAGTTCTAACTTGATTGGATTTTGATTATTCTCAAAAAGAACATACTGATTCTTGGAGTCTATTTCGTTTAATTTTTTTACGAGATTTTCTAAATAAACACCGATTCCGGTAAATTTATCTCCGAGCATACGACAGTCAATTCCTATTTTCATTTTAGTGATTATTTATTTCAATTTATCATTTTTAAAGTTTTAAAAAAAGGGTTGACTTTTTTCTCTGGTAGAATAATATAGCTATACAAATCTCAATAGGGGTCGTAGTTCAGCTGGTTAGAACGCCTGCCTGTCACGCAGGAGGTCGCGGGTTCAAATCCCGTCGATCCCGCCACTTCAAAAGCTTTTATAAAAGGCTTTTTTTAGTCTTTTTGTTTTGAGATTGTGTTGCGAATTTTTTTTGTTTTTTCTTTGATATTCTCGATTGTAATTCGAATATCCATAGCTATCATTTCTAGAGTAAAAAGTAATCCTGCCGTAACTAAGCTTATCTCTTCGGCTACTCTGTGCGAAACGCCTAATGGTTCAAGTGCCATGTGTCCGTAGGGGACAATATTTGCAATAATTGCACTCCTGACAACAACTGAAGCTTTGTATATTTCAGATGTCTTTTTGTGTTTTCTGGGCGTATGATAGCTTTTTCTTTTTCCTTCTTTTTAATTTGCATTTTTGTTTTTAAATTAATTCACATGGCTAATTTATCATTTGTTTCAAAGAGTGCAACTTAGTTGCGTTTTTATATTAACCAATCTGAATACTCTGGACAAAAATTTTTTTTCTTAGAGTTTGTGAATACTATTTTTTTTGTTATTATTTACGTAATTTAAGTTTTTACTATGCGATATTTTTTATCATTTTTATTACTGGTTGCTATTGTTTACTTTGGCTTTTTGTTCTTTTTTGATTACTCAATAGAATCACCTAATTATGAGGTTGTTCAAGATTTAGGTAGTAATGTTGAAGTACGACAGTATGAAGGTTATTATCAAGCCTATGTTAGCTATGAAGATAGTAGATATGAAAATCAAGCTTTTAGAAAATTGTTTAATTTTATCTCTGGAGAAAATAGTGTTTCAGGTTCCAGCGATTCTGAGTCTTTAGACATGACAGCTCCCGTGAAATTAGACATGACGGCTCCTGTGAAGTTAGATATGGCAGCTCCTGTGAAGTTAGATATGACAGCTCCTGTGAAGTTAGACATGACAGCTCCCGTGAAATTAGACATGACAGCTCCTGTGAAGTTAGATATGACGGCTCCTGTGAAGGATTATGATTTTAATGGTATGGCTTTTGTTTTGCCGAGTGATTTTGATCCAAGTATCATTCCTAATGATTCTAAGGTTGATATTCAAAAAGTTGAAGGTCAAAAGTTGGCTGTGATTCGTTATTCAGGGTTTATGGGTTCTAGGAAGATGAAGGAGAAGTATTCCCAGCTGGTTGAAATTTTAGATTCTAATAATCTTTCTTACGAAGACGGTGCTATCTATGCAGCTTATAATGGTCCTTATACCCTTCCTTTTTTAAGAAGAAATGAAGTCTGGATTCAAATCAAATAGTTTGTCAATATTAAATTCAAAAGATTGGGTTCTTTTCTCTATTTAAAGCTATCTTTGTTTTTGATAAGTACTAAAGTATGCTATAATTGATAGAATAGCTATATTTATGTTCGAAAAACAACAAAACGTACAGAGAGATGATTTGAAGATGTTGGCTGCTTACCAAGCATATGCCAAGATACCTTCGTCTTGCGTGGTTGGACTTGGAACTGGTTCTACTGTTAAGTTTTTTATTGAAGCTTTGGGAGTGAGATTTACTAAAGATCCAGATTTCCATATAAAGGTTTTTGTAACATCTAAAGATAGCTACAAAAAAGCTAAGAAATATAATTTACCGGTTTTGCCGCTTGAAAATTTACAGAAGGTTGATATTACAGCTGATGGTGCTGATTGGATTAATTTAAAAACAGGGGATTGTTTAAAAGGAGCTGGTGGCGCTGCTTATTTAGAGAAGTTAGTTTCTAGAAAAACAGATTATCAGATTATCGTGGTAGATGATTCTAAATTGTGTGATTCCTTTATTGGTAAAAAGGTTGCAATCGAAGTTGAACCTGAAAAATTACAAGAAGTTTTAGCTACTCCTGGTTTTGAATTTTTTGATAGAAATCAAATATCTGATTCTAATAATGCTGTTGTGGATGTTGTTATAACAACAGATAATTTAAAGCAAGTGCATGAAAAACTGATGAAGATATCTGGCGTGATTGAAACTGGAATTTTTGTTAACCTTGTAGATGAGGCTATTGTTGCGTATTCTAGCCTTATAATTTCCTCTTTTAAATTTAACAAAGATATTAATGAGTGTACTTAAAGAAATGAACCTTAGTTCTGAACAATTCCGTGTTGTAGTTTTTGGCTCGGCAAGAATTAAACCAGAAGACATCCTATATAAAGAAGTTTATAAAATTGGATACAAAGTAGGAGAGCTTGGATCTGATCTTGTTACTGGTGGTGGTCCTGGATTGATGGATGCTGCAAATAAAGGCCATAAAGAAGCTACTCCTAATCCAGAAAATACTTCTAAATCTATAGGAATTAGAATTCAACTTCCATTTGAAGAAGAAGATAGTGGTAATTTAGATTTAAAAGTAGATTTTAAGACTTTTGCAAAAAGATTAGATGCTTTTATGGAAATTTCAGATATGATTATTGTGACTCCTGGAGGAGTGGGAACTTTATTAGAGATGGCTTATACTTGGCAGTTGATTCAGGTTGGACATTTAAAGAAAATTCCAATTGTTCTTGTTGGGGAGCAGTGGAATAGTTTTTATAAATGGGCTTCAAAAAATATAATAGATTTGAATTTTGCCAACAAAGAAGATTTAGATATTTTAATTCCAGTTCCTGACTTTGATTCTGCTTTAACTTTAATAGAGTCATACCATGATAAATACCAAGAAAAATTAATAAATAGTTAAAAATTTTTGAAAGTTTGATTTTTGTCTGATATAGTCGTAAGCAATTAATAATAAATATCTGTGAAATTAGTAATTGTCGAATCGCCATCAAAGGCAAAAACCATTAGTAAAATTTTAGGTAAAGACTTTATAGTTGAGTCTTCCATTGGTCATATTCGTGATCTTCCAAAAAGTGCAGCTGAAATTCCAGCAAAATATAAGGATCAAAAATGGTCTCGATTAGGAATAAACGTTGAGAAGGATTTTGAGCCAATCTATGTTGTTCCAAGTGATAAGAAAAAGCATGTTACTAAGTTAAAAAAATTAGTTAAGGATTGTAAAGAACTCTATCTTGCAACGGATGAGGATCGAGAAGGTGAGTCAATTTCTTGGCATTTATTAGATGTTCTAAAACCTAAAGTTCCAGTGAAAAGACTTGCTTTTCATGAGATTACTAAAGATGCAATTTTAGAGTCATTAGAAAATCCAAGAGACATTGATTATAAATTAGTAAATGCTCAAGAGTCTCGAAGAATTCTAGACAGACTTTTTGGTTATGAAGTTTCACCTGTTTTATGGAAAAAGGTTGCTCCTAAGCTTTCTGCTGGACGTGTACAGAGTGTAACTTGTAAATTGATAGTAGAGAGAGAAATAGAAAGAATTAATTTTAAAAAGGCAATTTTTGGGTCGATTGTTTGTGATTTAGAAAGTAAAGATAAAGATAAGTTTCAAGCTAATTTAAAAGCTTATAAAGGAAAACAATTAGCTGTTTCTAAGGATTTTGATCCATCAACTGGTAAATTATTAAAAGATAGATTGATTGTAAATGGTGAAAATTTACCTGATATTCAAGCTGCTTTAAAAGATGAAACTTTAATCATAGATAAAGTTCAATCTAAACCGGTTAAATTATCTCCTAAACCTCCTTTTACAACTTCTACTCTGCAAATGGATGCCAATAGAAAGTTTGGTTTTTCTTCTAAACAAACCATGATGGTTGCACAAAAGCTCTATGAAAATGGTTTTATTACTTATATGAGAACCGATTCTGTGACTCTTTCAAAAGAAGCAATTTTTGGTGCTAGAAATTTAGTAGAACAAAAGTTTGGAGCAGAATATTTGTATAAATCTGTTAGAAATTACTCTTCAAAAGTTAAGAATGCGCAGGAGGCTCATGAGGCTATTAGACCTGCTGGAAAAGCTTTCAAAACACCAGATAGTGTGAAATCCAAACTTACATCGGAACAGTTAAAGTTATATCAATTGATTTTCAATAGAACCTTAGCTAGTCAAATGGCAAATGCTGAATATATGCAAACATCAGTCTCAATAAAGTCTGAAAGCTTGGGTTTGAATGCAAGCGGAAGAGTTGAAACCTTTGCAGGTTTTACTAAGCTTTATCAGGAAAGTTCGGATAAAAAATCTGAAGAAAGTAAGATTTTACCTCCTTTGAGTGAAAATGATACTGTTAAGTTTCTAAAAGACAATTTTAAAGAACATGAAACAAAACCAAAAGCTAGGTATAATGAAGCTTCGATTGTAAAAGCTTTAGAAGAAAAAGGAATTGGACGTCCTTCTACTTATGCATCAATTATTGAAACGGTTATAAAGAGAGGATATGTAATTAAAGATAAAAGAGCTTTAGTACCAACTTTTATTGTGTTTTCTGTTGTTAAATTATTGGATAATCATTTCACGGAGTTTTTAGATTATGAGTTTACAGCTGGAATGGAGAATGATTTGGATAGTATTTCAAGAGGTGAAATTGAAAAGTTAAGTTATTTAAATTCTTTTTACTTTGGAGACAAGTCACATGTAGGGTTGTTTAAATTGTTGGAGAAAGATATTTCTGCACTTGATGTAGCTGAAATTGATGTTTTTAAATTTGAAGATATTAAAGTTATGGTTGGTAGATATGGAGCTTATTTGATGAAAGGTGAGCAAAAAGCTAATTTAGCAATTGATTTGAAACCGGATGAGTTGAGTTATGAAAAAGCTTCAGAGCTTATAGAAAAAGGTGATAAAATGGACTCGATTGGAGTTGATCCTGAAACTAAAATGCCTATATTTATTAAGAATGGTAGGTTTGGTCCATATGTTCAACTTGGTGATAAAGATCAAGCTGACAAACCCAAAATGAAAGGACTGCCAAATAATTTAGCTATGGAAGATTGTGATTTAGAAAAAGCTGTATTTTTACTGTCTTTACCTAAATCAATTGGAGTTTCAAAAACTACTAATGAAGAAGTAGTCTTAGATCTTGGTAGGTTTGGTCCGTATATAAAATCTGGAGGTAAAAATGCTTCAATTGCAAAATTTGATATTTTTAGTTTTAGTATAGATGAAGCTGATGAAGCTTTGAAATCAGCTACTGGAGCCAAAGGATTAATTAAAGATTTTGAAGGATCTAAAGTTCAAGTTAAAAAAGGAAGGTATGGAATGTATATCACTGATGGTAAGGTTAATGTGAAGTTTCCCAAGGACAAAGAAGTTGATAAAGTAACTTTAAAAGAATGTGAAGCTCTAATAAAAGATAAACAAAAATAGTGAAAATAATTACTAGATTTTTTTCCCCTACTTCAAAAAACTATGCAACAATTCTTTTAGTTGTTGCAACTTTTTTGAGTTATCTAGCAGGCTTTTTTCGTGATTTGATTATTGCTTACACTTTTGGTGCTACTGGATCTACTGATGCTTATTTTGCAGCTTTTTTAATACCGGATGTAATATTTGCATTTTCAGCTGGCGGATTTTTATCTGGGATTTTTCTAAAAGTTTATTCGAAAGAAAAATCTTTAAATAAAGAATCTTCTGAAAGATTATGTGGATCTTTTTTATTCTGGATGCTTTCTTTTGTGATTTTGATTTGTGCTCTGTCTTACTTGTTTATGCCTTTTATTGTTTCTTTTGTATTTAATGAATCATCTTCTTCGCTTCAAAGTAACATTATTGAGTTTAGTAGAATATTATTGTTTTCCCCTTTGATTTTTAGTATATCTAATTTTTTTGGATCGATCTTGATGAATTCTAAGCATTATTTAAGTTACGCTTTAAGCCCTTTTTTTTATAATCTTGGTATTATAGGCATGACTTTGTTTTTGGGCCCTGTAATGGGAATTAAAGCTGCTATTTTAGGAGTTGTACTTGGTCTTTGTTTTCATTTTTTATTTAGATTTTGGGATTTTAAGCATTCTAAAATAAAATTAGTTTTTAGCTTTTATCATGAAAGACTTTTTGAAATTATTAAATTATCTTTGCCTAAAATTTTTGGTCTTTTAAGCATGCAGTTAACATTGCTTTTCTTTGCAAAGATGGCTCTTTCTTATCAAGAGGGGATAAATACAGCTTTTAATTTAGCCCGTAATATTCAAAGTTTTGCAGTAAGTTTATTTGCAATTTCTTTTGCTACTGCTGTTTATCCATTTATTTTGGATTTAGTACACGAAAAAAAACAATCTCAATTAAAAGTCGAAATTGAAGATTCTATTTTACGAATTTTAACTTTTTGTTTAGCTGCAACTAGTGGGATGTATGTACTTTTAAGGCCAATGATTTCTGGTTTATTTGAATACGGTTCATTTGGTTCTGTGGCTGCTGAAAATACTATTTTGATTTTGATTTTTTTATTGATTGCAATTCCTTTTGAAGGATTGAATCACTTATATTCTCGTATTTATTATGCCTTTTCTAATACTATTTTACCGGTTATTTTTAGTCAGTTTTTCTTGTTTACATCAACTTTTGGAGTATATTATTTTGCAGAAAGCTTCGGAGTTTATGCTTTTGGATTCTTTTTTTCACTTGGAGTTATTATACAAAATATACTTTTGTTAAGCTTTTTAAAAAAGTATGTTCAAATACCTTTTGTTTCAATTGTAAAAAAGATTTTCAGGTTGATTTTTGCTTGTTTTATAATGGTTTTGGCTGTTTACCCTATTAATTCAATTGAAATGAATCCTCTTTTAAAGTTGTTTATAGGCTCTTTGATAGGTGCTTTTGTTTATTTTGTTGGTTTGCATTATTTGAATATGATTCAGTATACTGGAATTGATTTTAAAAAGATTTATGTTAGAATTTTTGGTTAGAGTTTTTAGTGTTATGACTGCTGGTGTTTTTATGATTGCAATGGTTTTTGGTGTTTTAAGCGAGTTTTTAGGTATTTCTTTAGGCAATAAAAATTTCAAAAATATTGAGATACCAAAAGTTGAAAAAAAAGTTCAGGTTGAACATACTCTGGCCTCAGATTTAACTGCTTCTTTGTACCAAATGGATTCTAAAATAGAACTTGAAGCTAGTGATCTATCTGTGGATGATAAAAAAGAAGTTACTGAAGTTGTTAAGGTAGAAATAAATTCAATTGAAGATTTGAAATCTTTAATGAAAGAAAACAAGGTCTTGGTCTTGTTGGATAACTCTAGTCTAGGCAGTTTTTTATACGATGAAAAGGATCAAGTTTTAACTGAAGTTTTAAAGATCCATAAAGACTATGTAGAAACTACAAAAGGGGGAATGACTTTTAAAGGGGGCTCTATTTATACCCACTTAGATTTTTTGGAGGCATTTGAGTCTGCTGGTAGTAATTTTGAACTACTTAGTCTTTAGCTTCTAAATTGTTTTTTAGTGTGTCAGTTTGACCTCCTAGAATCTGAACATTACATATTTTTAGATCTCTTTCGAGCATTGTGATTGTTTGTCGAAGCTTTGCTTGACGTGGATCACCTTTTATTTCAAGTAGGAAGTGGTTTTGGTTTGCAATTTCTTTATTAGGAATTGTATGAATCTGCGAAATTGCAACTTGATGTTCTTTAAAGGGATAAAGTAAATTTATCAATCCATTATCTAAATTTTTTTTCGGAGTTAGTTTTATGTGAGTGCGAGTGTGAACTTGAGCGTTTTGATTTTGACTAATTATTGCAAAGTCTACAATAGGATTACCTTGATCTAAAATATATTTATCTACAGCTTTTAATTTAAGGAATGAGGCTAGTTTTGGGTTGCACACGAGTGCAGCATTGGGTTGATACATACAAGCCTCTACGGCGGATTTTAAATCGTGTGTGATTTCATGATTTATTTGAGAGTATTTTTGGTTTAAACTTTCTTGAACTACTGAACTATAATCTTGAGGAATGTAAATATCCTTAATTAAATTTGAGTGAGCATAAAGATTTAAATCTGGTTTTGTTTGGTATATATCCCAGATCTTTAGATTGTTTTGGTTTATCTTCTCAATAAATTGAGTGTTTAATCCGTTTATATTATTACCAATGTTAATTATAGCTAAACTGTTTTTGTTACGTACAATTTTTTTTAGTAAATTTTGAATATTGTTTTCAGGTGTAATTTCTACATCTGGGAAAAGTTTTTTGGCTTGAATATAGCTTAGTGAATATTTTGGTCCGTATGTAAATAATTTCATAAAGGTTTGTTTTTAATATATTAAATTATTTTGCATAGCTTTGAAATTCAAAATTTGAATTTTGGATATTCATTTTATGTTTTTTTCATTCTAATTTAAAAAAGTCCGTTTAGGACTTTTCAAGAGTTTGAGTTATAAAATCTTTAAGAATGCTTTCTGCTAAAGCTAATTCTTCTGTGTCTACCCATTCGTTTTCTCCGTGGGTATTACCTTTTTTTATTCCTGTTATAACACAAGGTATTTGGTAGTTTTGAAAAAATCTCCCGTCTGATCCACCGTGTTCAAATTTAAATTTAACATCTGACTCTAAAGTGCTTTTAGCAATTTTTTGATACTGTTGAAGATAGGTGTTTTCTTTTTCTATATGAAAGTTTTTATCAAAAAGTAGAGTTTCAAATTTTAAATCATTAGAGCTTTCTAGGAACTTGAGAATTTGATTTACTTTTGAAATCTCAGTAAATCTAATATCAATTGTGAATTCACAACTATCTGGAACTGAATTAAATGATTTTCCAGAAATTATTTGTGAGATATTAATTGTAGATCTGTATTTAGTAGGATCACTTTCTTCAAAAAATGTGTATAACTTGTTGATAACTTCGAAAGCTTTAAGTATTGCATTTTTTCCTTCATGGGGTCTTGATCCATGAGATGCAACTCCCTTTGCAGTAACTTTTATAAATAAAATTCCTTTTTGTTCTGTAATGATTGTATCCAGTCCAGATCCTGAATCTGGCATGTAAACACAATCTGTACGATATTCTTTTTCAGCTAATAAGTATCTAATGCCGTTCATTCCCCCTATTTCTTCATCCCCTACAATCATTAGTGCTAGTGATGAATTTGGGTTGATATTTAATTGGTCAATGAAAGTTTGAATTTCAATTGCTGTTCCGGATTTCATGTCACCTGATCCTCTTCCATAAATTTTATCATCTTTAATAATTGGTGTGTATTGCTCTATGTTATCTGCTTTTACTACATCTATGTGGCTATAAAGTGTTAGTTTGGATTTTGATATTCCTTTTGGCCTTACGACTAAGTTATGGCATTCTTTACAGTCAAACTCTAGAAATTCTAAACTCGAGTGATCTTGAATATTCTCTTTTAGGTAGTCAATTATAAAGTTGATAGCTCTTTTTACTTGTTTTGGATTGGCCGATTCACTTGGAATTTTTATTAATTCAACTAGTAATTCTTGAGTTTTTAATCTTTTCATAAATTAGAGATTAGTTCTTGAGTTTGTGAATATACATTTTGAGCTTCCTTTTTGCTTTTTCCTAGGGATATAATTGCTATTTTTTCGTGAATTGGAGCAGTTTGGTAGTTTATCACAAATGTACCAGAGTTTTTACTTTGAGTCCAAAGTAAATCATTCTCGTTTAACTTTGTAATTAACGTACTAAATGCAATCTTAGAAGAACATGGCATGTTGCAATCTGATCTAAAATGCTCAAATCCAAATTTTTTAGCTAAGTAATTATGATACCCTCCTGTAATTCTTTTATTCATTTCTACTACAAAGTGTTCATTGGATCTTGTTAAGGGGTTTTTTCTTGATATAAAATCTATGCTTCCAGGACCATAACAGTGATTTTCTTTTAGGATTTCTTCTGTTCTTTGAATCGTTAGGTTAAGCTCTTGAAGTTCATTATCAGTTAGGCTTCCCATTGCACCCTTGTGAACAGTTGGGTTTAAATCGCTTTCCATTTTTTTTGATAGGATTTGATAGTTAGAGTTTACAACTTGAATTCCTGTTCTTGGACACATCCAGAAAACAATTGCTGGCGATTGATCAAACTTAATGGCTTCATCCATCCTAATACCATACTGCTCCATGTTTGAAATAGTATCTTGATTGGTTAAATAACTTTTAAAATTTTCTTTTGTGTTCGGATCTGAATAATGAAATTGTCTAATTCCTTGTCCAGATGCACTTCTTGATAATTTGGAATAAAAAGCAATAGCTCCTTTGTTTTCAAGCTCCGTATATAGCTCCCAAGCTTGCTCGGGGTTTCTGTATGTTGATCCGTAGGGTGTTTTTACCCCTTTAAGACTACACATTTCTAGGAAAATTCCTTTGTTGTTTAGTTTTTCACTGTTTGAGTTTCTTTCAAAGCATGCAAGGTTTAGTGTGTCTGCAATTAATTCACTAGATTCAGACATTATAAATGGAATTATTGATTCGCAATTGTATTGGTCAATTTGCTCAAGGTTGTTTAGTGTAGCCTGAGTTAAGCTTTGATTAGCTAGTTCAATACCAAGTGTTTGAATTTGATTTTGTTCTCCGCTTACTGTTGCTAAATAATCGAGGTATTGATTTATGTACTCATTATCATTTTTATTGTGAATCCAAAGACCAGGCTTGTTTGCTACAAGGGGTAAAAGTCGGTATCCATATTTTTCGAGTCCAGTAATTGTTGAATTTTCGTTTGTTCCTTCCATAGTCTCTTCGGCTACATCTTGAATATAAAGTGGCTTTCCGTACTCTAAAAAGCTTTCTGGAGTAAATCTTTGATATCCTGTTTGAAATTGTGTGTTTGTGAATTTCATTTTAATTTGGTTTTAAAAAAAACACTTCTTTTGAAAGTGTTTAGGTTTATAATCAGTTTATAAAAGACATTACACTTTCGGGGTGCTAAAATTAATAATTGAAATAATAATAATTTTTTTGTCTTTCATATGATGATTATACATCAGCTTTGTTTTGGGTCAATTGTCTGAAATTTTTAAGTGCTTTCAAAACTTGATTTTTGTTGTGTTTTTGCATAGAATTCAGCTTGATATAATAAATAAAATGTTAAAAGTTAAAGGCTTGAAAGTAAGTGCTGGAGAGAAAGATATTTTAAAAGGCATTGATTTAGAAATTAAGTCAGGGGAAGTACATTGTATTATGGGGCCAAATGGGGCTGGAAAGTCGACTTTGGTTAATAGTCTAATGGGGCATCCATCCTATGATATTTCAAGTGGGGAAGTAAATCTTAACGGTATTAATTTACTTGAGTTAGAACCTTTTGAAAGATCACTAGAAGGAGTGTTTTTAGCTTTTCAGTATCCACGAGAAATTTCTGGTGTTACTTTGTTTAATTTTTTATTAGCTGCTTATAATGAGCATATGTGTCATAAAGATAAAGATTTCAGAAGAATGAAAGCTTTTAAGTTTAGAAAATTTATTAAACCTTTTTTGATAGAATTGAAAGTTCCGGAGGATTTTTTGCAAAGATATTTAAATCATGGTTTTTCGGGTGGAGAAAAGAAAAAAATTGAAATTTTACAATTGAAATTATTTAATCCAAAAATTGCTTTATTAGACGAAACAGATTCTGGATTAGATGTAGATGCTTTAAAAGTAGTTTCTCAAGGAATTAATGATTTTAAGTCCAAAGAGAATGCTATTTTGATTGTAACTCACTATCAAAGAATTTTAGATTATGTGAAACCTGATTTTGTTCATGTTATTAAAGATGGAAAAATTGTAAAATCGGGAGATTATAAATTTGCTCAAGAATTAGAGCAAAAAGGATTTGAATGGATAACCGAATAAATATGAATGAATTTGTTTTTCAAGATTTAGATCGTGATTCTTTTGATCATAAAAATGATGCTAGTTATCAAGCTGATTTTGATTATGGTATAACCGAGGATTTGGTGAGACAAATTTCCAAAGATAAAAATGAACCTGAATGGATGCTAGAGTTTAGATTGGATTCTCTAAAAAAATTTTTAGAAATGCCAATGCCAAGCTTTGGACCGGATTTGAAAGATTTAGACTTTTCAGAAATTGTTTACTATGCAAAAGCTTCTGATGTTAAAAATGCAAACGACTGGGATAAAGTGCCAAGTGATATTAAAAAAACGTTTGAACGTTTAGGGATTCCAGAAGCTGAACATAAATTTTTAGCTGGAGTTGGAGCTCAATATGAGTCGGAGGTTGTTTATCATTCTTTAAAAAAAGAGTGGGAAGATTTAGGGGTGATTTTTGAGGATTGTGATGTTGCATTGCAAAAACATCCTGAGATTTTTAAAAAATATTTTATGAAATGTGTTCCAAATAATGATCATAAATTTGCGGCTTTGCATGGAGCTGTATGGAGTGGAGGAACATTTTTGTATATTCCAAAGGGTGTAAAGTTAGATCAGCCACTTCAAGCTTATTTTCGAATGAATGCGCCAAGTCAGGGACAGTTTGAACACACTTTAATTATTGTTGAAGATGATTGTGAAGTTGGATATATTGAAGGGTGCTCAGCCCCAAAATATGGTAAAAATGCACTGCATGCTGGTTGTGTTGAAATTTTTGTTGCAAAGAATTCTAAGGTTAGATACTCAAGTGTAGAAAATTGGTCAAAGGATACTTATAACTTAAACACTAAAAGAGCGATTGTTGGTAAAGATTCAGTAATGGAGTGGGTTGGTGGAAATATGGGATCTGGAGTTACTATGTTGTATCCATGTTCTATTTTGAAGGGACAAGGTGCACGAGCTGATCACCTAGGTATTGCTTTTGCAAATGCTGGTCAGTTTCAAGACACTGGAGCTAAAGTTATTTGTGCCGCGAAAGATACCAAGGTAAATATTGTGATGAAAAGCTTATCGAAAGGTGGAGGGATTTCATCTTATAGAGGACTTTTGCAAGTAAATCCAAATGCAGAAAATGTTACTGCAAGTGTAGAGTGTGATGCATTGATTTTGGATGAGATTTCTAGATCAGATACTTATCCAGATATGAAAATTTATAATGATAACGTTACAATTGCGCATGAAGCTAAGACTGGAAAGTTAAATGCGGAAGACATTTTTTATTTGACTAGCCGTGGAATTTCTGAAGAGGAAGCCAAAGCTATGATTATTAATGGTTTTTTGGAACCGATTATTAAAGAACTTCCAATGGAATATGCAGTTGAAATGAATCGTTTGATTGAACTTGAAATGGAAGGTTCGGTTGGTTAGTTAATTAAATTTTAGATGAATAATTTACAAAATTTAGCGTTAGAAAAATTAAAAAACTTTGATAAAAAGTCTCTTTTAAAAAACGGGTTAAATTTAGATTATGAAGTTAATAATCCAATTTGTAATTTATCTATTTTAGAGGATTATATTGATGATTATCCAGAGTTTTTCGAGGATCCTTTTGTTTTAGATTTAATCTCTAAGAATGCTAGTGTGTTTAAATATAAAATTTCTAATAACTGTTGTTTAGAGATTACGGAAAGTGAAATCTATAATTCAATTGTGATTATTGAAGCAGAGGATAATGCTACAGCTTCTTGTATGCTGGAAGGTTTTACTTCGTTTCCAAATTATTGTGTTTTAATTGTTTGTAAAGAAAATTCTAATTTTGAACTTGTAACTCCTTACAAAACTGCTGGACAAGTCTGTTGTTATCAATATTTAAAGGAGAATGCTAATGCTCGAACTATCGTTTTGAATAGTTGTAGTCAATATAATTCTTATTTTAATTATAAATCATTTTTAATTGGTAAAGGATCTTCTCATAATTTCTTTGTATATGCTAAGTTTGCTTCTGCTAAGCATTTTCTGTATGTGACTAACCATTTTAAGGTGGCTGACTGTAAGGGTGAAATTTGGATAGATGGAATTTTAGATGATGCTGCGTATGCTAAAATTATTGGTTCGATTAATATTGATTTACAGGGTGCTAATACTGATTCTTATATGAAAAAAGATATTATTATGTTGGATGATAAATCAAAATTGGATTGTGTTCCAGCTCTTGAAATAAAAACTAATGATGTAAAAGCGGGGCATGGAGTGTCTGTAAGTAAGTTTGATAAAGAGAAAAAGTTCTATTTGCAATCTAGAGGACTGAATGATGTTCGACTTATAAATCTTGTATGTGATGGACTTTTGTTTAAAAATATTGATAAGATAAATAGTGATCATTATCGAAAGGCTATGATTGATTTTCATAGTCGAGATTTATAAAAAAAAATTAAATGTTAAAAAAAGATTTTCCAATTTTTACAAAGCATCCTGATCTAATTTATTTAGATTCTGCTGCTACGACTTTAAAACCTCAGTCTGTAATTGATGCTATTAATGATTATTATATTAATTATTCTTCGAATTCACATCGAGGAATTTATGATTTAGCAGAAAAAACTACTGAAAAAGTTGAAGAAGTTAGAATCAAAATAGCTGATTTTCTGGGATCTAAAATCGAAGAAGTTGCTTTTACTCCTGGTGCTACTACTGGTTTGAATATTCTTTACTATGGTTATTTAAAAAATGTTCCTAAAAATTCTAGAGTGGTGGTTTTGGAATCTGAACACAACTCAAATCTTTTACCTTTAATGAAATGGTGTAAGGAGTTTTCATTGAAATTGGAAATTGTAAAACTAAAGAATTCCGTTGAGGAAATTGAAGAAAATCTAATTGCTTTTTTAGATAATCAAACTGTGCTTTTGGCCTTAAATTTTGATTCAAACGTAATGCCTTTAAATTTAAATTTTGAACGAATAATTCAAGTTGCTAGAGGTTTGAATATTAAGGTTTTCCTAGATGCTTGTCAGACTCTTGCTCATAAGCAAATAGATGTTAAAAAATTAAAAATTGATGCTTTAGCTTTTTCAGCTCATAAATTATATGGTCCAACTGGAATTGGTGCCATCTATATTAATGAAAATTTAATTTCACTTTTAGACCCTTTGATTGTTGGTGGAGGAATAGTAGAAGATGTACAGGAATCTGAAGTGAAATATTACACTGGAATAAAAAAATTTGAAGCGGGTACTTTAAATATGGCTGGGATTTTTGGGTTTGGTGCGTGTATTGATTATTTGCTCAAAATAGGTTATAAATCAATTGTGAAACAAGAGAAATCTTTGGCTAAAAAACTTATTTTAGAGTTTGAAAAGCTTGAGTTTATTGAAACTTATCCAAAGTTTTTAAAAGAAAATTCTTTATTTGCATTTAATGTAAAAGGTGTCCATCCACATGATGCTGCAATGATATTAAATGAAGATAATGTATGTATAAGAGCTTCTCAGCATTGTACACACTTACTACATGAAAGATTAAAGATTAATGCCAGTTTAAGAGTTTCTTTTGGAGTTTATTCTACTAAAAAGGATATTGATTGTTTGATTGACTCCCTCAAAAAAGTAAATAAATATTTTAATTCAATTGATGGTTAATCCTGCAATGCAAAACGTTTTAGATCATTTTAAAGACCCTGAGAATTATGGTGTTTTAGAAAATTATACTCATAGTTATGAATTGAAAAATTTAAGTTGTGGGGACACAGTTCATGTTTATCTTTTAGTTGAAGATAATATTATTAAAAACTTCTCTTTTACAGGTGAAGGTTGTGCAATATCTTTGGCTAGTGCGTCTATGTTAAGCGATGAGATCATTGGATTAACAATAGATGAATTTTTGAAAATCGATAGTAATTTTATAAAAAATTTAGTGAAAATGGATTTAGGACCTAGTAGATTAAAATGTGCAACAATGACCCTTGAAGCTACAAGAAAAGCAATCAATTAAATTATGCATGAAATAATACCATATATAGAAAAAGTAGAAGATCATCAGCTATCTTTAGCTGAAGCAGTAGAGAATTATTTTAATGATAAGGGTGTTTACTATAATGAGTTTAAAAGAATTCAAATTGATCCTGCTTCTTTTGAGGTTATTGACCCTAATTTCATAGAAGATCTTTTATTGAAAAGAAATCAGAATTGTGATGAGAAAGAAATTTTAGAGTTGCATGATGATTTGATTGATATATCTTCTAAAATTACAGCTTCGGTAATGCAGGTTCTTAGAAGTATTGATACACAGTCTATTGGTTTACCAATTGAAAGAAAAGTTTCTGAGGTAACTAGAAATAATTTTTTCCATATTTTATTAATCTCCGAAGTTGCAGATAAAGATCATGTTATAGATTTTTTATATCTACTTAAAAATAACTTTGATAATTTTGTAGTTTTACAAAGTTATATCAAGTTAACATTTATATCTAATTTTGAAAATAAATTTGAAGTCCTACATCAAACTAGTTTGGAATTCGATCAAGACATGCTTTTTTCATTAAAACCATTTTTAATTGATTTTAATTCCACCCTTTCATTGCAAATAGCAGTAGCTTTTTTAGAAGTTTTTAATGATTACAACCCTCACAAGGCTCTTAAAAAAATTTATACTTTTTTTAATGAGAATAGATCAAAAAGTGCTAGTTTTGAATATTTTTATAAAAATCTCATAGAGATTGATGTTAGTAATTGGGAAAAATTATTTGATACCTTGAATTCTTTACCTAAGGGGTTTGAGTTTAGAGTGAATGTTGATTGTGTTTTTAAATATTTTAAGACTGATTCTGAACTTATATATCTTGAATCTTTTCAATCTCTTTTAATTAATAAGGGGCCATTTTATCCTTCTGCAATAATTGATTTATATAAACGTAAAAATGATGACCTTGGAAAGATATTTGCTGATTTTGATAATTCTTCTGTTTTTATTTCAGTTTGTAAATTGTTGCACAGATCTTTACAGTTTTAAATTTTTTCCTTAAATGTTTTAATGCTCCAATGTGCTGTGTATTGAATTGTTTGGCTTTCGTCTTTTAGGAGTTTTTTTATTAGTGGAAGTAGATCTTTTCTTTTTAAGTTTGTACTTACAATAATAGCGTTTCTTACTAAGTTTTCTCTTTTAGCTCTCATAAGAGGGGATCCTTTAAACTTTTCTAGATATTGATTGTCATCTTTGATTTGAAGGATTTCTGCTAGATTTTGATTTTCTCCAGCAATAGCGTTTTGAAAGTCAGGTACATGTGTATTTTTAGATCTAAAATTATGTGGGCAAACTTCTTGGCAAATATCACAACCAAAAAGCCAACTTCCCATTTTTGGCATTAATTCTTCGCTAATTTTTCCTTTGTGTTCAATTGTTAAATAGGAAATGCATTTAGATCCATCCATTTTATAGTCTTCGTGAAGGGCTCCTGTAGGGCAGGAAACCTGACATTTATTACAGCTGCCACATACCATTTTAGTTCTATCGAATGGTTCATCAGCTTTTAATTCCTCTGTGGTAATAATTTCTCCTATCATCACCCATGACCCGTATTCCCGAGTTATTAGCAATGTGTTTTTACCAATGTACCCAATTCCAGCGTGTTCTGCCTCTTGTCGCTCTAATAGCGGCCCCCAGTCAGCAAAATATCTTAGAGATGCATCTTTATTCATTTCATTAAGTTTTTTTGCAAAGAGCCTCAATTTTGACTTGAAAATCTTATGGTAATCTCTTCCGAAGGCATATCTGGCTATTTGTCCCTCTTTATGCGTTGGAATATGCATTTTTGGAGCCCAAGATTTCGCATCTTTTCTTGCCTGAAAATAATTTAAAGTAACCATTATTAACGACTTAGCATTTGGAAGGATATAGTCAGTATTAAATTTAGCTTCTAGATGATCTTCAAGAAACTTCATTTTCCCATGATGTTTTTTATCTATAAATTCTTGATAGTTTTTTTTATAGCTTTGAAGTTGATTTGTTTGTGAAATTCTACAATTAGAAAACTGCAGATCTTTAGCTATCTGTTTGATTTTAGCTTCCGTCCTCATTAGGTAAATATTTTGATATGATTTTTTGCTTGGACTCTTCTATTCCTTGGTCTGTAAAAATTCTTAAATAATTTTTTTGACTAATAGATTTGTCTGATTGAAGTTTTTTAATTTGATTTATTTTATGTTTGGTATAATTGTCATCTAGCTTGTCGATTATAGCATAGTCTTGGATTGAGTTTATTTTTTCTGCTATATATTGGTCTAATTTTGATATTATTTTTTCTGATTGATTGCTTTTTATCAAATAATAAACCTTAAATACATAATGGGGTATTTTATATGCAATTGGTTGTTTAACTTTTCTAAATATTTTTTCTATTATTTGGTCAGCTAATAGTCTGTATTCTGGGTTTTCAGATTCTATAATAGCTTTAAGAAGGTAATTGTTGTTTCTGCTTGAGCTTGAGTCTTTTATTATATATGTATGTAGATCGTATTTTTCTATTAATAGCATTAATATATCAAGATTGATGTAGTTGTTTTCTTGGGGTTGGTTTAGTTTTTTTAGAATAATTTCAATAAAGCTTTTATTTATTTTTCTAATCATATTGTTTACATCCGGAGCTAAAAATCTTGATCGAATAGTATGAAAAAGTGTTGCTTTTTTATTAAACTTTTTTAGGGAGAGATTGATAAGTTTAGTGTTTATAAGTGAGTGTTCTGATTTGTTAATTAGATTAAGTTCATAAAAACAATCATTCATAAAGTGAAGTATATTGTGACTTACATGATGTTTAATTGATTTTGTGAAAATAGAGTTCTCAAACAACAACATAATTTTTTGAAATATTTCTTGATAAAGTTCTGGATTGGCTTGGATGTTTTCTTTAAATGTCAGAGGGTGAAATCTTTTAAGGTATGGATAATAGTTTTTAAAGGATTCATAATATTCTACATTTGATGCCTCTTGGAGCATTTCTTCGAGTAAAAAGTTTTCATTTTCTATTTTTTGAATAAATTCTTCTGAGTTATATAAATCAAAAATAGATTGAATATCGAATTCTTGAATGCATCTAGATAATAGAAATTGAAGATGCTCTAAAGTTGCAGTTTGAAGGGCTGTATATATGTTTGGAGAATCAATTTTTTTAGTTGGTGATGGAATGCATATTGATTTTAGATGATTGGTTGTAGCTTTAAGGCTGAGAGTTTCTGAAGGTTTAGCGAATGGTACTAGTGCCTTTGTAATTTTTGAGCTTGTTTCTTCTATTAAGCTGTCATCACTTGAAATTAAGTAATTCTGAATGTTTATATTTTTTTTGTCATCTTGATTTTTAATTAAATCAAGTAGCTTTTTTGTCATAGAATACAATATAATTCTAAAACTATATTCTGAAATATTTAGATCTAGCGTTTCTAAGGATTGTTTCGCATGAAGATAACAATAATTAATGAGTTGGTTTTCTGAAATATCTGAGTATGGCTGTTCAATTTCTTTACTATCGTTGTCAATTATTATTTCTGAGTCGTTTGTAAAGTTTTTGTAAATTTTTTTCTTTAATAATTCATCATCTTTTTCTTTTTCATCTTTTAAAAGAGCTAATAGATTTTCTCTTTCTTGCGTAAATGAACTTGTGACTTCTAAGAAGTTTTTAATTCTAAATAGCATTCTTGTGAATTTGGATTCTGGACTGAATTCGTTAATGCTTGTATCTTTTTCAGGATAGAATGATAAGAATGTTAAAATGTTAAATATCGAGCAATAGTTTTTGGGAAAAACAAACAATGTTTTATTTACTTCAAAAAAGTTTGCTAATATATAATCTTCTTGAATTGTTGTATATAAAGCTTGAATATTAATAATATCTTGTTCCAACGGTGTTACAATTGGAAGAATTTTTGAAATTCCTACAATTTTTTGTGAACCAAGTGGACTTTCTAAATGTGCTTGAATTTCTGAGGTAAGTGCAAATGGATGTTTAAGTTTAATCTGACTTTTAATACTGTGAAACTTGGATTCTCTGGAACAAAAATTATTAATTAATTTAAAGTCGTGTAGTAAATCTTTCTCTAGGTCTGTGCCACTTATCTTTTCTATTATGCTGCTAAATTTCGTTTGAAAATTCTCTACAAATATACTTTTGTAAAAATTAGTAGTACGGTTAAAAAAAGTTCTTGATTTGTTTAAGCTAGATAGATTTTCGGCTAATGAGTTAGCTATTTTATATACATTTGATCTATCAATTATTTGGCCATATGTTTTAATTTCTTCTCTTTGTTGTTTTCTAAGTTCTTTAAATATATATAAGCCTATGTACTCATCACATACATCAATGATTAGTTGCATAGTACTAGATGTCTGGATTGAATAGTGAGATTCTATAAATCTTTCTATAGTTTCGATATCATCTGTTTTTAAGTGTTTTGTACAGAAGAATATAATTGCAATTGAGTATAATGAATTTACAACCTGGGGTGGTTGGAGTTCGGATAAAATTTCTGAAAAGAAGTAATCACTTAAATCTTTGTAAATATTTTTATCTATTAAAGATATTTTTTGTAGATTTTGCACTTTTAAAGATTATAATAATTCAAAATCTTCACTATCAAAATCAGATTCAGAATTATGAGATTCAATAGTAACTCTTAGTTCAGGGTAATTTAATATAAGTTGATCTACTAATACTGTTAATACTGAACTTGGGATTTTTTCTTTTGCTTCATCTATAATGGCTTTTATTATTTCATTGTGATGACAAACTGGATTGCTTTCTAAAATTCCTTTTACAATATCGACTATTCCTGCTGAAATGTTGTCAGCTTCATTTTCTGATGTTATAAATTCTGCTTTAGTATCAATAGCTGTTTCTTTTTCTAAATAATTTTCTTTTTTAACCTCTTTAAGGTTAGTTTTAGGGTTTAATTTTCTAGTGTGGATAGCTTTTTTAAGATCTTTAAATAGTTCATCGTATTTTTTTATTAATTCTTGAAGGCTATATGATCCTACTATATTCGGAGTAGTTCTAAACTTATGTGTTTGTCCAGTGTTTGGATTTTTGTTAGTAATTTTATAATTTCTTTTCTCTAATAAAAGTTGTAATATATCATGAAGAATTTGTATTCTGTCTTCAAAGTTTGAAAAATTATAATCTTCGCTTAATATTAGTTGGCTTAAAAAATCATTATTGCTTACTATTTCGTAAAGTGGGTTTTTTGGGGTTTCGTAATCATTATATTCTTCTTCTATTTCTATCTCTACTATATCTTCTATATCTTCTATCTCTGGCCTAAATAATTTAACTAAGTAATCAAAAGTTATTTCTTGGTCTAGAAAAGCGAAGTCCAAATTATTTCTTGTTTGATTTGGGTTGTAATGCCCATTAGAGTAGTAGTATCCTAGTTGGGTATTTTTGTTATGTTGATATAATTCTTCAGATAGATTTATACGACTACAACATTCATGTGTTACTTCTCTAAGTAATAGACAGTACAAATTTTGATTTTCTCTTTTTAAATCTATAAGATTTTCAAAGAAAGATTCAAAAAAATCTGTATCCTCAGCGATATTTTCTGAATGTTTTTCTCTTACTTTTTTGTTAGCTTGAGTGAAGTTGTTATTTCTGTTTAGTGTTCTTTGAGCAATTATTTTTGAAATATATACAACTGGAAGAGAGGTATTTAAATCTAAGTTTTCGATGTTTCCTTGGCTTATTATTGTTTCAAGACAAATTGTTTTAGAAAGTACATTAATAAAATTTTCTAGTTCAGCTGGATCATCATAGCTAGCTAATCTAGCTTTGTTTTCTATTTCCTTAATGATTTTTTTTCTATAATCACCTTGACTAAGAAAAGTTTCACGATTAACAGTTGTTAATTCTAATTCCTCACTTGCTTCGAAAATTGTTAAGCTTACATTTTCACCTGAGCTGTTTAGCTCTTTTTCGAAATATTTTGCAAATTCTGAGCTTTGAATTGTAAGTTTTTTGCTTGAGTTTTCAATGGGTCCTCTAATTTGTAGGCTTTTTACTGACATTGCTATATGTGTTATTGGTGGTCTTACTATACATCTATTACTACTCCTGTCAACCTACTTACTTGTTTTGTATTATATTATTTACAATAGATTAAGATCTAGATTATTGAATCTTATTACTTAAATAGATTCTTATGTTTCGACTTTTCTAATTTAATAATTTCTAGGCTCCTCTAACATTTCCTCCAATTGATTTTAGATTTTTATAGCAGGCTTTTTGTACTTCTTCTAAGTCTTTGGAGTCAAGAGTTTTATCTTTTGCTTGTAGAGATATTTTATATGTCATTGATTTAAAGCCTTCGCCGATATTATCTCCTTTGTATAAATCCACAAAATCAATGGATTGGATTAAATTAGATGATTTTCTAAGAACTTTGATGATTTCATCATTAAAAATACTGTCTTCGACATCAATAGAAAGGTCAAACTCCAGCTTTGGGAGATTGTTAATTGCAGAGAATTTTTTGATCGCTAGATTTAGCTCGTGTAACATTCCAAGATTAATTTCCGCATAAGCAATTGGGCTTTGGTTTTCAAGGTTGTAATGTTTTTGAGTTGAAGGATGAATAATTCCTAATTCTGCCAATAGATGTTTTCCTTGGTATTTAACCTGTGCGCTTTTGTTTGGATGAAAGTATGGGTTTGGGTTTTTATTAACTTCAAATTTTGTTCCTTTAAGATTTAGTTCTTCTATTAATCTTTCTACAATACCTTTTAATGTTGAAAAATTATCTTGTTTTTTAGATACTATGATTCCTAATTTGAGTTCTTCAATAGGGAAGTATTCATTGGATTTAATATGGGTTCTTCCAATTTCAAATAATTGAATGCTGTTAAAGTTTTTATGATTTAACTCAGCGTTTTTAAGGATATTACTCAATAATGTTTGTCTCATATGAGTATGATCATTATTAAGCTTGTTCAGTAATTTAAGGTGAGAGTCTGGATTCAAAAATGTTGCATTTATATCGTCTTCGTTTAAAAAGTTGTAGTTTATTACTTCATTTAATCCGATGTTTGATAGTAATTCTCTGACTTTGTGTTCAACAATTCTTTGATTTAAATTAGATCCAGGTTTGCTGTGTTTTTTTATTTGAGATTTTAGATTATGGTATCCATAGTGTCTTGCTATTTCTTCGATCAAATCTTGATAAATTGTAATATCACCGGTTGATCTAAAACTTGGTGGTGTAACTATGATGTGGTTGTCTTTATCTTCAATTTCAAATTCCATTGTTTTGAGTATCGATAAAGTTGCAGCTTTATCAATTTCAAATCCTAAGTATGAATTTAACTTATCAAGTTCAAGTTTGATTTTAGTAGGTTGAAATTTATTATTGTAAATATCCGTAATTGGACCTGATAATTTTAAATCTGGGCATGAAATTTTAAGTATATCAATAAATCTAAAAATTGCTCTTTCGGTATTTTCAGGGTCTAAGTTTTTTTCATATCTGGCTAGAGAGTCGGTTCTGATATGGTGAGTTTCTGAAGATTTTCTTGTTATTATATTGTCAAATACAGCTGATTCTAAGACTATTTTTTTTGTATCTGCTTTTACTCCTGAATTTAATCCGCCCTTGATACCAAGTAGCATTTGCGGAGTGTTTTTTATATATAAAACGTTATCATTTTCAGTTAAGTGAATTTCTTGATCTCCAAGTAGGATTAAGCTTTCGTCTTGATTGGCGTTTTTCACAAGGAAATTTACTTTTCCATTTTCTTGAACTTCTTCAAAGTCGTAGGCGTGCATAGGTTGTCCAAGTTCATACATGATGTAGTTTGTTGCATCTACAACATTATTTTTAGGTGTTAGTCCTGATTTAATTAATAAATCCTGAATTTCAATTGGAGATTCTTTTACTTCTAAATTTTCAATAATTAAAGTTTGAAACCTTTTAACAAATTCTGGGTTTTCAATTTTTAATTCCACAATTTCTCCGGATTTTGGTGCTTTTGGATCTTTAGGAGATAATTTATTAAATTTTGATTTAGTAATAGTTGCCAGTTCTCTAGCTAAACCTTCTGCACACCAAAGGTCTGGTCTATTGGTAAGTGTTTTATTATCAATATCTAATACAAAATCATTTTTGTTAAAAGCTTTAGCTAAAGTAGTTCCTGCTTTTAATTTAAGGTTAGAAATATCCATAATTTCTTTACCTTGGCTTTCTCCCATAGAGATTTCGTCGCTTGCGCATATCATTCCAAAGCTTTCTTCTCCACGAATTTTAGTTTTTTTAAGTTCAATTAATTCACCCTCTCCATGCCATCTTACTTTTGCTCCTGGCATTGCCACAGCAACTAGCATTTTTTCTGATAGATTGGACCCTCCACAAACAATTTGGTGGGTGCCTATGTCGTTTCCAAGGTCAACATCGCAAAGTTGAAGAGAATCTGCATCTGGATGTTTTTTAAGTTTTAGAATTTGTCCAACTACCATGTTTTCAAAAGCTTCTTCTTGGGAGATAACTTCATCTATTTCGCAGGAGTGCCATGAAAATTTGTTTCTGATTTCAAAGGATGACAATTTTTCTTTGTAGTCTGTAAAGGATTTTATCCAGTTGTATGAAATTAACATATTAGAATTGTTTTAGGAATCTTAAGTCGTTTTGTCTAAATAATCTTAGATCGTTGTTTTGGGTTACTAGCATAGCAAGTCTATCTAATCCTCCTCCAAAAGCGAAGCCTTGGTATTTTTCTGGATCAATTCCGGCTGCTTTTAAAACGTTTGGATGAACCATTCCGCATCCACCAAGCTCTATGTATTTTGTTTGTTTACATACTTTGCATCCATTTTTACAAAAAGGACATGAGATTTCGAATTCTAGACTTGGTTCTGTGAAAGGGAAGTAGCCTGGTCTAAATCGAACTTCTATTTTTGATCCAAAGAATTGTCCAAAAATTTCTTCAATATAACCTTTTAAATGAGATAGACTGATGTCTTTATCTATATATAATCCTTCGTACTGCATAAAAGTGTGCTCATGTGTGGCATCTGCTTCTTCATATCTAAAAACTCTTCCAGGTACTAAGACTTTTATTGGGGCTCCTTGTTTGAGCATGTGTCTGATTTGCACTGGAGAAGTGTGAGTTCTAAGAAGAAGTCTATTATATTTTTCAGTTTTTTGATCGATAAAAAATGTGTCATACATGTCTCTAGCTGGATGGCTTTGAGGGATATTCAAATCTTCAAAATTATATTTTTCTGATTCAACTTCTGGTCCATCTACAACTTCAAAACCTAAGCTTATAAATATTTCCTCTAATTTTTTTTGAACTTGTTTAAGAACATGAGTACTTCCTTTTTGAGTTTGAATTGCAGGTAGTGTAACGTCTAAGAATTCATTTTTAAGTTGTTCTTGAATTTCTTGTTCTTCGATTAATTTTTTTTGTTTGAAAATTAGTTCATTTAAAACTACCTTTATTTGATTAGATAGCTTTCCAAAAGCTTTTTTTTCTTCAATTGAAAGATCTTTGATCTGACTCAAAATAGCTTTTAAGCTTCCTTTTTTACCAAGGTATTTTTTTTCTACTTCCAATAGTTGATCTAAAGAGTTTGATTCTTTAATGTCTTTCTCTGCATCAATTTGGATTTGATTTAGTTGCTTTTCCATTTTTTTTGGTTTTTTTATATATTAGTCTACTGGATTCAAAAATCAAATATTTGTTAACTTTTTTAAAGATTTGTTAATTATTAAAAAAACACCCTTTGGATAGGGTGTTTAATGTTTTCGAAGAATTGTTATTATCTAACAGCGTCTTTGAAAGATTTACCAGCTTTGAAAGCAGGAAGTTTCATTGCAGGAATTTGAATTTTTTGTTCTGGATTTCTTGGGTTTACACCGCTTCTTGCAGCTCTTTCTGAAACTCTAAAAGTACCAAATCCAGTAATAGTAACTGAATCACCTTTTTGAAGAGTAGATGTAATTGTATCGATAACTCCGTCTAATACAGCTTGAGCGTCTTTTTTAGTAACACCAGCAGCAGCAGCAGCAGCAGCGATTAAATCTTGTTTTGTCATATTTCTATGTTAAAGGTTTATTCAAGTCAATTATAACCCTCGATTTGTTATACACAAGATGAAAATTCAATTTCCTGAGGCTTTATTAAGCTAATTGTTTAATAATAATGCTTTTTATTGAATTTTAATAATGGATTTTTAACCTTTGATAAGCGGTTTTCCCTTTCTTTGCTTGTCATTGTTGAATTATTGGGTTTTTAGTTTGTGGCTTGTTTAAAAGGATTTGCAAGAAACTTGTTTTATTGTGCTTTATGATGTTTTTAATAAAAATTTCGTTTTTAAAGTTATAATTTGTTACACTTATAAAAGTTAAATATCTTTATGAAAAAATTATATTTTTTATTTTATGTCCTATTTTTTTTGAATTTTTCAGTAATTGCTAATGCTGCAGATACTTGTGTTCCAATAAGTGGAATTACTGTTGGAAATCCTTTGTTGGATGAAGGTGTGATCGATTTTGAATCTGGAGTTTTTGATCCGGTAACATCTGCTTGTGTTGAATATGATACTTTTGATCGTGATTATTTTGATATTAAAGGTTTTGCCGTTAATCCTAATTTAGGGTTTTTGAGTTTTTATTCTAATATAAATAATCAGACTGGAAGTTTTGAAAATTTGGGAGTGCAAATGCAGACTAAATTAAAATATAAAGTATCACTTTTTCCGGAATTTGATCAAAATAATCAAATTAAAAATGCTGACTTTAAAGGTTATGCTTATTCTAGTGGACATGGATGGTTGAAATTTGGTTGTGAAAAGCATCCTGATTTAGACTTCGATGAAGATGTATGTGATTTATTTGAAAGTCAAAATCAGTTTAGGGATGAATGTGGTAATGGATTTGGAGTGTGTATAGATTTTGATAATTATGATTTTCGAACTAAAACTTTTGGATTGAAAGGTCATGCTTTCTCTGAAAATTTAGGCTTTATTGATTTTAAAGGGGCAAGAGTTGAATTTCCTATGATGAATATGAATTATGAGCCTGTGGTTGTGGACTTTGGTTCGAGTATGATTCCTATTAGTAATGGTGGTAAGTTTTATAGTTTGGCTTTGAAGTTTATTTTGGATGGAGAAGATAGAACTAAAGAGTTTGCCGAGTCAAATATTGATTTTTGTTTAAGGTTTACTAATGATCGAAAGTTATCTAATGAAGATTCTACTGAAATTGTTCAGGCCGAGAATTGTGATGATCATACAAACTCATATGGTTCTGATTTAAACAATTATGATAAGGATGCTTTTGTTTATGATGCTGATTCAAATATTTTCTTTTTAAGAAATGATAGAAAGATTGCTTCTTTAGTACCATCTAAAGCTGATGATTTTAAAATCAATGCTGTAAAAACAACTGTTTTAGGTAAAGAAACTTTTTATCCGATGGATTTATCTTTAGAGTTTAAAATGCCTATGGATTTAATTACTTTGCCTTATCATATTGATAGTTATGCTCAGTGTGATTTTAATAATAAGTTAAAAGTTTTAAAGTTTAATGAAAATTTTAACAATCCGTTTAGTTTATGTACTACATTTATTGCCTCGGAAAATTTAACTGAATTTGAAGTTGAGCATATTTTTGAAAGCAATATTGATGATGAAGATTTAGGAATAGATGTTTTTGAGTTAAATTTAGATGAAGAAGGTCAAGATCAAGAGCTTCTTTTGAATAATTGGAGTTTTGATGGAAATAATTTTGTTTCGAATATATTTTTTAGGTTTAATTCTACATTTGTGATTCCAAAAGAACTTGCCGATAATAAGCTTTTATTTAAGGGATCTTATGAATTTGAAGAGGATGGTGAAAACTTAGAGGTTTCTCGTGTGATTTCAAGTGTTTTAGATGATTCAAAATCAAATTACACACCTTTAATCAAGGGGGTTTTAAATGATAATTTTTTTAAGACTATGAATGATGGAGTAACAGTCAAAAATGTTCAAAATAATTCTTTGAGTTATCATCAGGCTTTTATTAATAAATATCAAAATAAATTTAGAGATTCAAATTGTGATTTAGAATTACGATGCGTAGATAAATTTAAAGATGGGCAAGATATTGTTTATTTAAAAGATATACCTGAAGGACTGAATAGTCAGAGGCTGCAAGGTTATTATGGTGATTTGCTTGTTTTAGATGGTGTTAATTTGATAATTGACCAAAATATTCAAGATGACAATTTTGTAGGTGTTGTTTCTAGTGATGCAAATGTTTATTTGAAAACTTCCGTTACGGATTTAAATTTAATGTTGAGTACAGATGGATACTTTATGTCTTATAAAAATCAAGATAATTTAGAATTTTTATTAAAAGAAGAATATGCTGATTATCAGGACTCTTTAGATGAGAGCTTGTTTAATCAGCTTTATTTTAAGGGAGAGCTAAGAGCTAAAAACTGTTTTGGTTGTTCTCTTTCAAATCCAATTGTGCTGCCAAACGGTAAAGTTGCTCAAGATATTTTAGATTCTTATAAAGCTAGAGTTTGGGATTTGGCTCTTTTAAGAAGGTCTCCTTTGCAATACAAGGTTGGGGAAAGGTTTGGAAAACTTTTTTATAATAGTTGTGACGGGCAGGAGTTCAGGATAATGGTTGTATTTGATGATTTAAATACAGGCTTTTTGTGTTATCAAAATTCTATAAATGGATTTAATTTAAGTAAAAGCCAAAGAATTCAAGATTTAAATCTAGGTTCTAAAGAAAGAGCTTTGCTTTTTGAATATTTTGATTTTGGTTTACCATTTTTTAGTCAGTAAATATCAGAGTTTTTTGTATATTGAACTGGTCTCCGATTTGAATGCTGTTTTGGCTTGCAAAATTAGCTTTGGTTTCAATTACCTTTGAATAATTGTACTTACTTGTGATTTTTGGGCAATCTCCACTAAGAGGGCAAGGTGCTTGGTTTGGCTGGATGTCTAAAATTTTATTTTCTTGGTCTAGAAAAAATATGTCGATTGGAAAACTCATGTTTTTCATCCAGAATGCTTGATTGGTAGTTTCTTTGAATTCAAAAAGCATGGCTGACTGTTCTGGTAGATTTTTGTATTTGGCTAATCCAACTTCGAATTCTTGAGATGTTTGTGGTAAGAGTAAATTTAGCTCTTGGTTTTTAATTGAGGCTTGAGAATGAACTTTTAGATTTGCAATTAAAAAGCCGGCTATAAAACTAATAACTGTTATTAAGAAGAGCCATTTGATTTGTTTTAGCTTAACGGGTTGAGATTTTTGAAATTCTTTTTGAGATTTAATGTCTAGTAGATTGATGTTTAAATCTAAATTGTTGGGATGGTAAAAATTATAATGATTTATAAATTCGGGAAGTCTTGAACAGATTTTTTTAACTTCGTCTTTTTTGTATCCAGTTTCAATCATTATATGTTTTTCAAAGCTGACTTTTGGGTAGGTGTTAATAGAAAGATTACCTTCTTTTTTAATAGAAAGGTTATTGTTGTTAAGAAAATCTTTAATTGATTTAATAACGAATGGATAGGCTAGGGGATTTGCGTAGATGTTTAACTGAAATAAATCCATAATAAATCTTTTTACTTATTTCATTATAATACAATCTGTGTTTTTTGTAAATAAAAAAAAGCCTCAATTTTTTATTTGAGGCTTTGAAATTTATTTATCTAAATTTATGTTTGGATTTGCTGCTATGATTTCGATAATTACGTCGTTATCATTGTTTGGACAGTTGTAGAAAGTTAAAAGAATTTTAGCAATAATCCTACTTTGCTGATTTTGAATAATTGATACTGAATTATGATTATTGTACTCAAAATTAGTAACAACTACGTCTAAATTATACATTGATGGTAACAAACTTTTGATTACTCCTTCTAACTTAGGGTGATTTAGGATTTCTTCTGTGGAGCTTGCATTTCTAAGTGTTTTTTTCATTAAGTTGTTATCATTCTTAATGTGAGAAACTTTGTTCTTTTGTTCTTGAGTAGAAAGAAGATTAAAAATTATGGTTTTAATTTGATTGGTTGCTATTCCCTGATATTTAGTATCGCTGTTTTTTTGAAGTTTAATTGTAGACCACTGATAACTTGAATATTCTTCTTTTGTTAGAGCATCTACGACGTTAACTTTTTCAAAATTTGTTTGGATATTTTCATGTTTAAGAAGGCAAACAGTATCTCCAATTGATTTGAAATCATTTAATTCCCAAAAAATTTGCTCTTTAAGTAAGAATAGAGGGTTTTCTTCATCTACTCTAAATGGCGTCGTTACAGGTTTGAATAACTGATCTAGGTCTTTAAGAATGTCTGTTGTAACTCGTATTCTTTCAAAGAATTCTTTGTTACATTTTAATTCTTTTCCATTATGATTCATATTTAAAGCAATTTGATGAAGACCCTTTGTTATATTTGTTTCTTGTGTTGAGTTTGGATTTGCTCCCATTGGGATAATTTCAAGATCTTTAACCTCTATTGAGGACTGGTATGAATTCCTGATGGAACCGGTTTTATTGAGATTCCCAGTCTTTTGTAATTGATTGGGACGTGTCATAGTGTGTTTTGGTGGATTGCTATATTGATCTGATGAACTTAAGTTTGATTCTTTTATGTTTTCAATCATAAAAGTCGAGGCACATACAGAAAATGCCAGTCCAGCTAGCCATTTGAATTTTGAGCTTAAAAAATTAGATTTGTTGTTCGGAGTGCTTTTTTGAATTGTTGTACTTTTTTCTTTTTTATCTCTTGAAAAGATTACTTGAGTTTCTATAAAATCCTCAAGTTTAAAAGTACTTTCATGTGTTTCAACTAAAATTTCAGAGGGATTTGTTTTTAATGATTTATTTTCCGCCTTAGTAAGTTTTTCGAGTAACTTTTGAATTTTTTTGTTGTGTTTGTTGTAATGTTGTAATTTACCGTTTTGAATAAATGCTTTAAGAGGATCTAGATTTCCTTGGTTTATTTCTTCAATGATTGTGTTGACTTCGATATTGAGAGTTAGATTGGAGTTTTCTTCAACTGTAATAATAAACGCATCTATTAATTGATTTTCTTTTAGCTTTAAGTTGTTTTTAATTTGATTATATTGATTTTCTTGCTCTATTAATGTTTTACATTGTTTGGTAATTAGATTAAGGTGATCTATAATTTCCATTGTAATACTTGTTTCTTGAGATTTTTTTTGTAAACAAGTTAATTCTGAAATTACCTGATTTTTTTCAGGGTGATTTAAGTTTTCAATTGATATACTTAGGTTTTCTATTTCTCCTTGAATAATTTTCATCTGATGAATTTGTTAAATTTTAACGGGTAAATGTTTGAGTTTATTGTATTTATTCATAAATATAATAAGTTTAAACTATATTACTACTTTTCGGTTTTGTCAATAACTTTTTTTACTAAAAAAACCCCAGGTTTGAATTGGGGTTTTGAAAAGTTTTCTTGTGAGAAAATTATGCTCTTTCGTCTTGAGCGTATACGAATTCGTATTCTGATTTGAAGTATTCGTGGATTTCTTCTTCGTTGAAGAATCTTTGAACTTCGTCGATTGCGTTTTCTACTGAATCTGAAGCGTGGATAACGTTACAAGCTACAGACATTGCTAGATCACCTCTAATTGATCCTGCTTCTGCTTCTCTTGATTTAGTAATTCCAGTGATAAGTCTAACTGCTTCAACAACTTCTAGACCCTCTAGACACATAACTGTTACTGGAGAAGATTGCATAAACTTAGAAAGACCTGGGAAGAATCCTTTGTCTACGTGGTGAGAATAGTGTTCTCTTAAAATTGCTTCGTCTAATCTCATCATTTTAAGTCCAACTAATTTAAGACCTTTTTTTTCGAATCTTGTAATGATATCACCAATTAAACCTCTTTGCATTGCATCAGGCTTGATGATTACTAATGTTTTTTCGTAAATTCCATCGAATTTCATATGTTTTTTGTTAATTTATATATTAAGAATATTTTGAATTTCTTCTTCTGTATATGGTCCAATTATAGATGTATATAAGTTTTTATCAACCAAAAATTTTTGAGCTATATTATTGACTTGTTCTAGAGTGATTTGATCGATTTTTTCTTTGATATCTTGAACACTCATTTTGTCTTTAATAATAAGTTCTTGACGCGCAAAGAAATGAGCTTGCTCTTCGGAATCTTCCATTTTTAGAGAGATTTTACCTTTATAATATTCTTTGGCTCTATGTAGTTCGTCTTTGGTTACTCCATTTTTAGCGATTTCGTGGTATTCGGCCATGATTGAAGTTAAGGCATCTTGAATTCTGTTAACATCCACTCCGGCTCGGGTAGAGATGGTTCCTGCATCAAAATATTCGTCGTTAGAGGTATGAATATAATAACAAAGACCTTTTTGTTCTCGGATGTTTAAAAACATTCTAGAGGACATATTTCCACCTAAAATAATGCTCATGATTTTTGCTGCCCATTTTTCTTCACTATTTAAGCCTGGTCCTGGGTATCCAATTACTAAGTGAGCTTGATCGGTTTTTTTGTGGATAACATGTAATCTTTTTTCGGTTTGATAACCTTCAAATTTTGCTAGTTCTAATTGTTTTTGAGAATCTTTAAAGGCAAAGTAATCTGGAATTTGTTTAATTAATTTTTCCTCGTCAAAGTTTCCGCAGATTGCTATTACCGTATTATCTGGCGTATAAAGTTTGTTTTGGTAATCAAAAAATTGTTCTTGAGTAACTGTTTTGATTAATTCTTTTGATCCAATTGTGTCTCTTCCAAGGGGAGTGTCTCCAAAAATTAATTTTTCAAAATCCCATCCAATTTGGTACATTGGCGTGTCTTGATACATGTTCAATTCTTCTAGGATTACACCTCTTTCTTTTTCGATTTCTTCCTTTGGGTGTCGAGCTGAAATTAGCATGTCGGAAAGTACTTCTAGAGCTGTGTTAAGATGGTTTTTTGAAACTTTTACATAGTATCCAGCATATTCTTTGCCTGTAAAAGCGTTGAAGTCACCACCAATTCCGTCGATAGCTTCGGAGACTTGTTTTGTGTTTTGGAATTTTTCTCCGCCTTTAAAAAACATATGTTCTAGAAAGTGAGAGATTCCATTAATGTCTTTAGTTTCATATCTAGAACCAGCTCCAACTAAAACTAAAGCTGTTACAGACTCACTTTGTGGAATGTTTTTAGTAATAAGTCTAAGTTTGTTGTCGAATGTTGTAAGTTTCATTATTTTCAGTTAATTGACTTGTTTTTATCTTAGCTCTTTGATTTTAAAATGCAATTATTGTGTACTTAAGATTGTAGATTTAAAAAATAGATTAAGGTAATTTACAAGTCTTTTATAGGTTTATGGCTTTTAAAAAAAAACGATTAGTCATATAATGGTTTTAATTAAAAATAAGCCAAATATGAATCAAGAAAATCGACTTTTTAATTTGTTAGTTGGATTTGGAGCTTTCTTTTTACTGATAATCTTAAAACTTTTTTATTTACAGGTAATCAAACATGATTATTTTATTGATCTTGCGCTTGCAAACCAGCAAGGTTACAGGGAGGTGGAAGCGCATAGGGGAGAAATTTTCATTCAAGATTTTCACTCTGGATCTGACTTTAGAGTAGCTACAAATACTACACTTCCGACTTTGTTTGTGGATCCTAGCTTTGTAGATAATCCAACTCAGGTTGCTTCAAGTTTGTTTGAAATTTTATTTAATTCTAAAACTGCTTTAGAAAAAGAAAATAAAAGAGTCGAAATCGAAAGAGCTAAGCTTCCAAGTGAACTTTTAGAGCAAGAAAAAGCTTTAATTGTTCCGAAAAAATCTATTAGTGAATTAAAGATGGATTATATTAATGAACTGGAGCAAAAAGTTGCTAAGAAATATCGTGATGAAATTTTACTTGTGAATAATCCAGAGTCTAAGTTGATGAGTGATTTATTAAAGCTTTCGCTTCCGGCTGTAGAGGTAACTAAAGATTATGTAAAAATTTTTCCAAAAAGAATTTCTGATCAAAAGGTTTATGCTAAGGCTTTAGCTCCTGTATTGGAGATGAATATTCAAAAGTTAGAGAGATTATTGTTAGGTGAGAATCGTTATATTGTTTTGCAAAAAACATTGAGTCCGGAACAAGCTAAAAAAGTTTCTGAATTAAAGGTTAAGTACAAACAAGACTTTAAAGGAGTGGGATTGATTGATGAAGTTTATAGATTTTATCCTGAAAATTCCTTAGCTGGTGCCTTGATTGGTTACAAGAATCAAGACGGTGGTCAGTATGGAATGGAGTTATTTTTTGATGATTTATTAGATGGGGAAAATGGTGTTTATCAGACTCAAATTGATGGGCTTGGTAAGCAAATTGCAGTATCGGATGATTCGGTATTAAAAGATGCAGTAGATGGTTCGGATGTTTATCTGACAATTGATAGATCGATTCAGATGGTAGTTGAGGATGTTTTAGAAAAAGCTGTTAATCAATATGATGCTAATTTTGGGCAGGTGATTGTAATGCGTCCTAAGACAGGAGAAGTGCTTGCGATGGCTAATTATCCTGATTTTGATTTAAATAATTATTCTAATGCTTTGGAAACTGTCGTTTTTGAAGCTCCGGCAGAACATTTGGAGGAAGAGGATTATAATTTTGATGATAGATTAGAAAAGTTCAATTATTCTGGTTTCAAAGAGTACTACTATATGTTGGACGAAGAAATTTATAAAGATGTAAGAGTTATTCCAGAAGAGTCTGAGAAATCTGGGGAAATTTTTTATAAAAAATATAAAAATAATGTTGGACCTGCCGTATTTAGAAATAAGGCTATTTTGGATACTTTTGAGCCAGGATCTGTATTTAAACCGGTTGTGATGGCTGCTGCATTAGATGTGAATTTAGTGACTCCGCAAACCATGATTAATGATGATGGTCCAATTACAGTTGATGAATTTAAAATCGACAATGCGCTTTCGAAACATTATGGAGAAATTAATATGACTGAAGTTTTAGAGACTTCTAATAATATTGGGATGGCTTGGATTGCTCAAAATTTAGGTAGAAAATTAATGTATTCTTATATTGAAAGATTTGGATTTAACGATGAAACTGGAGTTTTCTTTTATAATGAACCAAGTGGACGAATGAATTCATATTTGAAATGGGCTAATTCTGAGCTTGTTACTCATTCTTTTGGTCAAGGTTTAACAGTGACTCCGCTACAAATGATTAGTAGTTTTTCTGCCTTAGCAAATGATGGAGTTTTAATGAAGCCAACCTTAGTTAAGAAGATTGTACATAGCGATGGTAGAGTAGAAAATTTTGAGCCTCAAGTAGTAAGACGAGCTGTGTCTTCACAGACTGCCTCAAAGATTACGGCTATGCTGACTTCTGTAATTGACAATGGTCAAGCTAAATCTGGACAAGTCCCTGGTTACTCAATTGCTGGGAAAACGGGTACGGCTCAAACCTATAAAAAAGGGAAGCCTTTAGAGGGCCCTGGGACTACTTATGCTTCGTTTTTGGGGTATTTGCCGGCTTCTAATCCTGAAGTAGTAGTGATGGTTAAATTAGATAAGCCTAAAACTACTCAGTGGGCAGGGAGCTCGAGTTTGCCAACCTTTTCTAAGATTGCTGACTACTTAATTAATTATTTAAATATCCCGCCTGATAGAAAGAAATTCTAACTGTTAATAAATATAAAACCTTGTTTTTGGCAAGGTTTTTTTGTTTGGATAGACACTTTGATTTTTTTAAAATTAGATTCTTTTGCAAAAAGTTTAATATTTTGGTATAATAAAGGGATTAATTTGTATTTTGAGTATTCGCTTAAAATTAAATAGTCAAAGATATAGAAAATTATTTTGCGAAATTTTTTATATATATAAATATAGAGTATTGATTTTGAATAAAAATACTTATGCGCAAAAATGGTAGTAATATTAATAACTATACCCATGAAAACCCCAAAAAAGCTTTCAGCTATTCTCTCGGTAGCTGCAGTAGGTATACTGCTAGGGTTCTTAAGTGTTTACTTTGGAATCTTTGCAAATAAGACCTCGGAACGATTAGTTCCACCACAATTGACTGAAGCATCTAACCTTACTGGTAGTACTGCATTACAGTCTTCTTATACTTTTGCTGATAATCAAATTGGTAGTAATCCAGTTTGTGATTTTGGTGCTTCACTTGAAAGCATTCCAGCTGAAAGAGATTTTTTCTTTATGTATAGAAAACGTTCTAAAACTTTCTCGAAAATGATTTCTCAAATCAAGCCAAACAAAGGAAGATTTAGATTTATTAATTTTGGTACTTACGCGAATCGTGGGGTTTTTCGTGTGAATCCTTTAAGTTATTTTAAAACAGCTTTTAATATTGATATTAATCAAGGTGGGTTTTGTTGTTCTTCTTTAGATTCAAATGCACAATTTGCAGAACACGAGGTGTTAATTGTTTATAATGAAAAAGATACACAAATTTGTGCAAATCCAACGATTGATCAAATGTTAAATCCAACTACTTTAAATGTTAAGCGTAAAGGATGGCATTTATTATGGGTTGGTACTAATACAAATTTTAAGTTACCAAGAGCTACCGAGATTTTGGCTATTTGGTCTCCAAACGTTACAGCTACTTCAGCTCCAACTGAAGTTTGGGATGCTGCCGACGGACAAGTAATACCAAAGTTTTTAAACGATGTTTATTGGATTTATGTAGATGAACCAAGTTTTGACACAGGTATTCCAGGTGTTCCAGGTGGTGGTAATAACCAAGGTGGAGGTAATAACCAAGGTGGTGGAGATGTAACAATTAATATTACAAATGTTGATGTTGGAAATATAACAGCTAATTGTTTTAACTCTTTACTTGGAGATGGAAATACAGTTGGTGATTTAACTAATTCTTGTAATAGTAATGATATAGATATTTTAGGTGATCAAATAGATCCTAATGCTGATCCAGATCAAGAGGTAGTTGTAGAAGTTCCTGTTGAGGTTCCTGTAGAAGGAGCTACAATATTGGTTTCACAACCAGATCCAAGTTGTGATTTTAAAAGTACTATCAATGTTACTGCTTTGTTGAATGGTATTCCTGTACAAAATTTTTCTTTTAACATTTCGGATTCTTCTAATATTGAGAATATTGATAGTATACCTTTTTCCGATGCAGTTATTAGTACTAATTTTACAATAGAATTAGGTGCTCAAAATGGATCCTTTACAATTACTGATCCTTTAGTTGATGAAGTTGAAGCAAATGTTGTTATACGAAATGTTGATGGTGAATTTGTTCCTCTAGGTGGGGATGGAGTTTTTAATTTTGAAATACCTGTTGATGAGAATTGTCCGGTTGTTACTGTAAGTTTAGCTGACGATCAAGAAATTGAATATTGTGCCCTTGGTGAAGAAACTTTTATGGTTCCATTTGTTACAATTACAAATCCCTTAAATGAAGGTGTTTCCCTAAATTTAATTGAACAAGCTGAAATTTCTTTTGTTGATGGATCTGGTGATGAAATTAATGATTCTATTGAAATTGAAGCAAGGTCTGACTTTAGTATTTTTGTTACCGGTGATATTCAAAATCCTGATGATGTTGAAGGAATTCTTGTTCAATTAAATCCTGTAGAGTTGATTACTTTAGATAATGGAACTGAAATAATTTTATTAGATAGTGATACTCAGGATGCTAATTTTGAATTAACATTTGTTGATGGTAATGACTGTCCAAAGATTATTGCTACCTTGCATGAAGATGTTGAATTCTTTGTGTGTGGTCAGGAAGATTTAGACCTAAATAAAAAAGAGGAACCAGCTTTTATTCTTGAAAATCAAGGTGTAAGAGATGTTACTATAAACGGTACTCTGTTCGGTGCTGAAGTTGGTTATTTATCGAGTAATACTATAGAAGTTCTTGGAGAGAGTGAAGTGACTGTTGATGCTGTGGGTATTATGCCTGCAATAGGTGACCAGGAAATTATAATTAAGAATTTTGGAGATTTAACTATTGATGGTTTTGGTCAAGTAGAAAGTGATGAATTAATAGATTATGTTTACCAGATAAATGACCCAGATGATGAAGCAGGTCTTACTTGGGCTACCTTAGGTGAAGATGATTGTGAGCCGATTGTAATGGAAATTCAGAATCTTAATTTGGCAAAGACTAATGAAATTTATTGTAGGGATTCTGATCCGATTGATGGATCAGATATTGATAGATTGGATGATTTATTTGACTTTGATAGTAAACTAAGTCAATTAGCAAGAATCGGTTATACTTTTGATGGGAATTTATTTGGAAATAATCCGGCTGAATTTGCTAGATCTTTATTTGCATTAACAATCTATAATAATTCTGGTGAAGATATTAATGGATTAAAAGGTTTTAAGATTAATTTTGCAGATAATTCAACACCTTTGATTACTGCTTTTGATGATACTGGTGAAATTTTTAGTGAAAATGATGCTCCTATTCAGTTATCAGAAATTCAAGATAAACAAGCTGTTTCTTTTTTAGTCCTAGTTAATAATTTTCATTTAAATGATGAGAATGCTTTCTTTGATGTTGACTTAAAAATAGAATCTGTTGAACTTATAAAAGATGGAGATACTTTACATACGTTAACTGAAAATTTTGATATTAATGCTGTTGGAGAAAATTTTACTTATATTAATGGTAGTGATAATTATTTAAATTTTGTAAACAACTGTGATAGACAAATTATGCCAGAGGATGGTGAGTTAGTTTTTAATTCTGTAATTAATGATTCTTTGGATTTAATTGAAAATCTTGGTTCTATGATTTTTGGAATTGATAGTGCTTATGCTCAGCCTGACCCTAACCCTGACGCTAACGCTAATCAAAATAGTACTAATGAAGATAGTGCTTTAACACCAGACAGTGTAAGTGAAATAGCTGAAGCTTTAAAAGAATTACAGACTAGTTGTACTGCTGATATTTTATCTTTGAAATTACCAGAAAAATTACCTAAAGGTTCATTTTTGAGTTTTTATGTTTCTAATGAAATGCTTGTGAATAAACCTAATTTTCCTAGTTTTGGTTCTTTTGTTCCCTTAAGTACGGATTTAGTACGTAATTATAATTATAAGGATTTTGAATATACAGTTGGTAATGAAGAGTTTAATTTTGAATTATTTAATCAGTCGATTAATGATTTTAGTAAATTTCTAAATTTCAATCAATATTTTTCTGAAAGGTCTGATTTATTGAGTTTAACTTATCTTCAAAAGAATTTTAATTTTTTACTATCAAATGATGAATCCATTATTCCTTTAGAATTTGATTTTAATTCTAATTTAAATATGATTAAATTAGAATTTAAATCAATCGTTCCACGTGGTGATTATACATTATTAGTTAGAAGTAAGAATTTAACTGAGTTTAATTTTAATCAATTTTTATTGTTTGATGGTATTTATCTTCCTGGAGCTGATCTTGGTGTTAGTTTAGATTATAATAAGTTATATGAATTTGAATACTTATTTCAAGATAACTTCGCAAGTGATAAGAAGTACTCAAATGATCTTTTAAGATTTATTTTTAGAAATTTCAATCAAGATTTTTTGAATTATCGTAAAGATTTTCAATTTGAAAACCATACCTTTAAACATTTAATAGAAAATATTTATAATCTTCAAGATCTAGCCCTTGTTTCTTTTGATGAAGATAAAATGCAAAATAATATTTGTAATTTAGTCTCTACCTTACCTCAAGATAAAAAGAATTTTTACAGTGACTTGTGTCTAGATTATCCAAGTAAAATTAATTTTAATCAATTTGTTAATGATTATTTTCATTCTTTGTCAGTTGATAGTCAGGAATGTTATTTGAAAAATCAAAATAACATCGTTCTTTCTCAAGGTGTTACCATTGAGAAGGGTTCTAATAATTGTTTAGTAGGTTATGATTTTAAGAATAATGTTGATGATTTTCATAGCAAAAAACTTTGGATTGATAATTTTGTTCTTCCAGCTAGAAACCTTGATACATGTACAGTAGAGTTTTCTATAGATGGTAATAATTTTTCTGAACTTAGTGATGGTAAAAATAAATTACTTGGGCAAAAAAGATTTAATTTAGATGATTTGCCTGAACGTTTTGTTACAGGAATTAATTCAGCATTAGGTCAGTTTGATCAAATGCAGATCGATTCCCTTGTAGAAGGTATTTCAGAATCTAGCTCTAATTTAATTTTGGCACTTAATAGTCGGCTTGTTGATCTTTTACGTTTTGAGTTAGAGTTATCAAGAACCGGTATTAAAAATTCATCTCTTGAAAATAATGAGATGAGTGATGGATTTAAAGATCTTATTGAAAAGAATGTGTCAGATGTTGAAACTATGTTTTACATTATGAAATCAGAATTGTTTTTGGATTCTGTATATAATACCTTATATGATTTATTAAGAATCTCAATCGCAGATTTTGAACAGAGTTTTGCTGATGTAGCTCTTTTTATAAACAGCAATAACCTTTTTAGTGATGTATCTGATAATCTTAATAGTACCTCTAAATTCTATGTTCAAGTTCCAAGGTATAACTTTCCTTTAAGATTGTTTTCTAATGATGATTTGTATTCTAGATTTGCCTCTATTAAGGATGATTTCAAGAGATTTGCACATAATGATAATGGCTTAATTGCTTCTTTTGTTAGTAATAGTACTTTTAAAAATAAATTTTTAGAAGATAGGTTTCGATTTAGTCATTCTAATAATTACTTTGAGTTTAGAAATTTTGATTTAAGTAAATTTGTTTATCAACCAACTTTAAATAAAATTCCTCTAACTTATTTTGATCATAACCAACAAGCTGTGAAATCATATTTTGCTAGTAAATTAAGTGATGGAGTATCACATAATTCTGCAATTTCTGAATATCTTTTTAAAAAGTCTAAGGATTATTTGGAATCTAACTTTAATAATAATTGTGATGATGGTTGTGTAAGTAATATACAAGCTTTATATCCTACTGCCAATGTTAGTCTTTCAACTTATTTAAACACTTTAAGTTTTCTTATTGATGATAATAATTTAACTCTAAATCAAAATACTTTAGTAAATAAAGGTTTTGAATTTGTTTCTAAATATAGAACGCAAGATTTAGTAGAGGATGTTTGGCTTCAGAATGGAAATGCATTAGATAAAGTTTTTGGACCATCTAGTTCGGCTCCTAAAATACAGGTTAGCCATGCTTTTTTGCCTGATTCTTTGTTGTTTATACCATTTAGAAATAAAAAAAATGCTAATGTTGAGGCTTTTGATATGAATAAAACAGTAGATAATTTTTTATTAATGTTAAATGAATTTGAAACAGTTGTTGATGGTGCTGAATTAGATACTGATTATAGGATTTATTATGATTTAATTATAAATGATTTTAAGAATTATATTAATGAAATTAATAGGAATGTTTCTTTGTCCTTTGGTGAGTTCTCTACACCTGACAGTTATCCTTTTTCTCAAGGTATTGAAAGTGGAGTTAGTAAACGTTTTTCTTTTAGAATAAGTCCAAAAGATCCACAGGCCAATACGGATTGCGAAATATATTTCCCTAATCCTCATATGAGTGGTATGCCATCTGAATTTAATAATGAAGAAGTATTTGGTGGAGCTTTAATGTCTACTAATGATGAATTTGCTACTACAAATATTGTTAATGAGGAATACAGTGTTGATCAATATAATTTTAGAGCTGTTAGATATTTGTATAAAGCTCCTGAACTTTTTGCTCTTGGGGCTGGCATGGTTGGAGCAAAGAGCGCTTGTGAAATATATTCACCTTCACAGACTTTTGATGAAGTTTTTCCAAATGTGAATCAATAAAACTTTTTATTAGTAATTGTTAAAATTAGAGTCCCTATTTATAGGGGCTTTTTTTTGTTGTTTATTTGTGTTATAATTAAGTGATATAAAAATATTAAAAATGCGAAAAAGGAAAATTAAATTATTTGTTATTTGTTTTATTGCTGTTGTTTTGCTTTCGGTTGGAGTTTTTATGCAATCTTTAAATGAATCTGTTTATAATCAAAAGCCTCCGGTTTTAGAACTTGGTTCTGATTATACTGGTTCTACAAGTATTGGTTCTAGTGCTGCTTATGTTTATGATTCTAATTCGCCTAGATTTATTGGGAATGATTCGAATAGTCTTTCTTTTGATTCTCAGTCTGTAAATTTCTTGTATTCATCAAATGATTCGTCTTTTGGATCTTTTCTTTCTAGAATTGATGGTATTAATAGTGGTAAATTTAGATTCTTAACTTTTGGACGACTTGGTGTTGCTTCTTCTTATTATGCTAATCCTGCTGAATATTATCTTTCAAATTTTGGACCCTCTGACTTTTGTTGTCTAGATTTGACCTTAAGTACTAATATCCCTAAAAATCGTGTCTTGATGGTTTATAATTCCTTTGCTTATGATTATTTACCTAATCCTAGTGATGATCTAATGAATTCAGGTTCGATTAATTTAAATTATGATGGTTGGCATTTACTTTGGCTTGGAAATAATCTTACTTTAAATATTAAAGAAGGTTCTAAAATTTTAACAGCTTTTTTAATGTCTTCTGATTCATTAAGTTCTGCTCAAGTTTTTTCTGCGGAAGAGGGAAGTGACTTTGATTTATCAAATTTAGAATCTGGTATCTATTGGGTAAATGTTGGATTGATTAATCCAGATATTTTGGGAGTTTCTCCAGATGATCCCCTTTATGAATCATTAAAGGAAGTAATGGATTTGTTAAAACTAGCTCAGCAACAAGCTGGACCTGGAAATGATATTGAACTTAATATTACGAACGTTTCAGTTGGTAGTATTAATGCTAATTGTTTTAATTCTTTATTAGGAGATGATAATCAAAGTGGTGATTTAAGCGATTCATGTAATTCTTCTGATCTTAATGCTATTAAATCTGCTGTTGAAGAGGTTGTTGACTTAAATTAGACATAGGTTTGTTTGTTTATTTTGTCTTTTTGTCAAAGGTTTATTTGTATAGTCTTTTTTCAACTATTCTTTTATAGTGAATAGTCGATTTTTGTATGAGTTAAAGCTTTTATGTGTATTTTGCCTTGTAAATTAATCAGAATTGATATTTCGCTATTTTTTTGATATAATGTAAAGATTTCAATTAAATTTGGATTTCTCTGTCTTTATTTAATATGAAATAATTTTTTTAAACTATATTTTAATATAAACCTACCCATGCCAAAACTAAGGAATCGTATACTCTCTGTCGCATTGTCGATTGTTGTAGTATTAGCTGCTGCATTTTATTTGCAGAGCACAAAGCTAGACTCTCAAACTCCACCTGAGTTAGAAGCCAATAGTGAATTAACTGGAGCCCTAACTACGGGATCTGGTGCTGCTTACTATTATGATGTAAATTCTCCTGACTTTACAGGTGATGTTAGTAATACGGTTTCTGCTAATGCCGATTCCAAAACCTATTTTTATTCTGATCGAGATCAAACTTTTGGAGAATTTTTAGGGCGTATAGATGGTATTAATAGTACTATGGTTGTAAATGAAGTTGAGGTTCCGGGGCAATTTAGGTTTTTGAGTTTTGGACATAGTAATGGATCAAATAATTATTTTGTTTATCCACTTGAATATTATGAATCTAATTATTCCTCTAATTTTAGTTTTAACGGTTTTGATATGGATACAGTTATTCCTAGAAACCAAGTTTTAATTGCTTATAGTGGAGGTGAATATAATTATCAAGAAAATCCTACTACAGCCGAAATGGGTAATGGCTTAGTATCTTTAAATAAACAAGGTTGGCACTATGTTTATTTAACTCCACAAAATTCTTTGGAGTTACCATATGGTTATAAGGTTTTTATAGCTTATAAATATAATATGGATGGTAGTTTTACAGAAGTTTATAGACTGAATAGGGAATCAGAATTTGAAGTTAATGAAAATGCTATCTATTGGGTAAGTGTTAGAGATTTTGGTAGTTCAGATATACCGGCTGTACCAAGTGATCAAGATTCGCAAGTTGCAGATACTGGAGATGTAAGTAGTCCATCTACCACTGTTGGTAGTCCATCTGTTCCTGAAAGAGGTAATGCTACTCAAGCAAGAGATGCCGATCGTGCTAGAACTGTAATTAATCAAACTAATACTTCAATTGGAGATATTGATGTTAATTGTTATAATTCTTTAATGGGATCAGGTAATTCGATTGGTGATTTAAGTTCATCTTGTAATAGACTTGATGCAAATATTGAAACTGATAATCCAGAAGTAATTGGAGCTTTATTGGCTTCTTTAAATTCTGACCAAAATCCTGGGCAGCAAGCTCAAGAAAATCAAGCTCTTGAAAATGGTCAAGCTCCTGAAAATCCAATTGTTGAACCTGGTGGTCAAGATTTTTTTATGAATACAGTAAATGTTCTACATTTTGATACAGATGTTTTTGTTGATGTTTGTGGAAATTCAAATGCGATTGATTATGTGGATTTAAGAGTTGCCTTAATTAATAATTATAATCAAGCTTTAAGTTTGAATTCTATTGATTTAGGTTTAAGTAATGAAGGTCCTGCTATTTTTCCAGAGGCAAGCTTAGAAGGTTTTACATATAATTCTGAAACTGGGGTTCTGACTGCAAATAATCCTATTTCTCTACAATCTGTGACTACCGATGATAGTTCAAATGTATTTACTATTAGAGTTGGTATTCAAAATTCTTCTGATAATAATTTTGATTTTACTAGAAGAATTAACTTTGATATTACACCAGCGGATAACGTTGATCCAGAATTTGAAGTAAGTTTTGTGTATGGAAATGAAGCGGATATTAGATTGTATGAATCTGGGATTCCATGTTTAATTCCACAGATACCTGTACCTAATGAAAAATTAGTGGTTTCGACTTTAATGCCTGATGAAACTAATCAATGTGGTGATTTACTAAATGTTGGAAGAAGATTTGTTGGTTCAAACTTAACTTTAACAAATACTTATCAACAAGCAGTAAGTATAACAGAAGTGACTTTAAATTTTGATAACCTTAATGGTCTTGATGTTGTTAATTCTACTTTTAATGGTGTTACAGGATCGATTCCGGTTGGGGGGACTAGATTAGTCTTTACATTTGAGAATCCAATTGAGTTAGCTCAAAATTCATCAAATGTTTTTGATTTAAAATTGTTTAATATAGATGGAGAACCTATGCCGCTTAAGGTTATTGGTTTAAACGTTGTAGGTAAATTTGATAATCAGTCTATTGTTGAAACTTTATATTCGACTGATATTTCTGATGTTAATCCTGTTGCTTATGCTATCAGGTTTACTGATGTATGTATTCCAGAAGTTGAATCGGATGTTATTTTTAGTAGTTTATTTGGTGGTAGTGATTCTTCTGAAGTTTGTGATCAAGATGTTCATGGTACTTTGAGTAATTCATTTTTAGTTGTTGAAACAGATGAAGAAAGTGATTATGAAGTTTCATCACTTACTTTTGATATTACCCCTTCTGAAAATGCTAACTTACGAGTTCTTACTTATCAATTAAAATATGCAGGTAATACAGTTGATGGTAATGTTTCTGAGGATAGTACTACAGTAGTATTCAACTTAGCTGTTCCAGCTGCTTTTCCTATAGATGGGTCACAGGTCTTTGAAGTTTTAGTTTCTTCTAATCAAGTTGGTGCGACTGGAGATATAACTTTGACTTTAAATGATATTGTTGGAGCTAATGTTGATGTTGATGTTGAATTAAATTATAACTTTGTAGTTAATAATAATTTATGTCCGATTGTTCCACCATTGTATAATGTTTCTGCTGTGAATTCTATAAGTAGAAATTTCTGTCAAAATATTGAGGAAGTTTCTGGTGATTCAATTCCTGTTGAAGTTGTGTTAAATAGTAGCAATCCAGATGTTGTTGTTGGTGCAACTGTTAAATTAGTTTTTGATCAAGCTTTACCTGATGATGTTAATTTTCTTGATGGAGTAATGGGTGGTGATAGAACTACTGTAAAATTCTTAGGTCAAACTATTCTACCAGGAAGAAATCTTTTAAGTTTTGATGCTACTTTTGATCCTGCTGAAAATGTTCAATTTGATTTTAAAGTTAAGCAAGTTACTTATTCTATTGGTGGTAGTTCTGGCGAATATAATACAAGTCAAAATGAAGCTAGATTTGAAGTAGATTCTGATTTAGATTGTAGTGATGATAGTGCTCCTTTTGTGCATGTTGTTTCTAATAAGGGACTTAATCAATATTGTCCTGATTTATCACCACAGGATTTTGATCCAACTTCAATAGTATTAACTTTGATTAACCCTACTGATGAAGCTATTGATGTGAATAATATTCGAATGTTGCGTCAGTTATTACCGCCTGGTCGACGTATTCCAATCGCTATGAATTTTACTGTTGATGGATTGAATACTGATCCTGTTGAAACTACTGACTTACTTCTTACTCCTGCTACTCAAGAAAAAATAAGTTTTCGACAAGTTTCAATTCCAGCAAATTCTGCAAAAGATTTTAAGATTAATATTACTGATGGTACTGATTATAATTTTTTATATAAACAAATCAACTTTTATAATAATGATGAATTGTTAGTTGGAGAAAATGGTCAGTTTACTTTTAGACAAAGTTTTGATTTGGAGTGTCCGGATCCTGGTACTGTTTCGGTTGAGTCTGTAGAAGCTGTTGAAAAATCTGCTTGTTATGACATTGATGAAGTTGATCAAACTCTTGATCAAAGATTAGTGATTAACAATACAACTGACTCCGTTCAAAGTTTAACTGGTATTACTCTTAATTATTCGGAAGCAATTCCAGATGATTTAGTTGTAAGTATAAATGATGTTGCTGGTACCCTTAATATTCAAGCATTGACTTTTGATTTTAGTGCTTCACCAGTTAATTTAGAAGTTGGTAGAAATGTATTTGATATTGTTTATTCTTCAGATAGTGATGAAGCTTTACGTTTTAATGCTAATATTTTGAATGTTGTTTTAGATGTTGATGGTCTTGATATTGAAGTATTTAATCTTAATGAAGTTACTACTGATATTAATTTCGTTGAATGTCAGGGTGCCGTACAAATTGTGGCTTTTGATGCAACTGATTCAGCTTGTCCATTATTAAGCCCAGATTATAATTTGACTTCTGATTTGGTGATTTTCAATCCTAAAGATGAACCGCTTGAAATTGATAAAATTGTATTTAAGGCTGGAATTTCTGATGGTGGTATAGAAACATCTATTTCTGATGTTTCAGGAAGAATAACTATTCCTGGAGTATATGATGTTAATGACAATCTTTTAACTTTTGATGCTCAGCGTACAGGATTGACTGTAGATCCTGGAGATTCTTTAGTCTTAAAATTTAATTCTCAATTTGATAATGAATATGGTATTCAAATAACTGCTGTTGCAATTAATAATCTTGGTTTTAATGAAGAAATTATTCATGACTTTAGTGATAATCAAGAAATTTGTCCTGAACAAGGTGTTATAAATTTACTTCCAATTGTTGAGGGAGCTGAAAATGGAGAGGGTGTTATTTCTGAGCTTGTTTGTACTGATATTGATGGTTTAAGAAATTATTATGAACATGATGTTAGAATTTCTAATGGTCATAGTGAGTCACTAGCCGCTAGCCTAAGCTTATTTATTCAAGACGAACCAGTACCTGATAGAACAGATATTATCACTCTTAATGGACGAGAATTTGTTGGTGGATTAATTAACTTAAATTTAGAACCTGGTATGAATGTTTATAAATTGAGAATAACTAAGCAATTAGTTGCTGAATTAAATTTTGAACTCAGTTTATCTGAGGAAAATCCTCTTTATGAATTAGGTAATAATGAAGGTGGAGCAGTCTTTAAGATTGAATTTAATGATGATTGCTTTAGATCTTCTGAATCTTTATCTGTGATTGACCTACAACAAAGTTTAAATACTTGTTTAGCTGAAGTTGACTCTGATTTTAGTATTGATATGGTTTATAATAATAATACTCAAGATGCAACTTTATTAAATAGTCTTTCATTTACTCCTGCAGCAGGTTCAGTTGTTCCAGATTTTACTAAACTTAAAGTTAATGGTGCTGGTGTTAATAATTTTGCTTTTGATGACACTACTAATACAATTACATTTGATGGTGTTAATTTAGCTGCTAACCGGAATCATTTAATTAGTTTAGAGTTTGCTGACTCTGATGATTCACAAATTGTTCAATTAACTAGTATTGCTTTAGGTTTCCCTAATAATAGAACTGTTGCTGCTCCTGATGCTGCACGATATTTTATTACAAATGACATATCTGATTGTGAAGGACTTGTGGTTACTGGTGTTGAATTGATGCAAGAGCATTGTGCTTTAGATGAAGATCAATCTTTAGCATTTATCTACACAGTCTACAATCCAACGGATGAAGATTTAGATATGTTCACTGTCAATCCTGAAGGTGATACTTTCTTTAAGTTTGATTTTACAGATCCAGATGGTTTTGTGTATGACAGTGATCGTTCTGCTGATTTTAATTCTCTTAATGATGTGCTACGTGCGAATTCATCTAGTTCTTACACTTTGTTTTTTAATCCTCTTAATGATTTACCTTTAGTTGAAGATTTTAGCGTAGAAGGACAAAGTTTTGAATATGAATTAACTTTAGATGAAGATGTATCTATTTCCCCTGCTTCAATTCTAACTGCGAATACTTTTGTAGTTGAATCAGAAAACTGTGGGAATGTAGTTGCTCCAGAAAATATTTTAGTTGCTTCATCTAATGTAGTAAACTTTGAATATTTTGAGACAACTCAACTTCCATATTGTGTTTATGGGGGGCAAGTAAGTAGAGTTGTACCAATTACAGTTTTAAATCGTTTTTCACAACCTGTTTTGTTAAGTTCTGTTGAAGTTGAAATAACTGATCCTCAAGGTTCTGAACTTAATTATAATTTAGGTGATGATTTTAGTACTAACATAAATAATCCAAATCTTTTTGAGCCTCAAGAAGAATTAGAAATTGATCCTTTAGATTCTTATTCCTTCCCTTTAACCTTAGATACTTCACTATTGTATTCTGGTACAATTATACTTACTGTAAATGTAACTGATCTTAATGGTGACCCTCTTGATATGCCAGATAACTATACACAACATCAAGCTGTAATTCTTCTGGATGTAAATGCTGTAGATGGTGATGTTGAATGTGATGAAAGTGATTTATTTAGCTTTGTTCAAGAAAAAGACGATTTGATTATTAACTCAGAAGGACGTCCTGAATATTTGTCTGCTTCTGATCCTATTGGTAAACTTTATATCAATAATACTCATATTGAATTAAATGATATTTCTAATTATGGTGCTATTGGAAATGATTGGGTAAACCAAGGTTTCGGATTTAAAGATTTTACACTTTTTGATTTTGTAAGTTTACGATCAGATAACTATTTTAATTTTGATCTTTTTTCTTTTGAAGTTAATCAATCATTTATTGTTGGTACAGGTACAGAAGAAAATGATAATTTAATAGATCAACTTAATGTTGCAAAAGATTTTAATTTAGATGTTTATAGATTTGGATCAGCTTGGAATTATAGGGTTATAGATAATATTGATAGAAGATACGAATATACTATTGATTTCAATATGCCTGAAGTTATGAATAGTGTTAGGTTTAACCTTTTTGATACTTTAGGTAATAATAGATTTGAATATGTTATACAAAATAATCTTCAGGGTATTTTAGAGTCTTACAAGATTGAATTGATGAAAGATGATGGAACCAATTTTGTTCTTGCTGATAGTGATGATGGTCTCTTGTTTGCTGGTTTAAACATTACGCAATCTAATTTAGCTAATGATTTCTCTAGTTATAGTTCTTTGATTATTACACTTGATTATGTTGATGATGAAGATGAAGTGTTTACTCCTGATGTGATTTTTTACCATGATGAAAATAATAATAATGTTTTGGATTTAACTGATGGTTTTTCTCCTTTTCTTATAGATTTTGATAGTGTTAATCGATTTGTTCGAGATACTGAATTTATTACTTGGATCTCGAGTTATACGTCTATTGACGATATTGAATTCTTTATTGGCTCACCTGTTACAGAAAGTATTGAAGATTCAGGTTTGTAGTGGTTTGAATATTTAGAATGGTTATGATATAATTAAATGATTTATAAAAAATGTTAACATGAAAAAATTAATGAATTTACTTGGAGGGAGAAATTTCTTGAAAAGTAAAGCTAAAAAATCTAAGAATAAAAATAATGTTTCCAAAGCTTACCTTTTAGGTGGGCTTTTGGTGCTTTTGATTGCTGCAGGCTTATACGCATCATTTGATGATATGGCTGAGCGTGAGCTGGAAAAATTTAATGTTCCGCCAAGTCCAATCGAAAGTTCAGATTTAACTGGGGCGCTTGCAACAGTTACTAATTCGGATTTACCAAGCTATTCTTGTTCGGATGGAACAACTCAAACTATGGGAGCAATAACTCCTAATGTTGATAGTGGTCATTATTTTTTATTTCATGTTAACAATGACACTACTTTAAATAACGCTCTAGCTTCAATTAAAAAAGACAACTCAAATTATATTATAGTTGGTTACGATGAAACTTTACCAGGAAGCTTTGCTTCTCCTTATAAATTTGTAGAGTATTTATCGGATTATTATGAAGGAACTCAAAGAGATAATTTAAACTCTACTATAAAAGCTGGAACTGTGTTTGTAGTTCAATCTTTAAATAGAAATGATGTTTGTAATAGATCATTTGATAACCCTACTTTTAGACAATCTTCTGGTTTAAATATTGGTTGGTATTTAGCTCCTGCTCCGCAAGGATTTAAGGATGGAAGAATTACAAAAGCTTATGCGGCTTCTTATTTCTTTTCTCCAACTTCTGTCACTTTAGATGCTACAAATGGTTTAGCTCATGATGGTTACTATTGGTTTAAAGTTGATTTTACTAGAAATTCTTCAGATCCAATGAATGGAGGATCAACTTCTGGTTCCCAAGGTAATGGATCAACTAATAATTCAAGTGCAACTACTGGTGGTCAAACTATGGGATGCTCTTCAGTGGCAAACTCCCAAGGTACTTTTGGACCTTCGGATGTTTGTGGATCAGGATCTAACACTGGTGGAAACACAAGTGGAAATACTGGAGGGGATCAGCCGGTAGAATTTAGTTTTGATTATACAAATAATTCAATAGAGCAAGGGCAAGCTTATAATTATTTATCGAATGAAAATAAGACTTTTGTAGCAAATGGTGTTGAACAAGCACAATCTGGAAACGATACTTTAGGTTCTTTGATTGGAGCTGATAACGAATTAGTTTCAAATAACGATTTTGTAAAAATTATTGATTTTAAATTTGATGCAGTTACGGGTACTTCAACTTTAAGTAAATTAGATTTAAATGGACTAGAGGACTATTTAGACAAAGCTTTAGTTTATTTAGATGATACACGAATAGGCGAGTATATAACTTCAAATTTAGATTTTGATGATTTAACTTTAGATAATACTTTAGATGGTAAATCTTTGTATGTTTATGTTTCACTTAAACCTGCTTTAGTGGATGCTCCATTAAGTCCAACTGTACTAGCAAGTATGGATGCTTATCCAGAGCCAATTGCTATAAGTGGTAACTCAACAATAAATTATATTACTAAATCTAGTAACGTTAGTAATCCAAATCGATTCTTAGTTTCCCTTGGTGGTGATGATCAAGAAAGAAAAATTGGATCTTATGAAATAAATTTAAATCAAGTTGCCAACTTATTACCTGACGCTGATTTAGGTGTTAATCAAGATTTAGATGATTTAACTAGAGATTCTTTAAACTTGTATGCAATTAAAGGTCAACTTGTAAATGCTGATGAATGGTTTAGCTCGATGTCTGCTAAAATTTATGCAGATGGACAAACTACGCAAGTTTCTGTTCCAATGGAATTAACAGCTACGGGTTTTGAATCTAAAATTAATTTTAAAACTTTAGATGCCATTAAACGTGCGGTTAGGTTGAACAATTTTGATACTCAAACTTTAACAATAGATTTTCATGCGATTTCTCTTGATAACCCTCCGGTTGATTCGAGTGATGTTTTGATTGATTTATATTTAGATTCTTCAGTTAATCAAATTAATACTCGAATTCAAAAAGCTACTTCTTTTGAAGCTAATGGAGCTACACATGCCTATGCTTACTCAAGTGTTGATGTGATGAGTCCATTTGCTGGAACGGTAACTAAACTTGTTAACTTTATTACTACACCTTTAATAGGATTTGATATTTTAAGTAATACTGAATTTAATCTTACAACTAAAAGTATTAGAAATTTATCTTCTAAGTCTGTTGATTATTTGACTTTCTTTTACGATATTGATTCTCCTGACTCTGTTATTCCAGCTGATACTGTAACAGCTTTAAGTTTTGTTAATAAGGTAGGGGATTTACCGGTTGAAACTAACAATTTAGTTGAGTATTCAGATGTGGAAATTGATGGGAATATGCTAACTAGTTCAATTTCATTTAAAAATGGACTGGATGAAGCTTTATATGATTTAACAACTATTGTTGCTGGTGTTGAGTTACCAGAAGCTGTTGAGGTTAGAATTTCAGATTCTGAGACTAATTTAACTTCTTATGATACTTCGAATGTTTTAGGTTATGTTGATTTAGATACTTTAAATCAGGATAGACAAATTATTCTTTTAGATCTTGAAGGCGAATATAATGAGGATGTTGAAGTATATGAACTACTAGTGAGTTTAACTGATGAATCATCAGATATTGTTGATTCTATCTATTTAGATTTACCAGATGATCAAAACGATATTGCTTTAAATAAAATTGAAGGTTCAAACTTATATTCATTAGCTAGTTCGCTTTTGGCTGACTCTGATGAGTATTATTTTAACCCATCGTTAAAAACTGCTAACATGGATAACTTTATGTATCCACTTGTAATGCAATTTAAACCCGCTGCTGATATCGATTTGGTTGAAGATAGTTTAGAAATTGAGGCAATTGAACTAATTACCAATGCTGATTTAGAAATTACTATTGTTGCTGATGATGAAGCTACACCTGAAGATGAAAGTCTTTCTCTTGATGATTTTAATTCTGTTAATAGTAGAATGTTTTCTGCATCATTAAACCCAATTATTTCTTTTGTAGATGAAACAAATAATAGAATTGCTTCTCCATTAGCTGCTAATGCTTACTTATTTGATGCTCCAGGTGAAGAATTTTTAGGTAAAATTTTAATCAATGATGCTTTATATGATGCTAGTAATGGTGGTGATGTTTTAAAGTTAGAAATAGGTGAAGATCAACCTTTAAGATCTATTGTTTTAAAGCAGGGTGACAACTTTAACGCCATCAACATTCCTGATGAATCAACGTATTCTGTTTTTCCAGCTCATAATCCTTTTGATTTGACACTTCCAATTGAAGTTTATATTAAAACATTAGATACTGATGCAAATGGTGAAAATTATGCTGTTAATTATTCTGTGGAAGCTGATGGTGTTAGTGTTGGAGATTCAATTACATCAAATGTTACTTTTGAGGATTCTAGTTTAGAATTCACTTATACTCCAGACCCAGGTGCTACTGTAAATAACATTGATATTGATTCATTTGAAAAGATTGGTGATATTATTTTATCTGCTGAACCTCTATTGGATTCTGATTTGAATTTAAGTTTATCTTTTGTTTCGAACGCAAGTTTTGTTAGTCCGGAATATCAATATTGTTTAGATTTGGATTCTAGTGATAATGATGATCCAATTTGTTTTGCAGATCAAAATGGTGATACTACTTTTGAATTAGACTTTGCTTTTACAGCTGATGATTTAGATGCTGAGCTATTTGTTAAAAGAATTGCTGATCCTGCAGATCTTGCTAATCCTTTTACGGTAGTTAATCAATCTTTTACAATTACTGTTAATTCAAATTATAAGATTGATGGTACGATTAATGTTACTGGTGTAAATATTGCAGGAGTAACACCTGTACCGGCTCCATGAAGTGCTGAGTGCGATGATTACTCTGGAAGTGTTTTTGCCTGGCGGGAATCTCCTCCAAATCAAATTTTGATTGATGAGATTTTTAACAGTGACTTTGAAGAATATTTTGTTCGTTGGACTGGTGATTTAACAGAAGAAGATTTTGCTTACAGAAGTGATTGTCAATCTTATCAATTTTTACTTAGTGCTGCTTCATATGCTCTTGATGAAAATCAAGATGATTGGGATGCTTTGCTTGAAGAAGTTGCCGATTTCTTAGCAGAAAATCCATGGGCTCAAGATATAGACTGGATGCTTGATTATGAGCCTTACATTATTGATCAATGGGATGATGAAAGTTTGCAGCCTGGAATAATTGAAAATTTTTTAGGTAATTTACAAGAGTTTAAGGAAGTAATTGCTCCATATGATGTAAATTTGATTTTAGATGTTCCAATTTTTTATTCTATATTTGAATACGAGAATGCAACTTTGTTGCATGCTGTTTCAAATATAGTTGATGAAATCTTACTAATGAGTTACAGGGATACTTTTGAAGGGAATGATGGAATTTTGAGTTTTATTAATAACAGTGTAGCTATTTTAATTAACCTTAATAAGCCGTTTTATTTAGCGCTAGAGACTCAAGAGATAGAGCCTGATAAAATAACTTTCTTTGAAGAGGGAAGAGCTGCCTTGCATGCTTTGGTTGATTTACTTGATGTACATTTTGAGGATCAGGATCTTTATCGAGGGACGGCTGTGCATTATTTGCATCCTTATTTAAACCTGCTACAAATTTAAATTTTTTTTTCAGGCAAGTATTTTTTTCGTTTTCTATTTAAATGTATTTGTTTAATAGTGTTCACTTACTTGACATAGGTGTTTTCTGGTGTAAAGTTGTGTTACTTTAAAAAAAATATTATGTCTATAGATAATTCGAATAAATATCTACCAATCCCATTAAGGCCAATAGGCGAGGATGTTAATCTAAAATTAATTTCTTCTGAAGTTGTTACTCTTCCTGATTCTAGTGTTGATACTTATTTGGACTTGTTTCATTATCAACTTCAGAATGCTGGCTTACATTTAGCGTATAATTTTAAAAATGCTAGTCAGAACGAATTGATTAACAAAGGCATGCCCCCTTTTTTCTGTAGTATTTTATTGTTATCAATTTTAACTGACGGTTTCTTGAAGTCAATTACTTTTGATCATTTTTTCCAACATGTAGATTATCAAGATAGTTTTGTTTTTTCGGTTGATAATTATGAAAGAAGCTTAAAGCAATGTTTATCTTTTTTGGATGGTTCTATGCATGATTCTCACATGAGGTCATTGTCGCAATTCTTTGAAGATAAAGAAGGTAGGGAACTTATTGCTGAACCCATTAATAATTTTGGTTATGTTTTAGAAAGGTCAATCCCTAATTTAGTTAGTATTTCTGCTATTCTTGAAGATTGTTTGAATGGTGGATTTATCGAACAAATATCAGTGAATATTCCGAGTTCTATTAATATTACAGATACCCGACTAATGAGTGATGATATTTCAGCTTCGGTTGATTGTAATACGGTTTCTTTTTTAGATTTACCACTTATAACTTATAGACACGCTCTGGATTGTGACCATGCTTTTCAAGGATCATTTTCTCTTAAATCTATAAAAGAGCATAGAAATTATTGTCCTGTTGCACTAGGTATTAAAATGGCTAATGTATTGTCAATTCATTTTGGAAATCTTTATGGTTCTTTTGCAACGAATGATGCTGATAAGTTAATCGTCACTCAAGTCTTTGAGCGATTTAATCATGATTTGAATACTACTTTTGAGACTTTTTTATCAGATGACTCAGATGTTGTTGTGTTCTCTGATGTTATTCCTTCTTTAGAGCAATCTCGAAAGGACTTTCAAAAAGCTCGTGCTTTAGAAATTAAAAAAGTTAGGAAAGCTGAAAGAGAATTGGCTAAGGCAAAGAAAAGAGAGATTGAAGAATCTCGTTTACAAATAGAACGGCAAAGAGTTGCAGAACTTAAAGCTAATTCAGAATTGGAAAATCAAAAAGTTCAAGATTTGAAACTCGCTAAACAACTTGAGTTGTGTGCGGTTGAATCTGAAGAAAAAGCTAAAGAACAAATTGAAATACAAAAAGAACTTTTGTTGAGAAAGATGAACTATGTAATTGAAAGAAAACAATACTTGCTTGATAAATTAACTAACTTGAATGCCGAAATACTAGCTGCTAGTTTTCAAAATAATATTAAGGTTTTTATGTGGAGAAGAGATTTATTAAAACAATTCAATTCAGTTAAGAATGAATATTTACTAATGCAAGATTTAGAGTCTTTTGCAGATCCTAGAATAGTTAATGTTGAAATTTCTTTTACCAATGATGAATTTTATGAATATGTAGAAATTATTGACGAAGAATTTTCTTCTTTGGTTGATTATGCACAAGATATTATATCTAAATTCTAGATCTTCATATTTAATAGAAAACAGTTGATTGTTATACTTTTAATACTAAATAATTTTAGATGTTTATATACTAATTATTATGTTTTACTAAAAACTATTAAAAATAGACTATTTATAATTATATGTTATTCTAAAGTCATAATTTAATCATTTATTTATGAAGAAGTTTATTCTTGTTTTATTTATATTTTTAGGGTTTGGTTTTTTGTTCAGAAGCCCTATAATTAATTTTACTAATCATTTTTTGTTTGATTTGGGTGATCAATCAAATTTAGAAATTTCGGATGTTGTCACTTTGACTAGTCCTATTTTTATAGAGTCAAAAGATGATAAATTTTATTTCCTTTCTCCTTTTGATAATCCAAATGTTACTCTAGCTGGAAATGCTGTTGATTCTAAACAAGTAGATTTTCAGTTAGTAGAATCTGAGATTGTTGAAAGTTTAAAATCTACTAATCATTTAATTGAAGTTTTGAGTTCTAATGACTATTCACAAGACTTTTTAAGTTTTGAGATTAATGGTTTTTCTCTTTATGTTGAAAATCCAAATTATTTTGATTTTAGAGTTGAAGATTCTCCAGAGTCTAATTTTATTGACGTTTTTTTTAATCATGATATATCAAATGATTACAAAAGTTTTATTAGTGTACAACCAAATGTTGATTTAGATGTTGATGTTGATGGTCCTGGGTATATTTTATTTAATACTGAAAATTGGGATGATGTTGATTATAAAATTACTTTAAAGCCGGGTTTTTTTAAGAAATTTAACTATACAAAAAGTATCGTTTTAAGAAAAAATATTTCTTCAGATAGAAGTTTTAATAATAGGTTTTCTAAGTTAAATATTTTAAATGATAATAAAAATTCTATTTCTTATTCTTTAAGAAGAGAGGATTATAGAAATATTGATTTTAAACTGTATTCTTTTGATGATTTCCAAGATTTTTATGATGATTATTCTTCTCAGTCTCGTTATAAAAAATATGATTTTGAATCTAAATTAAAAAAAGACACAATACGTCCTATTGCTAATCCTCAGATAAAATTTTCTTTAAATGATAGATCTGTAAATCTAGATAATCTTGATGATGGTTATTATTTATTAAGAAACAATTCTGATTTTACTTATATTCAAAAAGTTAATTATGATATTTTTTATGCTGAATCAAATGGTGAGTTTTTGTACTATGTATATGATTTTAATAATAATAATTTTATTGATTTCGAGGTAAATCTCTTTGGTGATTCGTTAAAGTCAAAAGGTAAATTATTAAAAATTGATGTTGAAAATCTTATTTATTCCGGTGATGGTGTTGATTTGAAATTTAATATTAACAACCAAAATGTTTTGGTAAATGAATATCTTGGCTTTTATAAGAATGCTGTTGCTTTGAGTGTTTACTCAAATATTTCATTAGACAAACCAAAGTATAAATTGGGTGATACTATCAGTGGTAATTTTTTAATGGGTGACTTTAGTAAAGAGTTTGCAAATAACAAAGTGAATGTTTATTTATCAGAGAAATATATGACGAATGAAGTCTCTAAGGATGGATATATAAGTAGTCAAACTTTAGATTTGAGTACCTACGGATCAAGTGACTTTTCTCTGGAAATTCCTGAGAATTTAAATTCTAATTTAAATTATATTTATTTAAATTTCTTTTGGGATGGTAAAAGAGTTGCTCATAAATATCTTGAGTTATTAAAGATTGATAAAGCTCAAACTGTATTAGAAGGTTCATTTGATAAAGATTTTTATTTGCCGTATGAAGATGTTACTCTTAATTTTTCTTCATATTTATTTAATGGATCCCAAAAGTCTAATATGGAAGTAGAGAATACCTCTTATGCTAATATGATTTTTAAAGATAGATTAGGTTCAGAAGTTTTTGTCACTGATAAGAATGGAAAGTTTGAACAAACTTTTAAGACGCAACCAGATTACAGTTTATATAGTAGAATATATTCTCCTATTAATTCTGTTTATTTAAATTTAAAGGCTTTAGATAAAAAAGGTGTTAATTCTTATTTAAATATCTCTGCAGATTATTATTTAACATTGATTGATGTTAACTTTTTTGAAAATGGATATTTTAATTCAAATCAAGTTGATTATGGATTTAATTTAAATAAAGTTATTCCAGGCGACCAAGATAATTTGGGAGATCTTATCCCTAATCAAGACTTAACTGTTGAAATTTTATTATCAGGAAGATTTAATGATGAATTTATTGATGAAAATCAATCTTTTATTTCAAAAAAAGAACCTCTTGATCAAGAAACTATTCATAAGAAAATTAAACATTTAAATCCAGTTACAATTGATTCTAGTAATGCTGAAGTAATCGAAATAAACTTAGAAGAAGTTAATAATGAGTTTAAAGGTGAAAGTTTAGAGGATTTCAATGAGTTTGTTAAAGAAAAGTATCCCAAAAAATCCGATTTAATTGGTTTTAGACAAGAATTTTTAGATGGTACCTTGGATTCGCAAATGCTTTTTGATTACACTGAAGAAGGTTATTGGCTTAAGGATATAGTTTTAGCCTCTAAGGATATTAAGACTGACAATAGTGGAAAGTTTGAAGAGAGTTTTAGTCTTTTTGAAGATCCTGAAGATTTAGAAGACTTTGCTTATTTAAATTTAAAATTTAAGGTTAGTTATTTTGAAGATGGCATTAAAAAAACTTATTTAAATACGCTAAATTATTCTGAAGAAGGTGATTTTAGAGCTGGTTATTACAAAAATTTAAACGTTCTTAATGTCGATGGTGAGAAAATCAATCAAGACCAAGGTTATTCCAATAGAATTACTTATAAACTAGGAAGTGAGATAACTCTTGGAATTCAAGATTTTTCTGAGGATTCAAGTTACATTTTAATGATGCAGGATGTAAATGGAATCACTTCTAAATTTATTGATACAAATGAGTTTGTAATTAAAGTTAAAAAAGAGCATCTTCCAAACTTTGATTTAGGAGTAATTGAAGTTGATAAGGATGGAGATTTTTATATTCACAATAATGCTTATTTAAAGCATGAAAATCTTTTTGAAATTAAGAATTTAAATTCTCAGAAAGTTTTCTCTCCTGCTCAAGAATATGAATTGAATTTAGAATTATTAGATAAATCTTTAGAGGATACTTTTGTTAATGTAAAAATGGTTGATAAAAAGTTATTTGGTAGATATGATTACGAGACTAATATTTCAGATTCAATATTTGGGAAATCATATAGATTTGATTTTGGAAATTTCTTTGGAAGAAGTAGTTCTTTTGGTGGAAAAGGAGGATGTTTCTTAGAGGATAGTAAAATTTTAATGAGTGATGGTTCATTAAAAAATATTCAAGATGTAAATGTTGGAGATTCTGTTTTAACTTTTTCTGAAGATAAAATTGGAATTGAGCAAAAAGCAATCATTCAAGGCTTACAAGAGTTTTTTGTAAAGGAATATTTAATTGTGAATGATGAATTGAAAATTACACCTAATCATCAAGTTTATTCGAATGGTGAATTTAAATCAATTTATTTAGTTGAAATTGGAGATAAGATGATTAAAGATGGAAAGGAAATTCTTGTAGAAAAAGTTGAAAATGTTGTTCTGGAAAATCCAATAAAAGTTTATAATTTTACTGTTAGTCCTTTTCATACATATATAGTTGATGGTTACTTTGTTCACAATGAAGGGAAGGGAAGTGAAGCTATGATGGTAAAAGATATCAGAAAGAACTTTAAAGATGTCGCTTTTTTTAAGACCTTTTTCCCTAAAGATAATTTAATTTCTGAAAAATTTGTACTTCCAGATGATATAACTACTTATAAGTTATTTGTTTCGGCTTTTGATAAAAAATCATTCAAGACAGGTTTTTTAGATGATGAAGTTTCTACCAATAAAGATATGATTGTAGAGCCACTTTTCCCATCTAAAGTCAATAAAGGAGATAAGTTGTTACTGGATTTTGGTGTTTTTGGAAAAGAATCAAAAAATTTAGAAAATGCTTTTATAGAATTAAATGATCAAAGATATATAATAGAAAATCCTGGTTCTAAAAATCAGTTTAAATATGATTTCAATAAAGCAGGCGAAGTTAAATATTTACTAGGTGCAGAATCCCAAAAGGCTAATGATTACTATGAATCCAAAATAAATGTTATAGAGCAAAATTTAACTGAATTAGCTCCTCTTAAAAAGGGTCTACAAATTTCTGAGAACGCTTCAAACAGGGTAGTTGTTCAAAATAAAATTAGGAACTTTGCTTATTTAAATGCTTTAGATCTTTTTAAAGAGATTAAAACATCTAATATATCTAATCTTGAGGAAAATTTTGCTATACAAAATTTAAACTCTATTATTTATAATTATGATTCTTATTATTCGGATTCTTATGTAAAAGTTGATTACTTCGATTTGTTAAGTGTTTTGGATTTAGATTTATCTCGAATAAAGGGGAACCAATATTCATCAAAATTAATAAACAATGATTTCTTATCAGCTTTTTACGATATGGCTTTTAGACAATCCAAGAGTAAAAACGAAATTATTAGTCATAAGACTTTTGATGCTAAGTATTTTTTACAAGATTTTAGTGTTTTAGATGATAAGACAAAAATTTTATACTTTATACTAGCTTCTAATCATAAAGTTTTTTACTTTGATGATTTAGAGAAATTTAAGGGCAATAATTTATATTATTTTGCAAAAGCTTATTTACTTAAAAATTATAATAAAAACTCTGGTAATTTTAGATTGAATTATAGTTTGAATGGAGAAAACTCTACAGAGTTTTCAGAAAATGGTGAAGTCTTGTTTGACCTTTATAAGCAGCAGGATTTAGATTTCTCTATTGATTTTGAAGGACAAGATTTAATTGTTTATTCAGCTAATTATCAAGATTTAGATACCACAAATCTAAAAAGATTTGTCCCGAAGATTAACCTCTTAGAAGATGGTATTTATAATTTAATTTTTGATTTTAATAGTTTAAGAAAGGAGATTTTTAATGATAACTCGTCTTTTGAATTTTCAATGGTTCCACCAACAGGTTTTGAATTGATTAATAGTTGGCCTAATGACTGGAGTTGTGGAGAATTTATAATGAATCATGGTGATCGTTTTGATGTTTATTTAAATAAATATTATTATCGAAGCGATTCTCGATTTGAATGTGATTTAAAAATAGAATTAAAGTTAAGACCAAATTTTAAAGGTCAAATTAATTTACCTGCTACTTTGCTTAGGTCTAGTCTTAATAAATTTGTATCTGATCCTGTATTGATAAATGTTCAATAAAAAAAAGCCCCTTAGTTGGGGCTTTTTATTTTTTTGGCTTTAAATTGAAAGTTTGATATCGAACATGATTTCATCTTTGATTGCGCTGTCTTTTAGGTTGTCGAAGAAATTTCCAGATCCGTAAGTCACTCCCCATCTTGTTCTGTCAATATCGAATTGCGATCTAATTTCAGTTCCATCAACTTCAGCTTTGAATTGAATAGAATTAGTTTGGTCTTTAATTGTTAAATCTGCAGTTAAAGAGTAAATATTTTCATCTAGTTTTTCTGAGCTGGTAATATTTAAATTTGCACTTGGATAGCTTTCAGTATCAAAAAAATCTTCACTTTTAAGATGATCTAAAAGTGTTTCTTGTATTTCTCCTTCTAAGTCACTATTTGTTAAATTGGATATATCTAATTCAAAAGTTCCTGCCACTAGTTCTTTGCTCGAATTAAATCCAACAAAACCGCTTACAGGTATTGTTCCTTCATGTCCTTTTAGACCTGTTACAACTTCACCTCTCCATTTTATACTCGAATTTTCTTGGTTTAATTGTCTGCTTTCGGCAACTTCTAAACTTGCAATTGGAGCAATCTGATTTGCTAATGATTCGTTTTGGGTTTGAATTTCACCTGTTGATGAAAACCAAGAGCAACCACTAAGTGCTAATGCTAAGCTTGAAATAGCAATTAGATTAAATGTTTTTTGCATTTTATTAAATTAAATTCTTTTTTATATTTTACACTTTTAATAATAAATTAAAAATTGATTTGAATATCCAAAAGCGATAAACTTTTAGTAATTAATATTTTCTATGCCAGAGTTGCCAGAAGTTGAAGCTTTAAGACTGGGTCTTTTAAATCATTTGATTGGAAGAAAAATAGAAACCATTCAGGTTTTTAAGCCTAAATTAGTTTATTCAAATAGTAATAAAAGAATAGAATGTAGCTACAAGAAAAATGAATTTGAAACTGAGCTTAAGGATCAAGTTTTTAAATCTATAAAACGTAGAGCTAAAAATTTAATTTTTGAGTTTGAATCTGGGAAAATTATGCTTGTGCATTTAAAAATGACCGGACAAATGGTTTATCAAGATTCAAATGTAACTACTTTAGGTGGGCATCCAATTCAACTTTCTGAAAACAAGCTACCAAATAAACATTCTCATATTATTTTTGACTTAGATAAAGGTCAGCTTTTTTATAATGATACCCGTATGTTTGGATATGTTTTGTATTTTCCATCAATGCAGGAATTTGAAAAAAGAGATCATTTTAAAGGTTTAGGATTAGAACCAATGTCAGAGGAATTTACCTTAGATTACTTTAAGGCTGGTTTAAAGAAAAAAAATAAGTCTATTAAATCGGTTTTTTTAGAGCAATCTGTGGTTGTTGGGCTTGGAAATATTTATTGCGACGAAACTTGTTTTTTAGCAAAAGTAAGACCTGATCGTTTGTGTAAATCTTTAAATGATGATGAAATTGAAAATTTATATCACTATGCCAAGCTTGTAATTGATCATGCAATAAAAGAGGGGGGAAGTTCAGTTGCTAATTATTTATTGGCGGATGGATCAAAAGGTAATTATGCATTTTTTCATAATGTTTATCAAAAATCTGGACAGCCTTGTAAGACATGTAAAAAACCCTTGAGTAAAATTCAACATGCTCAAAGGTCTACAGTTTTTTGTGAAAGTTGCCAAAAATAAATTATTTCTGACTGAAAGCTTTATTAAGTTCTTTTTGTGTTTCTGTTGTTTCAGTATCTAAGTTATTTCTGTTGTGCTCTTGTTCTTGGTCTTGGTCTAAACCATTGCTTACATATTCTTGCAAGGCTGCTTGAATATCGCTTAGATTGAGAATCATAGTTTCTCTGTCTGTAACAGTTCTTTCTTCTTTCTTTCTTTGGAGTACCGGCAACGAACTCGTTTGTGTAGTGGATAAGGAGCTCATTTGACTTAATTGAGCTTCTAGTCTTTTGCTCTCTTCTAATTCAGCTAATCTTGTAATTTGGTTGTTAAGCTCGTCAAAGTTTCCCTCTGCATTAAAAGCTTTGTTTATTTCTCTTTGTGATTTTGATATGCTCAATTTATTTATGTTATTTTTTTTATTATAATACTTTATAAAAAAATGTCAAATAAAAACCTCTCAAGGGATGAGAGGCTAATATATAGCAAGATGAAATTTATTTTTTGAAAAAATTACTGATTGTATTTTTTTCTTCTTTGTATTAAAGCATAAGCTGCAACCGGTATTAAGCTTAGAAAGCTTGCTGGCCCAGATTGTGTAATAGTTCTAGGTTGAATACTGTTTGTTGATATACCTCTTGAAGGAAATCCTTGCATTGGTTGTTGATAAACAGGTTGTTGATAAACAGGTTGTTGGTAAACAGGTTGTTGAGTTACTGTGGGAGTAGTAATCGATGGAGTATTTCCTGTGTTTGTATTGTTATTTGTAGGTGTTGAAGTTCTTGGGACTAACTGAGGTGGGTTGTCTGAAGTATTATCTCCTGTGTTTCCCGAGTTATTTCCTGTATTGTTTACGTCTCCAAATCCCGCTCCTGGAATTGCTGGTGGTGCAGCTAAGGCCATAGTTGTTGTTAATAGTAATGTTAATACTAATAACGATTTTATTAATTTTTTCATCTTGTTAATTAGTTAAATCTAATCATTATATCATAAATAAATATCTTTTACAAATACTTAATTTATACAAGTTGTTAATTGCTTGTTTGTTTTCATTTTTAAAGTGTGTTATAATATAAAGATTTAATCTTATATAAACAATGCCAAGAAGAAAAAAATCTAAATTACAAAAATTTTTAGACAAGGCTAGAAAGACTTATTTAAAAGATATGAATAAATTTATGGAAAGTAAAAACGGAGTAATCTTATTTGCTTTAAGTATGTTATTGGGTATATTTTTTGGATTAGTGTCTTTAACTGATACAAAATATCAAATGCCAATTGATACTCCACCAGTTTTAGGGGATGGACCTTTTTATCAAGGTAATGTAACACCTAATAAATTTGAAAGTTTTACAGAGCTTCAATTAAGACTTGTTGAAAGAACAGAAGATTTTTGTACTGAGTCTCAAGGTCGTTTGGTAGTTTTTGCACCTGATAGAAATATGACAATTCGTCAGATTTTAAATAGGCAAATTATTGATACTGATTTAGACAATCCTTTTGTTTGGGTGTCTGTAGAAAGGGAATATGAAAGATTAGAAGAGGAATTGTTTCCTAATTTAAATAATGTCCCAACTTTATTTAAGATAGACCCTACTCAGCCTGTTTTTCTTACCTCATTTTATTATCAGCATTTTGAAGGTGTAAAAGATTTTATTGAAAGAGATGATGTTGTTTTTAAAGGACAAATGATAATTTTCCAATTTAGAGATCCAGTTAAATTTTGTAGAATGGAATTTACTGAGGATTCAGAGGTTTTAATTAAAGGTGCGGGTTGGAATGTTGGAGCGTATAATGTAGAAGGAGATTTTTCTGATGAGATGTTTATTGATCCAGAGTATTTAGATTTTATGGAGGTGGAAGAAGTTTTTAAAACTAATTTGTTTAACAACTCTGAAATAAATAGAAATCTGCAAACTTTTGAGCCTGGTTTTTATTGGGTGAAAACTAAGTTTAAGAATTTATAATAGTTAAAATTAATTTATAAAGTGAATATCTATCAATAGCTAGCTGAAATATGTCTAGCTATTTTTTTATTTTAATGAAATTTGTTTTGAGTTTGTTAACAAAATTTTGTAGTCTTTTTTTACTATAATATTTAAAGATGAGAGTAATTGTTTTTGATACTGAAACTACAGGACTTCCTTCTAAAAAGTTTACTTTAGATCAACAGCCATATGTGATTCAATTTGCAGCTGTTGTTTATGAATACAGCTTTGCAAGTAAAAGCTTAGAAGAAGTCGAACAGTATAATTGGTATATTAACCCCAGAGTAGATATCCCTTTTGATTCGATTTCCGTACATGGGATTACCAACGAAATGGTTGCGGGTAAACCTTATTTTGAGCAAATAGCTAAACAACTTTATGATGTATTTGCATCTTGTGATATTGCGGTAGCTCATAATATCGAGTTTGATAGAATGGTTTTGGCTATTGAATTTGAAAGAGCTGGAGTTAATACAAAATTTTTGCCTTCTCAGCTTTTTGACACTATGAAAGAAACCAAAGATTTATGTAGATTGCCAGGAAAACTTGGTAATTATAAGTCTCCAAGGCTTTCAGAGCTTCATACTTATTTGTTTAATGAATCTTTTGAAAATGCACATAACGCCATTTTTGATGTTTATGCAACAGGAAGATGTTTGCAGGAATTGCTTTTAAGAGAGGTTTTTTCTATAGATGAGCCAACTCAAGATAGCTTGTTCTAGTTTTATTTTACCTTGAAAAAACTTATAATTTATTTAATATAATTTTTATTTAATGAAAAGAAATTTTTTAATAGTTTTGTTGCTTGTATTGATAGGTGGAGGATTTATGTATTTAAATTCAAATACTGAGTTTTTCAAAGGTGCAACAACTTTTTATGATACAAAAGAAATAGATTCCGCAGAAGAATCTACTGATCATATTATTGATATTATGTTTGACCCATTAGAGGAGAATTTACAGTCTTTAAATAATGTAGTTATGAATTTAAGAGAAACAAAAATGACGGATCAAGAAAGAAAGTCTTATCAAGAATTACAAGAAAAATATAAGTCTTTACTAGAAGAAGTTGCAAGTCGTAAAAGAATCTTAATTGATTTTTTTAACATGAATAGTATAGATAGCATAAAGCTTAAAAAAGTTGGAGACGAATATGTTTTGTGTGAATCTGAAGAGTTATCTCAAGTATTTTGTCAGGGTTTCAAAGATATAGGTTATACTCCTGAATCTTTACAATCTTTATTTGGTCTTGAGCCTTATGAAGAACGTTTATATCAAATTAAATCAGCTTCTCCTGAATATATGTATAATTAAATCAAAAGCCCATTCGGGCTTTTTTTTGTTGGTTGACTAGAGTAAAATAATTAAAGAATTTAACTTTATTTAATGGCTAGAGAATTTAAATATTATCCAGAGGATTTTGGTGATTTACCTGTTAAGGTCATGCATATGGATCTTGATTTTGATGTTTATGATGATCATACAATTGTAGAATCAACTTTGCATTTTAAATCTTTAATCGAAAACTTAGAAATTTTAGAATTAAATGCTAAAAATTTAGAAATTTTAGAAGTTTCCGATGATTATGAATATTTAAAAGAAAAAGATATTTTAAAAGTAAGTTTTAAGTCTCCCTTGAATTTAAATCAAGAGTATAAAGTCAAAACAAAAGTGATCACTCGTCCAAGTTGGAATGTTTTAGAGGGGATGTATTATGATATTTCGCCAAAAGGTTGTCCTTGTACACAAATAACGCAGTGTCAACAGTGGGGGTTTCAAAGAATCACTCCATGTATTGATGACATGACAGCTAAATGTACTTATTACACAACTATTACAGCTGATTCTCGTTATACTGATTATCTTACCAATGGAGATTTGGCTTCTAATGTATTGGAGGTCAGTAAAGGTAGAGTAAAGGTTGAATATGCAAATAATGTAACTCCGATGGCTACGTATTTATTCTTTTTAGGAGTTGGTACTTATGCCACTTTCACAAAAGAATTTGAGTATCCAAATGGAGATATATTTGAATTAGCTTTATTAGTTCCTCCGAACAGCGATGCAAGTGCTGCAGAACACTCTTTGGAGGTGTTATACGATAGTATTATGTGGGTACATTTATTTACTGGTCCAAATACTTATGAGAACTTTGAAATTTCTTCACAAATTTATGAGCTATGTAAGCAAAGAGAGGTCTTAAAAAAAGAAGGAGAAAAGCTTGATTTAATACGTGCTCAAATTAATGAACTAATTGAATCTAATGATTTGGTTTTGGGATATAAATATACTGGTACTGTTTATAGAGAGATAGGTATGCAAAATAGTGATTTTGGTGGAATGGAAAATGTAGGAAATACAACCATTACAACCAATCGTATTATGCCGCATTTCGATATGAGTGATGGGGGATATGAATATATGGTAAAGGTGAAAGTTCATGAGTTTTACCATAATTTAAATGGTTCAGAGGTAACTGGTCGTAGTCCATTTGAAATTTGGTTAAATGAAGCTGTTACAGTTTTTATAGAACAACTTTACTCTGCATATGTATTTGGAGAACGATATGAAAGGCTTGATACCGTTTTAGGTTTTTTAGCACCAACAAGTGGAACTTTTGCACTTGATATGGGTGTTGCTTCTATGCCAATTGAGCCTGCCGGGTTTAACGATACAAATGAGTTGATTACAGGTGTTACATATGTAAAAGCTCCAGAGTTTGTAAGAATGATTGAAACCATATTAGGCAAGGAAAATTTTGTTAAAGCTCTTGATTTATATCATACCAAATTTAAGCACTCGAATGCTTCTTCTTCTCAATGGATTGATTGCATGCAAGAATATACCGAGGTTGATTTACATAACTTCTCTAGACCATGGCTAAAAAATACATGTCATCCTATTGTTGATGTTAATGTGAAAGTTGAAAACGAAAGTTTATTACTTACCTTAAAGCAGACTAATTTTAAGGATGATAATTTTTGGCATTTACCTTTAAGTCTAGCAGTTTTTGATTTTACTGGTAATAAAATATTTGAAAATGAATTTTATATAGACGAGCCAACTGCCGAAATTGAGATTCCTGAAATCACTGATTATGGATTTATTTCAATTAACCGAAACTTCTCATTTTTTGGTCAGGTTTTGTATAAGCAGGACCTAGAAGACCTTTATTTACAGGCGAAAATGGATGATGATGTGGTGAATAGATATTTGGCATTTAAGAAAATTTTTGATCTTGAAAAAACACAAATTTTAGAGGGCTCTACAGATGCTTTTTCTGATAGGTTTTTAGATTTTTATATGAGTATCTTAGAAGATCAAGAAATTTATACAGAATTTGGAACGCTATGTCTTAGTAATTTTGAAAGCGTTGATGATGATCGTTATAAGTATCAATTTGATGTCTTATTTAAATTGAATAAAAAATTCAAAGAAGCTATTGCTAATAAGTTTGAAGATAGAATTTTTAATTTGTTTAATCATGTTTATGCTTTATCTTTAAGCGAAACTGAATTGGAGTATCACTATGAGAATGCTACTAAAATTAAGTTACGACAGGTTAAAAATTTATGTTTAAGTATCCTTGCATCTACAAAAAAAGACGAATATTTAGAAATTGTTAAAGATCAATACTTAAATGCTAATAATGCTACTGATAAAATGTCGGCATTTAGAATTTATATGAATTCGCTTGCAAAAGATAAATATAAGATCTTAGATATGCATGAGGAATATGCTTCTAAAAATTTAGTTGCTTGGGAAAGTTTTTTATATTCTGTTAGTAGCTTACATTGTGATGATGTAATTGAAATTATTCAGAGAGTTGAGAAACATCCTAATTTTAATCTTACTCAGGCCAATGATCAAAGGGGATTATTTGTAGCTTTTGCTCATAATAAAAAAATCTCTCTTTTAACTAATCAAGGTCGTGATTATCTAAAAACTAAATTATTAGAACTTGCTAAAATAAATGAGTATTCAGCTGGTAGAATTTTAAATGTATTTGGTGCTTTGGATAAAATTGATGTGAAACATTCTGTTGAATTGATTAAGATTTTAGTAGACGTTCAAAAAGAACTCGATCAAGCTTCTTATCCTTCAGTATTTAATACTATTTCACGTATAGTTAAAGGTTCTGTATCTACTTATACTGAATATGAAAAGCGATATCTTTGATTATTCATAGTTCTTGAGTTAATTGCTAATTTGTGATATAATTAGACAATTAACTCTTCAAATAACATGAGATTTGAAAACCTAGAAGTAAAGTTTAATAAAGAAGAAATTAAAATTCCTGTTTTTAGATTTGGAAAAATTAATTCCTCAAAAAGACTTGTAGTTTTAGGTGGAGTTCATGGTAACGAAATTAATGGAATTGGAGTTTTAAAAGAAATTATAAAATATTTATCTAATTCTAAAGTTGAGGATTTATTAAATGCTGAAATTATTTGTCTGCCAGTTGTTAATGTACTTGGTTTTAAAAACTTTACACGACGTTTTCAAAATCAAGATTTAAATCGATCTTATTCTAGTAACCCATCTGATTTAGCTGAACAGATATGTTTTGATATTTTTAACGGATACATAAAAGATGCTACTTTTTGTTTAGATTTTCATGATAGTGGTTCAAATTATGAATTATTACTTCATTCCAGGATTGCTCCTAATAATCCTTTGTTAGTTGAGATGACTAAAGCCATGCTTATAAAGCATACGTTAGTAAGAAAGGCAAAACCCGGTATGTTAGCTAGCTTTGCTGCAAACAGTAATGTTCCAGTTTTAACAATTGAATCAGGAGGTGGAGCTAGACTTCATGATGATTATTTAAAAAAAATAATTTTGGGTTTTAAAAATTTCTTAAATTCATATTCATTTCTTAATAATAAAATTCAAATAAATATTGATGAAATCTCAAATTTAATTGAGTTAAAAACTCGTTTCAAGTATAAATTATCTGCAACGGCTATCGTAAAATATCATGTTCAACTTGGTCAAAAGATTAAGAAAGCACAATTAATTTGTACTATCTACGAACCATCAACAGCTAGTGAGTTTCAAATTCTTTCCAAAAAAGATGGTTATGTTTTTTCTTTGTCTGCCAAAAATATAGTTACTGCAAAAAAAACAGCTTGTCATATTGCTTTAGATTGTTGTGATTACAATGTTAATTCTAATCCAGAGATTTTTGAAGTTATCAAGATTACTTAGATTTATGAATTAATAAATTTTCTCTTATTAATTCTAGATTACTTTCTTGTATTTTTAAGAGTTGATTTTCTAAATTATCTATTTTGCTTTTGTGAGAATCTTTAATGTTAAATGTTGTAATAGCTCCAAGAGTCATTCCAAATAATAGAATTATCGCAAAAGATATAATGTTTTCTAATTTCATAGTTGTAAGTTAAAGCTTAAGACTATACATGTTTAATCCTTCTTTGTAAAGTACTTTGCTTTGAAATTTTATTAAAGTGTTTTTTTATTTTTAAATTGTACTTTAGTCTTAGTCAACATAAATTTTAATGATTGTTTATCAATTGATTTAAGTCTGTGTATAATTAATTTGTAATTTAATTTTAAATATGAAAAAAGTACTTTTAGTCGCTTTATTAATGACATTGGCTGCTTGCTCATCATCAGTTGAAAATCCAGAAGTTGATAATTCTGACACTCAGGACATCCAAGAGTCGCAAGAAGTTGAGTCTTCACAAGATGTTTCAGCTCCAGTTGTAGCTCCAGTTGATCTACAAGAGGTTGAAGATCAATCTGCAAGCGAACCAGTTGTAGACCAACCAGCTACAGAAGAACCAACTACAGACGAACCAGCTACAGACGAACCAACTACAGACGAACCAGCTACAGACGAACCAGCTACTGATGAACCAGCTACAGATGAACCAGTTACAGATGAACCAGTTACAGACGAACCAACTACTGACGAACCAGTTGCAGACGAACCAGCTGCAGACGAACCAACTACAGACGAACCAGCTACAGACGAACCAGTTGCTGACGAACCAACTACAGACGAACCAGTTACAGACGAACCAGCTACAGTTGAGCCTGTAAATTATTCTGTTGATGCTTTTGATTTTGGTTATTCTTCTTCATCTTTAAATGCTAAAGTTGGTCAAGAAGTAACAGTTACTTTAAATAATACAGGTACTGGATCACACAATTTTGTTATAGATGCTCTTAGTGTAAATTCAGGAGTAATTTCAGGAGGTGAAACTACTACTTTTACTTTTACCCCTGATCAAGCCGGTAGTTTTGAATTTTATTGTTCAATTGGATCTCATAAAAATATGGGAATGCTTGGAACTTTAGTTGTTTCCGAATAATAAAACTATAGAAATAGTAAAAAGCCCTTTTGGGGCTTTTTTTTTAATTGTAAATTTGTGATATTTCGTCTTCATATCCTTCAAAGTTTGTGTTTGGGTCCTTAATTTTTTGTACTTTTTTTAGATAACTTACTATAGATTCCATCTTTTGAGTTGATAGTTGTAATTTATTTTTAAGATTTCCAAGATATTCTACTGAGGCACTAAAATAATCAGTTGGGAGTTTTTCAATTGTTAAGTTGGATGGTGTGTCTAATTTTTCAATTTGAATTTGATTTATTAAAAAAGAATATTTTTCTGCAGTTGGTTTTTCTATTTTAATAATATTAAGAGGTATAAGATAAAATCCTTTCTTTATTAAATTTTTAGTTTCATTTTTAAAGAGGTTTGTAAGTTCAGGGAATTGTTGGAGTATTTCAATGATCTCTTTTTCTTCTTTTTGAGTAAGCGGTCTTGTTGTGGTAAAGCTTTCAGTAATAAGTTTTATTTGATATAAAAATATATTTTTTGAACTTTTTTTATAACTCTTTAATAAAATATTTAAGCTTATAACTTTATGTTCTTTGGGTAAATCATGAAATAAGGTCAATGAATGAAAGCTTTCGATGTAAATATTTTTCAAGAAAGTTTCTTGTGTTTTAGAGTTTTGATCTAGATATTTTAAATTCTGAATAAAAAATTCACACGTAAGAAAATTTCTTTCTTTAAACATTTTAGATAAGAAATAATCAAGTACTTCAATATTTATATGTAGATTTTCATTAAGTGAAAAGTTTAGCCTCTCAAATATAAATTGTGGATAATTTCTACAAAAACTTGCAACTAAATATAAAACTTCAGGATTGAAATCGGTTTGCTGTTTATTTATTTGTTTAGATATATATTCTTCTAATATATTACTTTTTGTCTCACAAATTCTCTCAGCAAGAATTAAAGCTAATTCCTCGTTAAAGTTTTCAATTACGCTAATTTCTTGAATTATTTGTTTTGGATCTTCAATTTTATTTAATTGTTCTAATTTTTTTTCGATTATGCATTCGATTATTTTTAGATTTAAAAATAAATTTAATGAGGTTGAGAATAATTGCTTTGTTTCTAAGTTTTCTAGAAGTAAATCTTCATTTCCTTCAAATATATGCGAGATATCATGAGTAAGAACTTCTGGAGTATTTTGTATTATGTTGATGGTTTGCTCTTGAATCTCTGGAAGGTATTGCTCAGGTATTTCTTGATGCGATGAAATTAATTCAATTGCAACATTATTTAAGTTTCTTCTTCTAGATGATCTAAGTGCAGACACCAGCATTTGACTTGTATCTATTTGTAAATTTGATAAATAACTAGAAACCTGTCTATACCTACTTGGCTCATGTCTAGCGATATATTGTCCCATAGCAATATTTATTGTTCTTGTTGAAAGTCCATCGTATCGTTGGTGCATTTGCTCACAAATGTATATGAATTCTTGAGTTTCAGTTTGAATTTCTCCTGATTGATTGATTTCAATAGAAATGTTGTGAATTGTTGTTTGCATACTGCTATGAACTTCTTGTAAAAGTTGTTTTTGCGAATTTTGACTTAGATATTGATTGTTTGCTATTTCAGATTCTAAACTACTTAAAAATTCTTGGCTATGTGTTTCTATTTCAAAAAAGCTATTTCCAATTACTTGATTTGATTCAGATTGGTAGTTTTTACTATTTTCTTTGTTGTCTCTTGGATTTGGTTCTACCATATTTAAAATACTTATTAATTACATTTTATTATATCATTTTTCGCTGCTAATGTATAGTTTTGATTTTTTGGTTTTTTATGTTATTTTCAAAAAAAAATTACTCATGATTTCACGTAAACAATTTATAGATAGTTTGGATAAAAAAATTCCTAATTTTAGGATTAATCAAATTAATGATTTACTTTTTGATAAAACTAAAGATTCTTTTGAACAAGCTTCAAATTTACCAAAAGATTTAGTTCAAGGGCTTAATGAGAACTGTGGTTTTTATTCAATTAAAAACGTAAAGATATTTAAATCGAAATTAGACGGAACTTTTAAAGGACTTTTTAAAGATTTAGAGGGGAATTTATTTGAATCTGTTTTAATGGAGAACTCTAAGGGAAACTTTTCAATTTGTGTTTCAAGTCAAATTGGATGCGCTATGGGGTGCACCTTTTGTGCAACCGGAACAATGGGTTTTATTAGAAACTTACTGGCTGAAGAAATTGTTGATCAATATCGTTTTTGGAATCGATTTATTTTTGAAAACAATTTAGAGGATAAAAGAATTTCAAATGTTGTCTTTATGGGTATGGGTGAGCCACTTGCTAATTATGCAAATGTAAAAGAATGTATAAATACATGGTTGAAATATACAGATCTAGGTCCTACTAAAATTACTGTTTCAACCGTAGGAATAATTCCTAATCTCAAAAGATTGTTAAAAGATGATTCTTGGCCTGAATGTAAAATTGCTATTTCTCTTCATAGTTATGATCCTGTTAAAAGAAAAGAAATTGTTCCAACTTCAAGTCCAAATTTCCACCAGGATATAATTGACTGGTCATTCGCTTATAAAGATAAATTCCCTTCAAAAAGTCATTATATTACTTTTGAATATACATTAATTGATGGAATTAATGACTCAAAACAAAATGCCAAATTTTTAGCTGAGTTTGTTTTAAAGACTGCTTTTTCAAAGATCAATGTGATTCCCCTTAATGAGGTTAGCGGAAAAAGTTTTCAAAAAGTTAAAAAAAATAACTTACAAACTTTTAAAGAAGAAGTTTTAAAAAGAGGAGTCGATATAACTCAGCGTAAAACCCGTGGAGATGATATTAATGCAGCTTGTGGCCAATTAGTTGTTAACGAAACACTGTAATCTGTTTGATAAAACTTACTTTGTTACATAGTGTAATTCAAACTAATTTTTTACTATGCAATCTAAGCCTTTAATTTGGTATCAAAGAGAAATTTTTAAGGGAGAAAATGCAAATCCTATAATATTAGATTTTGTTAACTGGTCTTCTTCTGAAAAAATTAAGGAAGTTTATCGTGATAAGACTAATGAGATTTTAAATTCAGAAGATTTTAAATTTGTTTGGTTTCTAATTGCCTTATGTGGCTTTTTCTAAGATCGGTTGATAATTCTGACTATGGTAATTTTTTTATAAAGGAATACTATTTTAATGTAGATTGTATAATAGATTATTTTGAGCATTCTAATATGGAAGTTGGTTATGAAAACTTAATGAAAGAATTTTTTGATGTTCATATAAATCAAATCTTTTTATTAAGATATACAGCACAACCATTAAGAGATCCTTCTTACAGGGAAATTATTTGGAAATCATATCGGGATTTAATTTCTTATGATTTTTCAAACTTTAATATGTTAGGTGTTTTTAAGGTAATTTCATATATGACTGTTGAGTTTGCCCAGAGTATTGAATACTCCACTAAGGAATTTGATGAACTTCAAGTTAGGTTAGGCAATATTTCTGATAAATTGAGTGAAGAATCTTTTAAATTTAAATTAATGTCATCTTTAAAGCTTTCGGATTATTAATTGTAATTTTTTTCACATTTTATTTTGATATGTTACGCTATAAGTGTTAAAGAATTATTATATGGATCAGGACTATAGAAATAAAGTTGCATTGAATGGTTCTACTGAGCCGCCTTTTAGTGGTCAGTATGATGACTTTTTTGAAGAGGGGGAATATTGTTGTGCAATGTGTGGAGCTTTGCTTTTTTCTTCAAAACATAAATTTAATTCTGGTTGCGGATGGCCTGCTTTTAGTGAAGTTGTTGATTCCAAAGCTCTATCATTAGAAGAAGATTTGAGTCATGGAATGAAAAGAGTAGAGGTTAGATGTAAAAATTGCGATGCTCATTTAGGGCATGTTTTTGAAGATGGTCCGGCTCCAACTTTTAAAAGATATTGTATTAATTCCTGTGTGTTAGAATTTAAAGAAAATTAAAATGAATCTGCCTTTTGTTAATAGTTTTAAAGGTTTTACTAAGTATTTTTTGGCTTCTAATTTGAAGTGGTTTTATTTTACTATTGTTTTAGGTTTTATTTCTATGGGTGTTTTAACTTTTAGAACTTTTACTTTTAAGTTTTTAGTAGATGCCTTAATTGCAGGAAGTCGAGAAATGTTTGTAGAAGCTATTTGGATTACGGTTTTTGTTTATTTTTTAGGTAATTTTTTAAGAGCTGCTGAAGATTATATGTTTGTGACTTTAATTAATAAACCAAGTTATAGAATGCGCGTTTTTGCATTTGAGTATTTGTTAAAACAGCCTTTTAGTTATTATCAAGATAAATTGTCTGGAAAAATTTTGGGGGATTATTACTCTTTAAGAAAATGTTTTACTATTTTTGGGAGATTGTATAAGCAATATATGAAGATTTTAGAGATGGTTATTGTTGCAGGAATTGCTTTTTGGGTTTCTGCTTATATTGGAATTTTATTTTTAGCTTTTGGTTGTGTTGTTTATGGAATCTATAAATTTTTTAATCCTAAAATTGAAAAAAATAATGTTGAGAATCAAAAGATTAAGTCTAAGAGTTTTGGTTTTTTGTTTGATTTTATAGCTAATATAAAAGTAGTTAAAAATTTTAATCTTGAAAAGAAAGAGATGAATAGATTTAAAAAAGTTTTTGCTGAATATGAAAATTCAACCATAGAAAGATGGAAGTTGTATCAAGGTTTTGATTTGTTTGTTAATCTTTTTTTGATTTTTATGGAGGTTGTAGTCTTTTTATTTTTGTTAAAGTTCTTAAAAGATGGAATTGTAACGGTAGGTGAGATATCTGTTTTATATTTATATTTAGGCACTTTTAAATCTAGAGTTTTATCTTTTGCTAAAAATTATCCCAAAGTTTGTGGAGAAGTTGCTTCTGTATCTGCTGGTATAAATAGAGTTTTTGAGCCTCTTAAAGAACAGGATGTTTTAAATTATGTATCGAATCTTAATAATTTTAATATTGAGTTTAATAATTTTAATTTACGGAAAGATAAACAAGTTTTGTTAAGAGATATAAATTTAAAGATTCCTTTTGGTACTAAGCTTGGGTTAGTTGGGAAGTCTGGGGCAGGGAAGTCGACTTTGGTTTCGACTTTGTTAAGGGTCTTTTACCCAGATTCAAATCAAGTTTTTTTGGGTGGTGTAGATATTATTAATTTAAAGCATTCAACTTTATTATCTGTTATATCGATTGTGGATCAAGATACTCAGCTTTTAAATGATACAATTTTAATGAATTTAACTTTAGGTAAGAATTTTAAGCAATCCGAAATAAGAAGTGCTCTTAAAAAAGCTTATTTATGTAAGTTTGTTGATGATTTGCCGGAAGGATTAAAAACTTTGGTTGGAGAAAGAGGAGTCAAGTTGTCGGGTGGTCAAAGACAAAGAGTTGGTATTGCTAGGGCAATTTTATTTGATACTCCGATTGTAATTTTAGATGAAGCTACCGCTAGTTTGGATGTTGAGTCAGAAAGATTTATTCAAAAGTCTATTGCTAATTTAATTAAAAATAAAACTGTTTTATGTATTGCTCATAGACTTTCAACTTTGAATATTATGGATGAAATTTTAGTAATGGATAAAGGTCAAATTATTGAACATGGAACGCATAAAGACTTAATCGATCGGGCAGGTAAATATTCTAATTTGTGGAAGTATCAAAATAATAATTTTATTTAATGTTTAAAAATATATTTGAATTAGAGAATGGTAAGTTGAGTAAAAATCCTTTTAGGATTGCGATTCAATCTATGAGAAATTTTAAGTTTTTAGCTTTTGTTAGTTTTTTTGTTTTGATTTTACAGATTGTTTTTTATAATTTAATTCCGCTTTTTAATAAGTATTTTTTTGATGCGATTGAAGTTTTAAATTTTACAAATATTTATAAGTTTTTATTTTTATATATTTTTATCTTAGTTTTTCATCAAATATTTACTTATACATACTTTATAGCTAGTTCTAGATTATATGCTTATATGCAAACTCAAATAAGAAAAGATGTTTTGGGATATTTAAATTTGCATAGCTTGAGCTACTTTGCCTCTCGTCCATCTGGAAAGGTGACTAATGAATATCATAATTTGTATGATTGTAATGTTATTTTGTTTGTAATTTTAGAAAATATTATTCCATCAATAATTGTTTTAGTTGTTTCTGTTGTATTAGCTTTTACAGTGAATGTATATGTAGGAATTGGGATTTTTATTTGGAATATTTTAACTTCTTTGCTTTCGGTTAAATTTATTAAGTTACTTGCCAAAAGGACCCAGGAATTAGAGTTTGTTAGTAATTATTTCATGGGTATATTTGGAGATTTTGTTTCGAATATAAAGATATTAAGAATCTTTAATGTTTCTCTTGTAACCAGAAATCGTTTAACTAAAATAGTTAAGGACTATTGTATTAAAGCTTTACGAAAGTGGAGGTTTAAATCAATATTTAATACTTTTTTAGATTTTTGTGATGTTATTTTAATTTTAATCTTAACGATTGTACTAGGAAATATGTATTTTAATAATTTAATTAGTTTGGGAGATATTACTATGCTTTTTACTTTAGCTTATAGAATAGATGATAGTTTTAAAGATTTGATGAATGGAATTGAATCTGTAACAACTGATTATGAAGTTTCATCTATTGCTGCTCAAAATATATTAGTCGATATAGATAATTTAGATAAAGGAAATGCAAAAAAATTACCTTTATTGGATAAAGTTGCTATTTCTATAAAAAATTTAAATTTTAGATATCCAAAATCTAAGAGTAAATCTAATGATTTATCTTCTATAAATTTAGAAATTAAAAATGGTGAAAAAATTGGAATTGTTGGAAGGTCTGGAAGTGGAAAATCAACATTGTTTAAGCTTTTGCAAAGACAATTTGAATTTGATCATGGTCAAATTTTCTTTAATGATTTAGATATTAATGATTACACAAAACAGTCTATAAGAAATAATATTGCAGTTGTGGATCAGGATAATCAAATGTTTAATCGAAGTTTAAAAGAAAATATTTTATTAGGTAGAAAAGTTTCTGAAAAAAAATTAAAGCAAGTTTTAAAAGACTCTCATTGTAATGAGTTCATTAAAAATCTTCCAGATGGTTTGGGTAATTTAGTTGGAGAAAGGGGAGTTAAGTTATCTGGTGGTCAAAGGCAAAGAGTTGCGATTGCTAGAAGTATGATTTCAAAAGCACCACTTGTGCTTTTAGATGAAGCTACGTCTGCACTTGATTCAAAATCTGAAAAAGTTATTTCAGATGCTTTTGAGAAATTATCAAAAGATCATACTATGATTTGTATTGCACATAGACTGTCAACTTTGCATTTTGTAGATCGGATTGTGGTTATGGATAAAGGTCGAATTGTAAATGTGGGTACTCATGATGACCTACTTAAAACTTGCAATATTTATCAGACGCTTTCTAATGATCAGCTTGATTAATTAATGCTTTGACATTTTCTCTTTAAATTGTTAGCTTTGATTTGTTTTTTAAAATTTAAATTTTATATGTCTTATACGAATATTTTGCCAGAAAATTTACGTCCTGCTGATTCATTGGGAAGTATTTTTAAAACTGTTAACCTTAAATATGAGTATGCTAACTTAAGTGTTTTGCATTCTGAAATACAGGATCAGGTTTTAAAGTGTTTATCTTTTGATTCTATTAATAGTGAAGCTATTTATTTGAATGTTCCTTTGAAAGAAATTGATGAGGTTAAACCTAAAATTTTTTCTAGGTCTTTTACTTTAAATGACTTTGAAGACTGTTTGCCTTATAGTCCTATTGATTTTAAAGCTAACTATTCTGAGCTCTTTGAGCATGATCTTGAATCTTCTGAATTAGAACATAATGAACTTTTACATTTTCATCTTTTTGGAATTTCTTCTATATATTCACGAAAGAAAGATGTTAGTAATTCCATTGAACTTTTAGAGTCAACTACTTTTAAATATCCTGGTTCTGATTTTTACAGAATCCAAAAGATTTATCATTGTAAAAGAAATAAAGTTTTAAAAACTAATGAAATTATTTTACTTTAAAAAAAAGCCCTCTGATTTTCAGGGGGCTTTTTTGTTTTTAAACGTTGAGTTTTGGTCGAAGGCGAGATTTGTAGACTGATAGGCAGTCGGTTTTGACTTTGTTTCTTCTTAATTCTCTTTGTTCTTCTACTGGAAGTTGTGCGATTTCTTGGCATTTACTTGAGCAAGTGTTTTGCGTTTTTTCTTTGCAAGTAGGGCATTGGATAAATAAAAGATGGCAGTCGTCGTTGGCGCAATTTGTGTGTTCATCGCAAGGGGTTCCACATTGGTGGCAATTTGAGATTATGTCATCTGTGATTTTTTCTCCAAGACGTTCGTCAAAAACAAAGTTTTTTCCTTTAAATTTAATATTTAAATTTTCTTTTTCGCATTGATGTTTGTAGTCGATTATTCCTCCGTGGAGTTGGTTTACGTCTGTAAATCCTTTGTGTTTGAAATATGCTGAAGCTTTTTCGCATCGAATTCCTCCTGTGCAAAAAAGTAGGATTTTTTGACCTTTTTTGTTTTCTACTTCTTTTAATGCCATTGGTAGAACTTCTCTAAAAGTGTCTCCATCAAATGTAAGAGCGTTTTCAAAAGTACCAACTTCTGCTTCGTAATGATTACGCATATCGATTACAGTTGCTCCTTCTTCGATAGCTTTATTAAATTCCTTTGCATTAAGGTGAGTGCCTACGTTAGAGGTGTCAAAAGTGTCGTCACTAAGACCGTCTGCGAGGACTTTATTTCTTATTTTGATAGTAAGTTTGTAAAATGATTTTCCATCGTCTTCTACAGCAATTTTAAATGGAATATCTTTTGTTT
>JABJGM010000004.1 GCA_018662325.1 bacterium | reverse complement strand
GTTCTATTTCACTCCCCTCCCGGGGTTCTTTTCACCTTTCCCTCGCGGTACTAGTTCACTATTGATCTCTAAGCCTATTTAGCCTTGGAAGGTGGTCCTCCCAGATTCAAGCCGGATTTCACGTGTCCGACCCTACTCAGGAACATCCTAGGAAAAATTAATTATTTCGATTACGGGACTATCACCCTCTTTGGTTACTCTTTCCAGAGTATTCTTCTATAAATAACATTTCCATGTTGGAGTCCTACAACCCCTACCCGAAGGTAGGTTTGGGCTTCTCCCCGTTCGCTCGTCACTACTAAGGGAATCTCGTTTGATTTCTTGTCCACAGTTACTAAGATATTTCAATTCACTGTGTATCCACTAGTCTATGCTAGTTATACGACATTACTCGTATAAGGTTTCCCCATTCGGAAATCCCCGGTTAAGATTGTTAGCATCTAGCCGAGGCTTATCGCAGCTTACCACGTCCTTCATCGGAACTTAGAGTCGAGGCATCCACTATATACATTACGTAACTTATTTATTTAATACTTTAATCAGCACTACTACTTATAACTATTGTTATAAACTCATGTAAAATTACATTGCTTTCTATCTTTTAAAGGTCATATCAGAGGGTCTTTTCTGTCTTCCAATCTCTGAATGTGAACTCATTATATCCATATTTAAGATAAAGTCAAATATTTTTTAGACTTTTTTTATAAAATCTCTCTTTTGTTTAATCCATGGGATATTCCCTTTATTTAAACCTTGATCAGGGGTGTATCTTGGCCATAAAAACTTAAATAAGTATACAAAAAGCCTCGTTTTTGAGGCTTTTAATATCATCTATCCTAGTTGAAATTTAAATAGTTTTCCAATGGTATTCGCAAGCAAGATATCGAGGGCACCAGTTAGGTACAATATAGACAGTACAACAGATGCACAGCCTACTATAACAAGTATGGTTATAGTACCTCCTTGACCCAATACTCGTTCAGCCCAGGAGTTTTTACCGGTGAAGCGATATACGGACTCTCTATATCGAATTAGCATCATGCCAGCAGTAATACCTGTTAGTGCAATTAAAATTTTTTTCATATTTCTTTTTTCTTTAGAATGATACGATTTTTTCAATGTTGGCTCCTATAGAGTTCAATTTTTGAGCAACGCTCTCATAACCACGACTAATTGAGTACACGTTTCTTAACTCAGACTCACCGTTCGCAATTAATTTTGCAAGCATTAGTATTGCAGCTGGTCTTAATGCTGGCGGGCATGTTAATTTACCTGGCTTAAATTTAGTTGCACCGGTTACGTATGATCTGTGAATATCTGCTCTAATTACATCCGCCCCTAAGCTATTAAGCATTTGATAGTATTCCGACCTAACCTCATATGGCCAATCATGAATCAAAGTTCTACCTTTTGACTGAGTCGCAATTAGCACGAAGAAAGGTAAATTATCCATGTTTAACCCAGGATATGGCCTGCATTCTATCTTGTCTTCCAGCGCAGTTAATTCACTTGGGAACAACTTGATATCAACAAGCTCAACATGGTTGTTTTGACCTTTGTATTTTTCTACAATTTCATATTTTAAGCCCATCTGCTTTAACTTATACAGCTCAAGCTCCAAAAATTCGATTGGGCATCTCTTTATAAGTAATTCAGATTTCGTAATAATTGCAGCGGTAATATAGAACATACACTCAATAGGATCTTCAGAGATTGTATACTCGACTCTTTTTGAAATCTCATTAGCGCCATGTATCTTTATTGTGGTTGATTTGTTTCCCTCGATACTCACTCCTAACTTTTGTAGAAAACAAATTAGATCTTGAACCATATAGTTAGCTGAACAGTATTTAATTACAGTTTGTCTATCGAGCCTTGCTGCTCTTAGTAGAATCTGCTCGGTAACTGTATCCCCAGACTCATATAGTATTACCTCATCTTGAATTTCACCTTTTACTCTTGATATATAAGCATCGGGCGTAACCTCTACTTGCACCCCCAACTCTCCAAGACCTAGGAAATGTGGGTTGCTTGTTCTTTTACCTAAATTGCATCCTCCTGTTGTTGGGTAATTGAACTCAGGCACGAAATGACTTAATACTCCAAGTAACAGCATACCACTACGAGTTTTCTTTGCAGATTCAATATTTAAATTTTCTGTAGAAAATGATTTTGGTGTCTTTATCTCTATGGACTTTTGATTGAACCATTTGACGTTTACTCCGATTGATTCTATTACTTCTATTATCCTCTCAACCTCTGCAATATGTGGAACGTTATGCAAGATGGTCGTGCCTTTGTTTAGTAAACTTGCACATAAAATTGCAACAGCTCCGTTTTTAGATGAGTTAATTGAAATTTCACCGCTAAGCTTGGTATTACCCTGGATTTTAAAGTTTAATTCTCCTTTGGATAGCGTTATAATATCTTTCTTTAAAACATTACTAACTTTACTTAAGGTATCAGTTGTGAAGTTCTGTTCGCCTTTTTCCATTCTTGCGACTGCTGATTGACTTGTGTTTAATAATTTTGCCAACTCCGACTGGGTAAAACCTCTAGATTCTCTTGCTTTAGTAATAATTCTTCCTATTTTTTCTGTTACCGTGTTACTCATTTATACTTTAGGTTAATTTTCTATAAAAATATATCACATATGATATGAGTCATCAAGTTTTTTTAAAAAAAAAGACTTGATTTTTTTTCACAAGAGGTTAAAATAAATTTACTTTCATATGAAAGCTATGTGGGGCATTAGCTCAGTTGGCTAGAGCGCCTGCTTTGCACGCAGGAGGTCATCGGTTCGACTCCGATATGCTCCACCACATACCCTTTGGGTGATTAGCTCAGCTGGTTAGAGCGCGTCACTGATAATGACGAGGTCGGAGGTTCAAGTCCTCCATCGCCCACCACTTCAATAAGAGTGGTTTTTTTATCATAAATAATGCAAGTATAATTCTCCCTAATCTTGCTTTAATAACTCTCTTTGCTTAAACTTTAAATTGTTTTACTTCTCTATTCTTCGATGTACCTTCTGCTACAGCCAAAGAATTTTTTTATTTTCAAAAAGCACCTTGCGGTGCTTGTTTTTATTTTAAATTGTAGCTAGGCTGATATTATCTTTTTTTGGAATCTTATATCCTGTAAATCCTCTTCTTTCATCTAACATGTTAGCTAATGATTCCTTTAGTAATTCTTCAGTACCACCATCTAACACAACCTGTCTTAAATCACCCTCTTTTAATAAATCAGATTTACCAAAAAGCTTTCTTGGGTTTATTTTTGAAATTAACTTTTTTATTATTTTAGATAAATTTAACTTTTTATCTATATCAATTATTGAATCTGAATCCAGAATTGAATCTATTCCTTTTACATTTATAAGATTTGGATTTGACTCTAAATACTCACTTATAATATTTTTTATGGAACCATACAAAAAGACTTGTCCTATTTGATCGTAAGTCATTTGATCGGTAACGCCATCTGTAACCGTTAATAAGAATTCATTTTGTTTCTGGTCTACAATTTTTAGGTTGCAATTAGACACACTAACATTTCCCATTGCTCCTTTAACTACTATTTGTTTTCCTTTTTTAAATTTCGCTTCATCTTGTAAATAACCTTGCGCTGCTCTAATTAGTCCTTTTAATTGAGGGTAACTAGAACATAAAACATCGAAAAAATCTTGAGTTGACGCTGAAGTATTTATCGATGGAAACTCCAATCTCAGTTGACTTACAAAATCTTGAAAACTTAGGTCACTAAATCTTACAGGATTTTGAATTCCTAAAGCCTCAAGCGTATAACCAAATAATGTATCTAAATAAGAACTCGTAAGACTTTCAACATCTCCTAATAGGTTTAACTTAATAACTTCCGAATCACCTAATGTAAATACTAATTTTTTACCATTAGAATTACTGAAAACTGCAGCTAAAGTTGAACCAGATTCCGAGTATTTAAAAGGGTCTTTCTCTTTTTTTTCTATAAAGACCTGATTTATTTCATTCAATGCAATATTTACTTTTGCTAAAGCTTCTGCTTCATTCTTACAGCTATAAAGCTTTGGACTAAACTCTGAAACCTGTTCAGCCAACTCCTTTGCTACTTCATCTGATAAATCACCACTTCCAATCCCATCACAAACAATTACACATGAGTTGGTGATGTAAATGTAATCCTGGTTACTGTGCTTTCTAACCCCTTCTTTTTCTACACCTATCGAAGAATATGATGAGGCTGGGATTGTCACACTAGACGTAATACGTTCTGTTAAATTTGGATTTTTAGAAATGAATTCTTCTACAGGATCTATAAAGTCAATTTCATGAAACGGAATCTCTTCTATATCTTCTATATCTTCTGATACTGATAAAGTACCCTGAAGGCTTAAATTAAAAGAATTAACAATTCTTCCTTCAATAGTATTCTCCTTGGTGTCTAATAATGATGGTTTTAATAGATCGATAATTTGATTACTTGCGTTACTAGTTTCAGAACCTGCAGACTTAGATTCTACCTTGTTAAGATTTGACATAGTCATTTGAATTTATTTTAATCATATTATACTTTTATTTTTAATTTGTCAAGTGTTTGCTATTTAATATTATATTGTTATAATTAATAAAATTATAAAACACAATGGATATTTTAGAAAAATTAAAACTAAGAATTGAATTTGAAAAAGTTCAGTCCTGTCTTTTTTATAAAGAGGGAAAATTAAATGTAAATTTATTAAGAACTTATACAATTGATACAATTAATCATTTATTACTTAATTACAATGAAGATCATGAATTTGTACAAATTTTAAATAAGGTGAAATTTGATCTCGATAGATCTACTCGAATAATCTGTTTAGATTTTCCAGCAAATGAAACAGAACGTGATACAGTAGTTGACTTTATATTTGACGAAAATACACTAGTTGGATCAGACGATATATTTGATACTCTTTGCGAATTTGACTTATTTGATGATACATTACCTGGAATAAACCAATCTGATATAGAACGAATTACTGCTGAAAATCATGAAAAAGTCTTTTGTCATATTGGATATAAAGTTGAAGACACAGAAGTTCTGTGTAAATCAGAAAATCAAGATTTTATTTCATCATCAACAAACTATTTAATTGTTTGTGATGGTGTGGGTAGTGGTATTAACTCTAAAGATATATCAGCATTTATTGGAAATCAATTTTCAAAGTTCATAGAAAGTTTTCATGTTAATCTAAAATCAATTAATGAGTTTTCGAGATCTTCATTTATACAGCAAGGCGTATATCTATTAAATCAACAACTTGTTAATTTAATGAAAAGTAATGAGTTTAACGATGGTAATTCAGGCACAACTATGTCTAGTGCAATTAAAATTAGCACAAACGCATATCATATTTGTTCAATTGGTGATTCCCCTGTATATCTCTTTGATTTATTTAAAGGATTTTACAAGTTAAATTCGGATGATACCTTGATTTCTAAGCTACAAAAAAAGGGGTTTTTTCACAAATCGCCTTTGGAAAATGATCTTACTATTTCTTTTTTAAGATCAATGTGGCCAAACAAAAGTGATGAAAATTTATACTCGATGGCAAATCAGTGTATTGTAAAATCATTTGGTTTCAAACCCGATGCTGTAACTTTTTCAAATAGTAACAATCAGACACTTCAAGTTGAAAATTCATCTGGAATTATTATTTGCTCAGATGGAATCTCAGATCAATTCGAAGATGAAATATTCTACAATCTTATACTACTAGGCGGAATAAAAGAAATGATCACAGAGTATAATTTAATCTTATACTCAGAATTTTTTAATTACTCTGATATGTTTATACGAGATATTCTAAATAGAAATATTTTAGATTTTACTAATATTTCAGATATAAAAAGAATTTACGATAAAATCTCATCGAGACTTTTTTTAACTTACGGATTTCAAATTAAAAATGTAGTTTTTAAAGGAGCAATTAAAGAGGTTTCCAAAGAAGCTTTATTAGTAATGCAAAACAAGAGATTAACCACTCAAAATAAACCATATCCAGGTTTTAAAAAGCCTAAATCAGATAATATTGCAATAGGATACTTAATTTAAAAAATAGGTAATTTAAAAATTAGCTTTCATTTAATAAGTAAACTTTTATTTATATTTTAAAAATACAAAAAAACACATTTTTATAATGTGTTTTTTATAACAAATAGAATTCAACAGAGAATACATGCACTCAATATTAAACGAAGTAAAACTTCGCTCAATCATACCTACAAGACTGTTACCAGTCTACGGCATCTCCTATATATAGAAAGGAGGTATTCCATCCGCAGGTTCTCCTACGGATACCTTGTTACGACTTAGTGCCAATCAGTGGTTTCACCTTAGGCCCTCTGAATCGAGGGACTTTGGGCGCCCCCACCTTTCATCACTTGACGGGCGGTGAGTACAAGACCCAGGAACAAATTCACCGCACCATGGCTGATATGCGGTTACTAGCGATTCCAACTTCATGTAGTCGAGTTGCAGACTACAATCCGAACTTAGATATGCTTTAAGGGATTGGCTTAGGATCACTCCTTTGCTGCCCGCTGTACATACCATTGTAGCACCTTTGTAGCCCTAGGCATAAGGGCCATGCTGATCTGACTTCGACCTAACCTTCCTCCGATTTGTAACCGGCAGTCTCGCATGAGAAAATACAACATGCGACTAGGGTTGCGCTCGTTTACGGACTTAACCGAACACCTCAAGGCACGAGCTGACGACGACCATGCAGCGCCTGTCACCACAGTTCCAAAAGGCACTTTTCTGTTTCCAAAAAATTCTGTGGGATGTCAAGCCTAGGTAAGGTTCCCCGCTTATTATCGAATTAAACAAGATGCTCCACCGCTTGTGTGGGTCCCCGTCTATTCCTTTGAGTTTTAATCTTGCGACCGTACTCCCCAGGCGGGATACTTAACGCGTTAGCTTAGGCACCAGGTCGATTGAGTAACCTGACACCGAGTATCCATCGTTTACGGCGTGGACTACCAGGGTATCTAATCCTGTTTGCTCCCCACGCTTTCGTCTCTGAGCGTCAGAACTTGTCCAGTTAGCTGCTTTCGCTTTTGGTATTCCTCTACATATCTACGGATTTAACCCCTACATGTAGAATTCTACTAACCTCTCCAAGCCTCTAGACAACCAGTATGTGATACGACGCAACAGTTGAGCTGTTGTCTTTAATATTACACTTAATTGTCCGCCTACAGACGCTTTACGCCCAATAATTCCGGATAACGCTTGCACCCTCCGTATTACCGCGGCTGCTGGCACGGAGTTAGCCGGTGCTTATTCCTAAGGTACAGTCATAATTCTTCCCTCAGAAAAGGTCTTTACACACCGAAATGCTTCATCGACCACGCGGTGTTGCTCCATCAGGCTTTCGCCCATTGTGGAATATTCCCTACTGCTGCCTCCCGTAGGAGTATGGACCGTGTCTCAGTTCCATCGCGACTGATCATCCTCTCAGACCAGTTACCCGTCATAGCCTTGGTAAGCCATTACCTTACCAACAAGCTGATAGGACGCAGGCCCCTCCCGAACCGAAAAATCTTTACCCTTTCGGGACTATCCGGTATTAGACACCGTTTCCAGTGCTTATCCCTGAGTTCGGGGCAGGTTCCAACGTGTTACTCGCTCGTCCGCCACTAGAATCCGAAGATTCCCGTTCGACTTGCATGTATTAGACACACCGCCAGCGTTAATCCTGAGCCAGGATCAAACTCTCCATTAGAAAGATTTGAAGCTCTGTTCAAAAATAAAAAATTTTATATAAAATTTTTAAAAAAAATTATTGAGTATAATTGCAAGATTCTCTGCTGAATTCTATCTGTTAAAGGTCTTCTGTTCGTCTCTGAATGTAAACCTATTCTATCAAGCATTTTATTAAAGTCAACACTTTTTTAGACTTTTTTTATATTTTTTTTCGTAGAATCTATTATTCCTTATACTAAAGGCATTTTCGTTTTTTCAGTACTTCTGACATGTTGTTTTTTTTAATATATAATTATCTTTTAGCAATCTTTAAGCCTGAAAATCGTGACATTCATGAAGTATCATGCTATAATAAATGATAATAATCTAAACACTTAATAATATGAATTCACGCACTCCTGAATCACAATCTAACTCCCATGAAGACTCTATAGACTCAAGAGAGTCCGCAGGGCCAAGAATTATAGAGTTTAATAACACTCTCAATCCAACACTGTCCGGTAGGGTTGTATTAAAGGCTGGACTTTCTATGACGGCAGAAAGTATGATGGACGGATTAAATCTAAAATCTCAACTTTCTAGATTTTCATCTGTGCTTGACGGTAAATATACTGTAAATAATTTAACCGCTACTTTAAATCAAGATGTGACACTTGATATAAACCCTCCTTTAAGTCTTTCAGGTGTAAGATTATCCGGAGGGGTAGAAATTCCAAACCAAAGTAACGCACAAATAAAGACTTCTGAATTAGTTGAAAATCCTGATGGTACTTCAACTATGGTTCAATCAATAGACTCGCTACAAGGAACTCAGACAACCGAACAAAACCTAACGCCTGAACAAGTTGCAATACAAAAAGCAGAAGAGGCACAAAATCAATCAAGAGACTCCAGGGAAGATTTAGCGCACAATATAATGTCGGATATATCTGAAATATTTTCAAGCGATCAAAACTTGCTTCAGAAGCTATCTGCAATCATTACACTAGTATTAGATAAATTAATGGGAGGAAGTAATGATCACACAAATTCAAGCTTGAACTCAAATTTAGAAGTTTCTGAGCAGGAATCCCAAGAGAGTCAAGAAGAAGTTACTCAGACGGTACGTGAGGAATTCAATCTGAGTCAACATCAACAAAAATCAGTCTTTGATTTAAGACTAAATCCTTTTTCTGAAGACAAAGCATCTGATTTATCAAGCTACCTTACATATCAAGCCGAAGGAGAAGCTACTAAAAATCGACTTATAATAAGACCTGAATCATCTAGGCTGAATGTACCGAGTGGATTTGAGACTAAAACCTTGGAAAACTATGAGTCGGAATTACAATCAGCTGACGCTAATACTTTTGTAAATAATTTAAAACAACCGCTGGCGATTGAAAGTAAAGCTACCAACCCTGGATTTGTTTCTTTAGTATCTGTAATGCAAAATTTCTTGAAGACTCAGGAAAGCAATTCGTCTAAGAGATCTGAAATTGCAAACAACATAAGGAGTCAATACATACAAGAAGGTAATCCAAATTCAGCGATTGCAAGTAAGTTTTTAGACACTTTTCCAACTTCTGGATAATATATAGATAAAATCTTATTTTTATTTTAAGTTAAGTGAGTTATAATTTTAGGGAAATTTAACCTAAATTTATGCTCACTTCTTTTTATAATGGTGACAGTCAAGATATTACAAATACAATTTTGACCCCAACAGTAATTGAAAAAGTTGCTGGAGGCGAAAGAGCCTACGATATATACTCTAGATTATTAAAGGATAGAATTATAATCCTAGGATCACAAGTAAACCCTCAGGTAGCCAATTCAATTATTTCTCAATTGTTATTCTTAGAGAGAGAAGATTCTAAAAAAGATATCACTCTATATATACAGTCTCCTGGTGGACATGTAACAGCCGGTCTTGCAATCTACGATACTATGCAATTAATTAAGCCTGATGTTATCACTATATGCCTAGGAATTGCAGCTTCTATGGGTGCTGTGCTTTTATGTGCAGGTACTAAAGGTAAAAGATACTGCCTTCCAAATGCTGAAGTGATGATTCATCAGCCACTTGGAGGAATCCAGGGGCAAGCTTCGGATATTGAAATCCATGCTAACCACATAATTAAAACCAAAGAAAGACTTAATAAAATTATTTCTGATCATACTGGAACTAAATATGATCAAGTTTGCAAAGATACAGACAGGGATAATTTCCTATCTGCTGAACAAGCTCTAAAATATGGATTGGTTGATCAAATTATAACTAAAAGATAATTAAAATTATACCATAATACTTGACTTCTATAAATTAGCACTCTATACTCTAGAGTGCTAATTTAATTTTTACATATGAATTTCTTTGATTTAAACGGGGCCTTCTATGATGACTTCTTCCAAAACAACCCCCGTACAAATTCTCAAGCAAGATTCTTTTCAAAATTCACATCAAATGCCAAACAAATTATTCTAGATGCATTTGAAATTTCTAAAAACAAAAATTCCAATCAAACTACGGTTGATCATTTATTTGTAGCTTTGTTGAAATTTGAAAAATCAGAACTGAACTTATACTTATCTAATAATGGTGTTGATATCAACGCAATTCTTAGCCAGGCTGCCAAATCCATTCCGCTTAGATCTGAAACGGTAAATCCTAAAAATATTAATTTAGGTCCAGAGATCTCTAGGCACTTAAATTCTATATTTAAATATGCTATGGCAAAAGTAGATGTGAAATTTTTAAGTCAAATTTGTTTAAATTCTAAATCTGAATTTATTCAATCTTTAATAGGATCATCTTCAAAACAATCCAGCAAGCATAGTTCACAAGATGAAAGTCAGACTGATATTTCTAGCTTTGGCACTGATCTATCTAAGTTAGCTGAAGAAAATAAATTAAACCCAGTAATTGGTAGAGATGAAGAAATTGACAGAGTTATAGAGATTTTATCTAGGAAGTCAAAGAACAACCCCCTTTTACTTGGAGAGCCTGGAGTTGGAAAAACTGCTATTGCTGAAGGTTTAGCTGATAAAATTAATAAAGGTCAGGTTCCAGAAAAACTTAAAAACAAAAGAATTTTTGCCCTTGATGTAAATAGTCTTGTAAGTGGGACTAAATATAGAGGTTCTTTTGAAGAAAATATTAAAAAACTTATTGATAAGCTAAAAGACTCCAAAGGGGAATTAATTTTATTTATTGATGAAATCCATACAATCGTTGGAGCTGGAGGGCAAGAAGGACAACTCGATGTGGCTAATATTTTAAAGCCAGCTTTAGCTAGAGGTGATTTTGCTACGATTGGCGCTACCACTCAAAAGGAATTTAAAAAGTATTTTGCAAATGATGCAGCTCTAGAAAGAAGGTTTCAACCAGTTACCGTAAATGAACCAAGTATAGAGCAATCTATTGAAATTCTTAATGGCTTAAAAGATAATTATGAAAAATTTCATGGGGTTGAGATTTCTGATGAGGCAATCCAGCAGACTGTAAAACTATCTAATAAATATATTCAAAATAGATTCCTACCTGATAAAGCTATCGACATTATTGATGAAGCTTGCGCGAGGAAATCTTTTAATATTGAAGGACAAGAATTAAAAACTGAACTTGATAAAGCTTTAGAGGAAGAAAATTTTGAAAAAGCTGCCGAGATTAAAACCCAACTAGCTAGAACTGCTGATTTTAAGGTTAGTGTAAATGATATCAAAGAAATTATTGAAAAGATTGCAAAAGTTCCTGTTATGGATATCAATGAAAATGAAGCTCAAAAATTTCTAGAGCTTGAATCTTTAATATCTAAAATGGTGGTTGGGCAAAGTGATGCTATTAATAAAGTCTCAGATTGTATTAGAAGATCAAAAGCAGGACTTAACGATCCCAATCAGCCAATAGGTACCTTTTTATTTTTAGGTCCTACTGGAGTTGGAAAAACAGAATTAGTGAAATCCTTGGCTACTACAATGTTTGGATCCAAAGACTCTATTATAAGATTAGATATGAGTGAATACATGGAAAGTCATAGTGCTTCAAAGATAATCGGAGCTCCAGCTGGATATGTTGGTTATGAAGAGGGTGGTAATTTAATTGAGAAAGTATCTGTGAAACCCTACAGTATTATTTTACTAGATGAACTTGAGAAGGCTCATAGAAGTGTATTAAATATTTTCCTGCAAATGATGGACGAAGGAAGGCTAACGGATTCTAAGGGTAGGACTGTAAGTTTCAAAAACACTATTATTATTGCAACTTCAAATGTAGGAGCTGAATTTATGATTGAAGATGAATCTGAAAATCAAGAGGGAAGATTTAAAGTTGATTCAGCTTTAAAAGCGGCATTTAGACCTGAGTTTTTAAATAGATTTGATGAGATTATACATTTTGCGCCTTTAAATAAAGAGAATATTTTAGATCTATGTGATATTGTAATTGAAAAATTAAATGTAAGACTAATAGATAAAAGTATTTCAATTGAATTCACTAAAAAAGCTAAGGAATTTTTAGCCGAAATTGGGTACAACCCAGTTATGGGGGCTAGACCTTTAAATCGTGCTTTCAAAAGAGAAGTAGAATCTAAACTTGCTAATTTACTTTTGAAAGAAAAATTCGCGGGAATTATTAAGATTGATTTCGATGGAAAAGATTTAAAATTGAATAAAATAAATTCCTAATTAATTTAAATTTTGGTTTTGAAATTAAAGCATCTATAATATAGGTGTTTTAATTCATATTATGAAAAGATTTACTATTTTATTAATGAGCTGTTTTCTACTTTTTGGATGTGGTCTTTCTCCATCTGGGAACTTAGAATCAACTACCACCTACACACCAACTATTCTTCCTGGAGATCAATATTCATTTTTTGAACATAAAGAATTTAGGATTCAATATCCAGTTTCGTTTGAAATTTTGAAGCAGAATCAGCTTGAAAATAAATTTTCGAATAAAGCTTTGGTTGCATTTTTATCAAATCAAAAGTCTGAGTTTTTTACTTCAAATATAATAATAGAGGAAGTATTCCTTGGAACTTCGGTTAAGAGTGAACTTTTTGCAGAATCAATCATTGAAAATAACAAAAAACAACTTAATACTTACCAGGAATTAGATCGTAAAATTACCAGCTCTTTAGTAGGAGGAAATCCAACTACAACTATAATGATTAGATTTAATGGTAGGTTGGATTTAAGTAGTGACTTGGTGGAGTATGTGCAAGTTTATTTGACAAAGGAAAACAAAGGTTACATTGCAACATCTGCTTATGACCCTCAGGATCCTTTTTTAGAAGCCGATAAATTAATAGACTCATTGAAAACTTTCCAATTAAATTAATCTCTTGTATTTTAATTTTGGTTTGATACAATAAATCTACATGGTGCTTAATAGCTTGCCTGGGTGGCGGAATTGGTAGACGCGCAAGACTTAAAATCTTGTTTCCTCGTGAAGTCCGGGTTCGATTCCCGGCCTAGGCACCATTTTTTTTATGCCGTGGCGGCATGGCCAAGTGGCTAAGGCAGAGGTTTGCAAAACCTTTATCGTGGGTTCGATTCCCACTGCCGCCTCCAAAAAAAGACCTTCTAATTGAAAGTCTTTTTTTAATTTTCTAGTATTTGCTTAATTATATTCATTTCCGATTTATTTAGCTCTATGTATTGACCAGGATTTAGTTCTTCTAATTTTATACTTCCCACTTCAATTCTTTTTAGTTTATGAACTCGAAGCCCAAGTTTTCGGCACATTTTACGAATTTGACGATTTCTTCCTTCTGTAAGAGTTATCTCAAATGACCTTTGGTTTAATTTTTCAACTTCTGCCCTTTGAGTCATTACTCCGTCTATCAACATTCCTGATTGCATTCTTGAAATCTCTCCGTCTGTAATACTCCTGTCGGTTCTAACTAGATAAACCTTTTCTTTCTTGAATTTTGGATGAGTTAGTTTGTACGTAAGTCTTCCATCGTCCGAAATCAATAAAAGTCCTTCGGATTCTTTATCCAGTCTTCCAATATAAGTTAAGCCAGGTTTGAGCGGAAGTAAGTCAAAGATACTTGGTCCCCCATCTGCATTAGTCGAGCAAACGTAGCCTGTTGGTTTATAAAATTTATAATATGAAAAATCTTGTTTTGCCTTTAGTCTTTCTTGATTAATTTCAACTTTATCAGACTCTTGGACTTGAGTTGCTAGATCTGTAATTACTTCTCCATTGATTGTCACTAATCCTCCTAAAACGTATTCTTCACATTTTCTTCGAGATCCGTATCCGGCCTGCGCTAAAAATTTATTGATTCTCATTTTTTCTTGAGTTTATTCTTTATTTGAATTAATAGCAAGTTTGAATTAAAACTGCTCTCCATCTAATGTAAACAATGTAAAATTGGAATTCACTCTTTCCCTAAAATTGCCAGTATCTTTGATTCTTGTTACGAAACCTCGCGGCTCTATGTTCGTAAACAACTCGTGATAAGTTAGGCCTTCCTCGTTGTTATCACTTGGTCGTCTGTTTTCAACTCCCCAGGAATCAGTTGATACTTTGTAAGTTGATGACCTGTCATTTGAACTCGAAAGAAACATTATATCGTAACCTTCTCCATAATTTAAATCTTGATCATTCTTAATTTTTGAAATTAATCTTCTTGAATTCTCACCACTATAACAGGATGTAAATATTAAGTTTAATTTAGGTTTTTCAGGTCTTGAATTTATTAGATATTGTTTTAATGATTCATATAAGTTATCCAAAGTATACCGTCCTGTATTACCAAAACTTAGTCTTCCGGGTGATCCATGTGCTCCTATATACAAAGTTAAATCTCCATTTACCTCAGGAATTCTACTGAAAATAGATTTAGAACTTTCTGTATCATCAAATCTAATCGAACTAACATTTGCCTCTCCTCTACTTGCTAGCGATATAATATCTGATGGGTCAAATCCATCAGCACTTTCTTTAAGAACACTAAACTGAGAATCACCAGTTTCATGAGACAATATAAGAGTTGTATTTAAAAAAACTGCTTGATTAGAAAGTCTATTATATAAATTTAACTTTTCTTGGATAGCTTGGCTTGGACTTCCCGTTTGACTTCCCGTTTGACTTCTTTTTATCGCGATAAGCATAGAAAAATAAACACTGACAGAAATAGGATTCGAATTTGAGACAATCAATCTATGGTTTTCTTCAGTTAGAAGATTGGAATAATCTATTACAGCACTACCTGATGATATAGTTTCAAGATAAATAATTTCTTGATTTGTTAAATTACTTACCAATCCTCCCATTCCAATGTAAACTTTTGCTGCAAATTGCCTTAAGGATTCATCTTGTGAGTTTCTAACTAAATCAATAGATGTTTGTAATATTTGTGTTTTATTCAAGTATAACTCTGAATACATATAGTTAATGAAGTAGTATAACTCAAAATACTCCGGTTCGGATTGTTGCATATGCTTAAATTTATCCAAATTTAATAAGTTAAATTTGTTTATACCGTTTATATTTTTAATAAAATATGCAATATTAGAATATTCAGTCAAGAAACTATTGATTTGATTGAACTCATCTATTGATAGACTTTGGTAAATGAGAGATCGTGGGCTATTGCTTGTATCTAAAAGTTCTATGCTATGTCTGTAAATTCTTGCATAAATTTCTGGCTGCAGGATTCTTTTAAAGTCTTGCGAATGCTTAAGCAATGTATACATTTCATAGTTAAATCTGTCGCAGGATTCTATTTTTTCTAAATTCAATATTTCTAATAATTCTGGAGGTATTATTTCATTGTCTTGTGAAAACCTTTCTCTTAAATATTCAAGCTTATTTCCTTGACCTTGAATAAAAATCTTTAACATTCTTTTAGAAGGAATTTTAATTTCTTTTAATAAATGTTTTTTTATAGATTTATAATTCGTATAAAAACTAATTAATTCTTCTGTATCCATATCTGAAACAGAAATCGCATCAAAAATATTTAAATTTAAACTTTGTATCCCTGAGATATGTTTGAAAAATTCAAACTTTCTTTTTGAAACTGCTCTACAAGCAAAATCATAGAGAGTTGAATTGTTTAATATTTCACTAAAGACATCTTGATTAGAAAAAAATATATCTGGATAATTAATTGCTATTATCCTAGTAAGATTCTTTTGTTTTGGTACTGGTATATCTTGGAAATTTTCTATTAGTACATTTACTGCTGCTTGATTTAAATTTCCAGAGTCTAGGTCACGTAAATCAGAATCTAGTTTGTATGCTTGCTCGATCAATATATCTTCATTTGTTTTTAATTCAAGAATTTTAAGTCTATTTAGATTTTCTTTTGACGCTACTACACTTGACATTGGAATATAAACTGGCTCTTGAAAAGTTAAAGGTGAACCGTTACTAATAACAAACTCCTTTACTCTAATATACTTTGATTCTTGTCTAGAACCATCTTGATTAAGATGTACGAAATTTTGAACTACAGGTTGATTGATAAAATCAATTCTCATCCTTAGAAACCGATCGCTAAAATAGCCATGAACTGGATTACCTTCTACATCCAAAGGTTGAATTGGATTATCAACTGGACACTCTAAATAAAAATTACCAAACAAAGGTAATAAGTTTTGATCAATAATACTCTCGAGAGATTTTTCCTCATGAAATCTTTGAATTTCACCATCTGTTAAAAACTCTTTATCACTTCCTCTTAGTAGTAATAACTTTGCTAATACAAGACAGTTTTTTATTTCAATTTTTTCAAAATAATTAAACTCACGATTTCCAAATGCAAATTCATTTAATAAAGATTTATGGGCGCTAAGATATTCCTTGAAGTCTTCATCTTCTACTTCTTGTTTTAGTTTATATACCTTTTGTCTTGTTTGATTTTGAAGATTATCTCTTTGTGTGTTTAAATTATTTAAACTTTGATTTTCATGACCTTCTTGAGTCTCTACAAGATCATGAAATTCTGGCCTTCCAAATATCATTATTTGATTTATTTATATCTTTTAATTATATCATAATATACACAATGTAGCAAAGATATAAATTATAAATAAGTATTAATAAGCACTTGAAAAAAAATCTAAATTTTAGTAAAGTTAACTTACATTTATATAGGGTCATAGTGTCAATGGTAGCACGACGGTCTCCAAAACCGCAAGTAGGGGTTCAAATCCTCTTGACCCTGCCAGTTTGGACAACTTAAGCTTTGGACTAAGATGTTGAAGGTTTTTTTGACTTTGTAGATTAGATGAGCCTTGCCTTTTAATCATTTAGGCTTTTTTATTCTTTCTTACTATTGAAAAAAGCTCACGAAGGAGCTTTTTGTTGGTATTTGGAAATAATTTTAAAATTTTTGCGCTTTGCAAGATTTATGAGTTCTTGAACTTAGTTTGATTCTAATACTTGGATTTCAATTAAATAACCTCAATTATTTTTTTGTTATTAAAAAAACCTTTTCTTAACTCAACAACTCTTTCATCGTTTTGAATAATAATCTGATGCATATTTCGAAGTTTTGGATCTTTAAACTTCAGGATTCCATGAATCGAACCTAGAAGAATGTTGTATATTTTTCTAGTAATTAATTTATGGTTAACTCTTAGCCCCTTGCTAAAAGGAATTTTATATAACTTTGCAGTATTTTCGTCGTTAATATCTAGAGATGGTATCATTAAATCTATCCTTGATTCTATGCAAGTTAATACAATCATTTCGATTGACTGTAATGAACCTTCTGGCATCTGATATCTGTATTCATCTTCGACACCTTTTTTACTTGAACTAAGTATGATTCCTTTCGATTGAATTTGTGGTTTGTAAGTGAAATCTTTTACAATAATAGAGTGTGGGATTTGTGATTTTCTAAATACTATTTTAGAGGCGCAATCACCGTGTTGAATTTCACGTAATTCGTATTCATTAAAGTCTTGAGTTCTTTTTGAAAAGCTAGATAAAGCTTTTTTTAATTTTTGCAATCTTATAGGTGCAACTTGATAATCAATGCTATCCTCTAAATCTGAAATTTCAAATGCAGGATAACCCAATACATCTGATATTTCTCTAAATTCAAAATCGGTTTGCTCTATAGATCCTACCATAGCTTCATAAATGTAGCTTTCTACACCTTGAGAAGTGTGTTCAGAGACATCGATATTAGAAAAATATTCAATATAATCATTACTGAAGGCTTTGAATTTTTGTTTTAATTTTTGTTGATTACGGTATAGTAAACCTTCATGGGTTAAACTAATAAACTTAAAAGATTCAATCAGTAAAGCGAAAATTACGGGAGCTTCTTTTTTAATTTCTTTAATTATAGAATTAGGGTTTACGCAGTTAAAAATATTTTCAACGATTGATATGAAATTGAAATTTTCTTTTTCTGTTTTACTTAAATCAAAGACTAAATGGTCTAACCATCCAAAAATACCCATGAATTTAGATATGTCTATGGTATGCATTTGGATTTGATCTTCATTTTCATCTTGCTGTTCTTTTGTTGAACGCCCATTTAGCAAATTAGATATATTAACCATAGCTATATTAACCATATCTCTTTCTACTGAATTTTTACTAGAAACACCTTTTTTATCATAAAAAGTTTGAACAAGCTGCCATTGAAGCAAGTTTTTTATATAATCTGGGTGATACTTGTCTGTTACACCTAGAATTTGATCTTTACTTTCAATAGAAGCTTTAATTACTTCAATTGGTGATTTTGGTTCATCGATTAAATTCCCTACACATTGAGCATGGCTTGTTGTTGAAAACATACTAGTTTCGAATTTATATCTTTTTAAAAGACGGGTATGTGAAGCTAAGAATTCAAAAAAATCATCTCTAAAAGGTAATTCACTTATTTTATCTATATTATTTTGTAAATGATTAGTTGGATCAAATTTGATCATTTCACCATTATGAAAAATTTCAATCCACGCGTGCCCAGGGGTTGAAAATGATGATCCTTTGAAAGATGCATCTGCCAGCATTACTACACTCCTTAGACCTATCTGATTTAATAAATAGCAAATTGCATAACTGAATGACAAGCAATTCCCGTAACCTTGAGTTAGACCATGTTCTATTATTTTACTTGGTGAATCATT
>JABJGM010000006.1 GCA_018662325.1 bacterium | reverse complement strand
GGCATTTTAATGGATTATTTTTTAATTTATATTTATAATAAAGTAAAATTTAAAAAACAAAATGGATATTTTTAGGTTTAATTCAAAAGTAAAAAACTTCGAAGAAATTTTCTTTGATTCTCATTGTCATATTCAATTTGACGACTTAGATGAATCAATTGATTCTATAGTTCTAAAAGCACAACAAGCCGGCTTGAATAAATTAGTGGTTGTAGGTATAGATAACGAATCAACCTTGAAATCACTCGATATTCAAGAACAATTTCCTGGCTATTGTTACTCGACTCTTGGAAACCACCCTTACAATGCAGATAAAGACTGCAAATTCATACTTGATCTTTTGGATAAATATCCAGAAAACTTTTGTGCAATAGGCGAAACAGGTTTGGATTATTTTAAAAATAATTTAAAAAAGGAAATTCAAATAGAATCTTTTTATAACCACTGTGAAATTGCAAAACGTTTTGATTTGCCTGTAATTATCCACCTAAGAGAATATAAAGATTGTATAGAAGATTGTCTGTCAGTACTTAAGCAAACAGGAGTCGAAAAAGCAATTTTTCATTGTTTTACTTCGGATCTTCAAGATGCTAAAAGATTATGGGAAAAGGGATACAAAACATCCTTTGCACTCTTAACTTTTTATCCAAAAAACAAACATATTCTAGAAGCATTTCAAAATTGTCCTTTAGATAACTTACTAATAGAAACAGACACTCCTTATCTTCCTCCACAAAATATGAGAGGGAAGCAAAATAAACCATATTTCCTTAAGGACTTTTTAATGTTTAGGCATAATTCTAACTAAAGAATTCAATTAATGGTATAATTCTAGAATTCAATTTAGCTTCTTCTGTTACTAATTCAACTTCAGATGCAGAAATAGCATGCATTTCCGATAAAAATCTTTCCAAAATTGTTTTTATTTGCCTTTTATAAAGACCATCTTCAAAGATCAATTTAAATTCATCGTTAGATATATTTTCACATATTAAATTAACCATAAATTCCATCATTTGAATATAAATGTGCTTGGTTTGATTAATATCTAAGCCAGGAACTTCACAAATGTTGTTAAACTTATTAAATGTTAAAAAATGTATAGAGTGTATTAGTCCTACTTTAGTCGATGGTAGATACCTTTTTTTAATTGATTCCATTTGTGCGTTTGAATAATCTTCATGATCATCATATTCATCTTTTTTAGTGTCTGTTGGAACAATTTGTAACTCTACTTTAATAAAGTTATCTTCATTACTTACTACATCATCAAAGCAAGATAGTATCTCATTTAAAACCTGCCCTTTAATATTTGAACAAGAAAGACCAAAATCAACTTCCTGAAGTGAGCTTACTTGGTTGTCATCTAGGGCTAGTAATTCAGTTATTTTATTAATCACTTGAATCTGAACTGAAGTGGAATGCTCTTCAAGAGAAGCAAGAATACGTGAGTCTGCCAGTTTCTTTAAAAATTGAGCTCTTTTATCATGTGTAAACTGATATCTTAAAACTAATTTTAAATTTTTAAACCCTAAAGAAGTTTCTTTGATACCTTTACCAGTCATAGTATATTTAGTTTCACCGAAAGTAGTGTTCCCAAATTTATTCATAAAATAAGAAGTTAGAATTTCACAACATTTATCTAATTTATCTTTATCTTTTTCTACTGTCAAAGGTAAAGATATTCTAATCCTCAACATATCAAAAATTTGATTTGGAGGTGTGTTTTTTCTCAACGATTTTCGTATAGCTGACTCCAATGATTTAATTTGTGGTATCTGCAATATACAAGGTATTTTTTCTCCATCAACAACTAAATTAACGCCAAAAATATAAACCCCATTTTCATTTTCACCATAATCAATAAACTCTTCTTGTTCTTTAAACTCATCGATAAACGAACTCCTAGCATACTTTATTTCAGTTTCATGATATAAAGATTTCATAAGAACATTCTTATGCATTATATAGAGTATCAAATGAATTAAATTATTTGATTTCCAAAAATAATCCATAGAGTTATGATCTGAATTTTGAGTGACTGCTTGAAGAGTCTTTCTTTTAACGTAATTTACTAGGTAGCTTATAGATGCCTTGAAAGTAGTTTTAGGTTTAAATACGTTGCAAGTTGAGAAATCAATATCTCCATCAATAAATGAAGACGGAAGTAAACTTCCTTTGAGCTCACTATATTCTTTGAGTAAACTTTCATATGATTCAGCTTTGCTAGAAGATCCTTCGCTAAAAATTTTAAGAATAACATTAAGAGCATTTTCAAAATGTTCTTTGAGTTTACCTAGTGCAGCTAAGTCTGATAATCTATTGATTACATCTGCTCTAGACGACTCAGATAAGTTTGCTTGATAAGTTAGATCTAATTCTCCTACTTCTTCATTCATTCCACTTGATCTAGCAAGATAAGCCAATCTTTTATAACTAAGATCATTTTCATCCTCACCATTAATACAAATATTCACTAAGTCTCTATTTTCATTATCGATTAAATTCCATGCTTTATCAAATTCTAGGGATTGGTTGAATAGACCGATTTTAAAAACATCAATAAGATGACTTTTCCTAGAGTCGTTCAATTCATAGAAAATATTATAAATATTTTCAATATTGATTGTAAACAATTTACTAATGTAGTATCTAAGCTTAGATTCAATATGCTGATCCTTTGACTTCTTAAATTCATCAAACCAAACGATTAGTCTAAATACATTTGCAAAGTTAATATTGGTATTTGATTCTTGATTAGGAATAGACTTTAACAGAGAATTAATTTTAGTAATTTTGTTATATATTTTATCAAAATTATGCTCCTCTGATTTTTCAGAACATAATTTAAGCATCTTTTTAATTTTCTCATCTTTTATTGTATTGAGATCAAAGCCTTCACTTGTGAATGATTGAATGACATGTTCTTTGAAACGACTGAATTCATCTGGATTGATATCATCACTTTGCAATTTAAAAGCTATGCTTCTATCTATGTTTGACCCGATTTTAGCACTAAAAGTTAAATTTAATGTAGGTGAAAATTCAAACTGCTTTATATTATCCCTAATTCGCTTAAGTGTAGAAATACTAGTATGTTGTAGTTTTGATAAAATTAATTCATTAACAGCAAGATCAAGTTGATAATTTGAAGTTTCTGCAATAATAGTTTTAATTTCTAAACTCTCTTTCACAGCTTCATCTATTTCTTGTCGAGCAAAAACAGTTGGTTGGCAATCTAAATTAGTCGAATAATTTAAAATTTGCTCAAATAAAAACTGTCTGTTACTTAAAGAAAAAAGGTTTACAGATTTTTTTAATCCATTTTCTAACTCTTCGTTGTATCTAGCAGTTTTATTGATTTCTTTTAACATTGTTTTAATTAAGACATATTAATACATGAAGTCAAAGAAAATGTCAAAAATTTTAATTGCTTAAGTGTATAATCTCTTTAAATAACATAAAGAAAATGATTGACTATTTTAGTGTGAAAATAAAAGGGGACAAAAAAAACTCAGATTTTTTCTTCGAGTATCTAGATGAAATCTATAAATTCAGAAAAGAAAATAAAATAGATTTCAATATTAAAAATATACATCATTTTGTTGTTCAAACCAAGTCAGAATTTATTGTCCCGTTAATTTGTGAGTGGTTAATGCAATCACCTTATAATTACGAATTTTCTTTTATTCATGAATCAAAACGACATCATGTCTTAAGATTTAATGACCAATCACCAGATATTTTAATCCAAGAAAATCTTTCGCCAGAAGAGGATTATATTTTCTTTCAAAACTCTTTAAATCCAAAAAGTAAAGTAAACCCAAATATAAAATTTATAGGAGAGGTATTCGAGGTTACAGATTTAAAAAAATTAGATGAAGTCTTAACAAATACTCAAAAAATAAAATTTCAAAATCCACTGCCAGACAAATTTTATGACGACTACATCCATTGGACTAACCCATCTATTTATACTCATAACTGTATTGGATACAAACAAAGACCAAATGCTCAAAGAACATATTTAATGGACCAAGAATGGAATTTCGATGATGAATCTAAAGCTAGATTCAAGCTTTCTAAAGATATGTTCAATAATTTATCTTTAAATAAGTATGTTCTACCAATTGATCACTTTGCAACCAGAATTTATTCTCACGACAGAGAACTCGCAATTTTAGAGTACTTAACCCTCACCAATTATTGGTTTTGGGGGGCTTACAATATTGGAGATCAAAATTCTTCAACGAATGTTTGTCGAAATCTTCAAGGTGATCCAGAAAGCATTAGTCCAGCAAAAGTATTTACAGCCAATAATACCCCAGCTTTTTTAAGCTATCTAGATGGGCTTCCATGTCCAACAGAAAATTTTGTGCAGCTATATGGTCGTAGACTTCATCATTTTGCCTTGGGAGTAACAGATGGATTTATTGGAGATGAATCAAAAAACTACCGTAATGTAGATTATGTAGTTGATCAGCTAAAAAACTCACATATGCAATTTCTAGATCACGTAATAGGATCTTGCCAGGAGGGATTAAAGCAAATTTTCAGTAAAAAATCACTACACAGTCTCTTGATCACAGAATACATTCAAAGATGCAATGAGTTTGATGGGTTTTTCACAAAAGAAAACGTTGCAGCTCTCACAAAAGCAGCCGGGGATGATGATTTAATAACTTAATTAAAATTTGAAATTACTTTATATCCCAATCTTTTCATTTCTTTAGACCTGTCTTCAAATAAAAAGGCAGGTTTTATTTTTCCAGTTAAGGAACACTCACCCATAAAAATCGTATCAAATTTATTTGCTTGTTTAGAAAAAGAACTCTTTAGAGCCATCATTAATGATAAATCACAACCTGTATCTTTGATTTTTAGTCCACCGGTAACATTTACATAAACGTCAAACTCAGACAGGTCCACACCATGATATTTTTGAAGCACAGCCAAAAGCATATTTAATCTATTTAAATCAAAACCTACAGTAGATCTTTTAGGATATCCAAAATTAGATCGCACGCATAAAGCTTGAATTTCAACAATTATTGGCCTGGATTCAGACAACATACATCCAAGTGCAGCTCCAATAACTGAAGTTTCATGATCTTCTAAAAATTCTTTTGTTGCATCTTCTACTGGTTTTAATCCACTAGAATCCATTTTAAAGATACCAACCTCATTAGTCGGACCAAATCTATTTTTAACACTTTTTAAAAACCTATACGGACTTACTCTATCACCCTCTAAGTATAAAACTACATCAACCATATGTTCTAACATTTTTGGCCCTGCAATTTCACCTTCTTTAGTAACATGACCAATTAAAATACAAGTTACCCCAAGAGGTTTTACTTTTTCAATTAAAGTTTCACAAATCAACCGATAATTTGAAGTTTTTGACATTCCAGGATCTAGAGATTTTAAAACTTGAATAGAATCAATAATCAAAACATTGTATTTAGTCTTCTCAAGTTGAGTTAAAATATGTTCTATGTACATTGATTCTAAAAAATCTACATTATCTAATTTAGTTCCAAGCCTATTTGAACGTGATGCAATTTGCTCTACAGATTCTTCCCCAGCTAGGTATAAACTTTTATAATTATTATTTAAAAATTTCAAAATTTCTAAACATAATGTTGATTTTCCAATCCCTGGCTCACCTCCAAATAAATAAAGTCCACCTTTAAAAAATCCACCTCCTAAAACTCTATCAATTTCATAGGAAAAATTTTTAATTCTAAAATTTGTTTTCTCTTGACACCCAAGTTCAGAAATCTTTCTAACAGTTTTACTTAATACAGCTTTCCCTGAAACCAAAGAACCCGCACCTGATTTGCTTACTAATTTTTCCTCAAAAGTGTTCCATTCATTACAACTTAAACATTGACCCATCCAAGAGTATTCAACTTTGTCACAGTTAGTACATACGTATTGTGTTTTTACCTTTGCCATTATTTATGAATTACAAGATCCTTTACTATTTCGACTTGATGAGCTTTGTTCGTTCAAGGTCAAAGTCTTTTTATACTCAGCTTGCCAGCCAATTCTATTAATTGAAATCTGAATAAAACTAGCAACTCCACTAATTGCAAAAACTAAATATGCAAAATACAGACCTGGTAAAAATAAATAAACAAAAGTTGCAAACATTGCAATCCACACAGAAGTACACCAAGGACATCCAAGTAAATCAGTCATCAATCTTTTAAGTCCACCTTGTGGTTTGTTTCTCTCTATCATTATTTTTCCATCAATCTTAACTTCTTTGAGTTCTAAAAACCAGTCTCGAATATATTGAGCCACAGAGTCATATACAAAAAGTCTTACAAGTCTGAAGGTCGTAAGAGAAATAATAATTAAGTCAAAAGTTTTAATATCATCAAATGATCTAATTAACTTAAAATCAAATAACAAATAGTTAAACAAAAACAAAACAATAAAGAATACAAGGCTTAATGCCATACTGTAAGAGCTAGGATAGGTTTTTTCTTTTAAATGCTGCATTTTAATAAGTTAATTTCTGACTAGATTTTATCATAGAATTTAACTAAGATAAATTTAAATTAGAAATTTGTTAACATGTTAAAAAACCCAAAACTCAAAGAATTAGTCTGCCTTTTTTTAAGAGAAAACAAAAAGCACAATCTTAGTAGTATTAAATCCCCAGACGAGGTAGAAGTAAAACACATCAAAGACTCCCTTGAAATTTTAGAATTTATTGATTTAAAAGATAAACAAATATTAGATATAGGATGCGGAGGAGGATTTCCGTGTCTACCACTTGCAATTTCAGTCCCAGAAAGCGAGTTTTGGGGTCTAGACTCTGTCGAAAAGAAATTAGATTCTATTCAAGACATCTGTAATGAACTAAAAGTTCCAAACCTTCAAACTATTAACGCTAGGGCTGAGGAAGTTGGGCACGATCCAGATTTTCGGGAAAAATTCGACATAGTTTTAACTAGAGCCTTTGCATCTTGGCCAGTTTTACTTGAGCTTGCACTGCCGTTTTTAAAAGTCGGAGGTGTATTAATTGCTTACCAGGGTCCAAGAATTAAAGAAGACCTAGAAACCTTTAAGGATTACGAAAAACATTTTGGCGGTAAATTCCAAAAAGTTATTGAAACTCAAATAGAAGATAGTCAAAGATTATTTGTTGTTGTAGAAAAAAAAGAAAATTCAATAGAAAGATTTCCAAGGAAATACAATCAAATTAAAAATAAAAAATTAAATTGATCTAATTTTTTATATCTGATAAATTGATAGCACGTGGGTTAGTAGCTCAGTTGGTAGAGCAACGGCCTCTTAAGCCGCTGGCCCTGGGTTCAAGTCCCAGCTGACCCACCACATTTCAAACCAAAGCCAAGTATGTTCTCACTTATCATTACATCCTATAACGAAGTTGAGAACACTAAAAATCTAATTCAAAATATCCTTAGCTCATTTAATAAAAACGATGAGCTCATTTTGGTAAGTCCAAATTTAGAACTAAAAGAATTTTTAGAAAAGCAAAGAAAAGAATTCAATAAAGTTTTTATAAAAGACTTCAAAAAAGGTAAGCCGGCAGCTTTAAACTTAGCTTTGGAAATAGCTCAAGGTAAATTTATCATTTGCACTGATGGCGATGTAATCCTCAGAGAAAATGCAATTTCTGAAATCCTTAAACCATTTCAAGAAAGAGAAGTTGGCTTAGCATCAGGCCAACCAATTTCAAAAGACGATAGAAATTCTCTTTTTGGTTATTGGTCTCATTTTTTGGTAAATGCAGCTCACATAACAAGACAGAAAAGAGAAGATAAGAATCAGTTTTTTGTAGCAAGCGGTTACTTATTAGCTTTCCGAAATTCATTGATTGATCTTATTCCAGAAAATACATTAGTTGATGATGCATGGATTTCACATAATATATCCAATCAAGGTTATAAAATTGCTTATACACCTTTAGCCAGAGTAGAAGTTCATTTTCCTAAAAACTTCAAAGATTGGATCACACAAAAACTCAGATCAGTTGGTGGGTATCAAGAAAAATACATAAAAGAAAGCCAACAAAACATGCGCTCATTTAAAAATGAATCATTTTTAGGTGTTAAGCTTGTAATAGCTTTTCCAAAAAGTTTCAAGGAGTACTTTTACACCTTACTTTTGATAGTAGCTAGAATTTATTTATGGCTAAAAATAATCTGGGTTTTCAAAATACAAAAAAATAAAACTCGCAATATTTGGAAGAGAATAGACTCTAGTAAGTATTGACAATTCAAGACGTATTGCTAAATTAATTGAGATTTAACCATCCTATATGCAATATCGAATTAAAAGTTTATCTGAATTTCAAAATGAATATCACCTTCAAGAACTTGAAGAATTTTCTCAAAATCATTGGATCTCATCAAGTTGGTCAAAAGAACATTTCACTGAGCAAAGTGGATATCCGCTTAAAATGCAATTATCTTTTATAGCTCAAACAATTCAAGAAGAAGTAATAGGACTGATAGTAAGCTCACAAAAACAACATGAATTATTAAAATGTTCAATGGATCCTTATTTGTATATCCATAAACTTTTGGTAAATCCTGATTTTAGAGGTCATTCAATTGGATACAATCTCCTTGATCAATCTATTAAATCCGGTGAAACCTTTGATCTCTACGAACAGCAATTAAGCCTAGACGAATGGAACACGGACGCTATGAATTTTTACATAAATCATTTCGGTTTTGAGTTGGGAGAACAAAAACCAACAGGAAAATACCTTATGAAAAGAGGATACTAAACACTATCAGTATTGACAGTGTTGAACTTGCCTGTTAGAATAAGTTTAAGTAAGCAAAGCAAATGCAAAAACTTTTATTAAATAATAATAATAATAATTTAAATTCACCCCTAGTGAGTTAATTTTTGCTTTAACAAAAAAACAAAATTTAAACTCACTTAAACGGTGAGTTTTTTTTAAAATTTAATTCGAATCAAAATGAGAAACTTAATTTCAGAAATTAAAACAAAACTAGATCAATCAGTAACAATAAAAGGAAGGTTAATTTCCAAAAGGGAACTTGGTTCTATTTCTTTTCTTGAAATCCAGGATTTCACTGGTATTTGCCAATTCGTTACAGAAGATAAATCTTTAATATCACTTATAGAATCTATTCATCCACAGTCTATTTTAGAAGTGGAAGGAAAAGCGGTATCAGATCCAAAAGGAAATCCAGAGATTCATTTAGAATCCATAAATGTAATTAATGCAGTAAAAGAAACTCCAGGTATTGATTTACAAAGTAAAGAACCAAAAGAAAAGCTAGAAACGATTCTCTCGCATAGAGCAATCTCACTAAGACATCCAAAATACCAAGATATTTTTAAAGTTGAAGCTGCCATTATTCAAAGTTATCGTGAATTCATGACAGATTTTGGAGCCACAGAATTTTTCAGTCCCTTAATTCTAGCCTCATCTTCTGAAGGAGGAGCCGAAATATTTGAACTAGAATACTTTGATTCAAAAGCTACTTTAGCTCAGTCTGCCCAACTTTATAAACAAATTATGGTTGGAGTTTACGAGAGAGTCTTTGGACTTTCTAAGTGTTTCAGAGCTGAGAATTCAAATACAAGAAGACACGTAACAGAAGCTACACAATTAGAGTTTGAAATGGGTTTCATTGAATCTATCGATGATATATTAGAAGTTGAAACAAATGCTATAAAATACATCTTAGAAAAAGTTTACTCTAAATGTGAAAAAGAATTAGATCGCCTAAAAGCAAGAAGATTAATGGTACCAGAAGGAACGTTTCCAAAACTTACTTTTGATGAAGCTTGTGGTATTTTAGACGAAAAATTTAAAATTGACACCGAAGGTTGGGACGATTTAACCACAGAGTCCGAAAGGCTATTGTGCGAATATGCAAGAGAAGAGTTCAATTCGGACTTTATATTTGTAACAAACTTTAAAAAGGCAGCCTTTTACGCATATAGAGATAAGGAAGGGATGATTCATAACGTTGATCTTTTATGTAAGGAAATGGAAATTTCTTCAGGTGGTAGAAGATTTGATTCCTACGATGACCTTAAGATGTCAATTGTTGCAGAAGGAATGGATCCTCAAGACTTTTCTGAATATTTATCAATTTTTAAATTCGGTATGCCACCCCACGGAGGCTTTGGAATCGGATTTGAAAGATTAGTAATGTTGATTACAGGACAAGATAATATTAGAGAATGTATTTTATTCCCTTCTGATCCAAAAAGAATAGCCTCCCAAAATATTAAATAGTTTAAATAAATAAAATGAAAGCAGAAATATTAGAATTATTAATCGGAAAAGAATTTCAAACTTTTCACCATATTCCAGCTGACACCTCACAAGAGGTAGCTAAAATCCGAGGTACTGATCCTCGGATTGGAGCCAAGGCTTTAATTATTAGAAGTAAAGGAGAGTTTTATCTTTGTGTCTTAAGAGGTACGGATAAGCTAGATGCAAAAAAACTAAGAAAAAATACAGGAATTAAAAAATTTAGCTTCATAACTCAAGATGAGTTAAAAGAAAATTTTAATTTAGAAAAAGGAGCAGTCCCTCCATTTGGAAATCTAATTCCAAAAATCAAGAAAACATTTTTTGAAAAAGACTTAATAACTGAAAAGTTTTTTGCTTTTAACATAGGAACAAGGACAGACTCAATTAAAATTGAGAGTCAAATTGTTATTGATTTTGTAAAACCCGAAATAATTGATTTCAGATCTGTTGACTAATCATTATAAAGTGATATTTTAAAGAAAAATGCAGCACCTTTACAATATCTCCGAAAACCAGCAAGTCGAGTCTTGGCTAATAAAAACTGAAAATTATCATTTGGATGTTTGTGATATAGCAAAACAATTTAACTTAAGTATATTTATTAACCTTGAGGCTCCACTTGGGTTATATCGTGAAAGTGAAAGCAAAATACTTCTGCAGAATCCAAATCTAGATTTCTTTTCTTTTTGGATATTTCTTCATGAACTTGGACACCATAAAAATACACTTAGTCCAGATAGTAGAGCTATTCAAGGACTATATACATTGAAAAAAAAAGATTCACTTCAACAAAAAGTAGAATTTTTAAATAAATCATTTGAAATATTTAATATTAATCCACAAAAAGTATTCGGAAGCTCTTTTGAAACATGGAGAGAACAAACAAATAGTTATTTTCTAAAATCGAATGAGCTAAATTCAATATCAAATATATTCTATGGAATAAATAGAATGCCTCATAATCAATTTTTTCAGATAGCTAATTCATTAAGAATAGATATAAATACTATTCATGAAAACATAGAAGAGATATTTGAATTATTTAAACTAGATAGATACCTACAATTACCTTTAGCAGTCTCAGAGCTATTAGCCTGGTCACATGCTTTAAGGGATATTCAAAGGTATCAAAAACATTTCTCAGAAGATATCCTTGATACCAGATTGAAATTCTACTCACTTAAAACGCAAAGAGTAACTAGAATCACACCTATTGAATTTATGTGTAAAACTCTTAAGTCACATTCGACTCAAACAATATTTGAAAGCAATCAACATCAATGTCTTCTTGATTACTGTGGCATAGAATCAGATTTAGAAAATCTAATCAAAGAAAGTCAATTCCATTTTCAAGATTTCATTGCATTAAGTCACTAAAGATAGTTTAATATAGTAAATAACACATTGTAAATGTTTCGTATAGATTGTCATTTTCATCCTAATTTTTCTTTCTTAAGTAAAAGAAAAATCAAAGATAAAGCCAAGAAAATATGGAATAAATTCAAAGAACATAAATTAGATATTGTTATTTGTACCGAGCATAACTTTAAAAGTCCAAAAGAAGCATATTATGATTTATTGAAATTTAAACCTAAAAATCACAAAACAACTTTACTACCAGGAGTAGAAGCCACAACAAAAGAAGGTATAGATATACTTTTATTTTCTAATGACCCTGAGTTTTATGAGAAAGAAAAGGATTTGCTAATCCCAGAGTTATACTCTTTAGATAACTTCATTAAAAGAATGAAAAAAGCAAAAAACATTTTTTCGGTAATCGCACATCCAAACATTATTTTAAAACAAGGATTACTAAGTAATCAGGGGAGTCCTAAGTATTTTCAAAATTTTAGAAAATTTGACTTTATTGAAAAGCATAATGCGTGCTTAAATGAACTAGTAGACTCTTTACAGATTATTAAAAACACAAAATTTTATAAAAAAATTCAATCAGTAAAAAATCTACCGGAAAAATTTATTAAAAATCATAGTTTTTTAGTTGGATCAGACGCTCATCATGTTGAAGACATAGGATCCTTTCTAGAGTTTCCAAATATAAATCATAAAATTGATTTTAATAATCTGAAAAGACTTATTTCATCAAAAGAAAAAAGATCCGTGAAATTTAATGAATCAAAAAATAAAGTAATTTCATTTTCAAAAAAAGTATTAACCTCAGCTACTGAAGTTTTACAGTCAAAAATATATAATATCAAAAATAATAAAAATTTAACCTCTTTACAATGGCAAACGGAGTATACGCTGAAAAAGAACAAAAGTATGTAGAAAAGTTCCAAAATATTAAAGCAATATTATTCAAGCCTTTACTTCATATACTTTCCGCCCTTAATGTCAGCGCAAATCAAATTTCATTTTTATCCTTTTTTATCTCAATTTCTTCATTAGGATATTCATTACATAGTTTTAATCCTGTATATTTCTTAATTGGTATTTGGATTCACATATTTTTAGACTCATTAGACGGACCCTTAGCTAGATTTCAAGGGAAAGCATCAAAAATAGGATCGTTTATAGACGTTATTTGTGATCATGTAGGTATTTTAGCTTCTGGATTTTATATGCTGAGTTTTACTCAAATAAATCCTTTGGCAGTACTACTGTTTATTACCCTTTATACAATTGACATTTATAATCTATTTATAGCGAATGTCTGTAAAAAACCAATCTCTATAGTATTTAGACCTAGACTTTTTGTTTATATGGCTATTGTATTTGATTTTATGCTCCAATCGAACTATACAAACAATTTAATTACATTTCTAAATGTAATTCTTTTGATCCAAACCATGCTTAGTTTTAGTAAAATAAAAGATGTAGTTGCGGCAATTGACAATTAAAATAATAAGTGTATTGTTTTTTAAAATATAAAGAAAGTATTTGTGAATCAAATTGACTACAAACATATTAGAACAGTGTCTAATTCTCAAGGTCGTTTAGAAGCTTGGATTGGTACTATTAATGGTTCATATACTAATTTTGTAAAACTTGCAGATGAAAATGGATACCATATTTATACACAAGATTCAGAACAAGTTAAAAATCACAACCCAAATTTATTAGATACAAATTTACAGATTTCTGAGGACATTAATTCAATAAAATCAGTATTTGAACTATATTTAAAAGTTGCAATTAATAATTTAGATAGACAAAACTACTTAAGAGCACTAAGAATTAGAGCAATTCCTGTTTTAGAGAGAGATATTACAGAGGAAAAACTCCTATCAAGTTCAGGGCTTCATCAATTAGAAAACTTTTATAATGGATTTTTTATCTTTTTAATGCAAGAACAAGATTTTAACGCTTATCACACTACCTACCATGAATATAGAAAACTTATTAAGGATATGAAAAATTTTCCTCCAAAAGTGACTAACTTAACAAACTCTATAAAGTCAAATATTCAAATATTAAAAAATCAATTGAATGAGATAGTTCAATTCTATAATCTACTTCAAGTAGCATGCTTACCAATTATATTCTACATTGAAATTGTTAAAAGTCTTTTTCAAGCTTTAATAAGAGAAAAACTTAATTTGAGTTTAGATGTAAATCAAAATGAAGAAGATATAAATCAAGTATTCGAAAAACATCTTTCTAGTTCTAGAATTCAAATTCCTAGTTTTGATATTTATCATTTTTCTTCGCCTTTTACAATTAAAACCGTAAGCCTTCCAGAGAGAATTGCACTTGACCAAATAGTTAACTAATAATAGTATCTATTCATATTAAATATCTTATATGAATGATTCAAAACATATTGCAATTATTTGTGACGGAAATAGAACATGGGCAAGATTACTAAATAAAAATCCATATTTTGGACACACTCAAGGCGCGAAAAATATCAAAAATATTGTGAAAGCAGCTATCAAAAATAATATTTCTTACCTTACACTTTTTTTATTATCTACTGAAAATCTTATAAATAGATCTAAAGAGGAACTAGATCATCTTTTTAGTCTTTTTTCAAAATTAATAGATTATAAAAGTTTGTTTATTGAAAATAAAATCAAATTCGAAACAGTAGGTGATATTTCTAAATTACCTCAAAATATTATTGAATCTATTATAGAACTGAAAGAAATAACTAAAAATTTCAACCAGTTGAATTTAACTTTTGCAGTAAACTATGGTGGACGAGATGAAATTAAAAGAGCAGCAAATAAGTATAAAAACTCAAATAATCTTGACTTTGAAAATTGCCTAGACTCCAGTTTTCTTCCTGATATTGATATTATGATTAGAACAGGGGGTTTTAGAAGAATATCAAATTTCTTACTATGGAAATTAGCACACGCAGAAATATTTTTTACTCCTAAAAGATGGCCAGAGTTCACACAAAATGATTTCGAAGCTATTTTAGAAGATTATAAAAAGATTGAAAGAAAATTTGGAAAATAGAATTTTTATTGTAAAATAATAATATGATAAGAATACATTCAATACAAAAAAAATTATTAAAACATATAAATGAAGATCAAAATATAATCTCAGTTATTAATTTTCTTTTTGGTCTTCAGTTTATAACACCATACCTTGCATTATATATGCAGAACCAACTTCAAAGTCTTTCGCAAGTAGCCTTAGTATTTGCATTACAATCTGCATCTATGGTTATCTTTGAAATCCCAAGTGGATTATCTGCAGATATACTGGGTAGAAAAAAAAGTTTAATTATTGCAGGACTTCTTCAGTTAATAAGTCTAATTACCTTATATGTTTCATCTAATATAGTAGGATTTTTCTTATTTGCCATATTTCAGGGGGTTATTACAGGGTTTACACTTAAAACATCTGAATCCTACTTATACGAGGCACTAGTAAAAAAGAAAGAAGTAAATGACTATAAAAAACACTATATAAACATTCAAGGAATGTGGTCAGTAGGTGCAACCGTAAGCTCTCTTTCATCTGGTATTTTAGCTTTTTTCAATATCAAAAGCTTAATTATTGCATCAATTGCAGTTTCCAGTTTTATACCTTATTTAGCCCTTTTCTTAACCGATATAAAAGGCCAAAAAATTAAGAAAAAGAAAAATTATTTCAAAACGCTTACTAAAATTCTTAACCATGAATTATTCACTAAGTCTATAACAGCTTTTGTCCTTTTTAATATTTTCTACCTAGGAATTTTCAATGAAAGTTTAAAATTAAAATCTATTTTATTCAATTACAAAACTATTTCAATTGAACTAATAGGTATCTTTACTGCACTTTTTTACTTTATGACAACCATAGGATTAAGAGCCTCTCATTATTTATCCAAGAAACTTTCCGATTATAAAGTATTTTTAATTGGTCTGTCTGGATTTATAACAAGTACAGTCTTTTCTATGTTTACTGATGGTATAGTTTCAGTTTTAATTTTTTCTCTTAATGGTTTCTTTTTTTCAATAAACAACCCCATAATTTCACATTTATTAAATAAAAACATTTCAAATTATCACAGAGCCACCACTATTTCAGTTTTTAGGCTCTTAAGTAATTTTGCTCAGTTAGTTATTGGAATTTGGATCTCTATCGCCACAGTATATATAGAGATTACAGATGTATACTTAATGATGGCTTTATTACTTATAACTTTACTTTTTTTCTTCAAGAGAATGTTTGTATATCTAAAGTAATTAAATCATCTCTTTTTTCACCTACTGAAATATATTTAACTCGAACACCTAATAACTCTTGAAGTCATAAGAGATTTCTAGGAATGCCTTTCTATAATTTTTAAAAAGAGAGGAGATTTAATTTAAAAACCTTTGATAAATCTTTACCCAAATGAAAATACAAATACAAATACAAATACAAATACACACTTAATGTTTGTATAAAAATTTTAAGATTATCTTAAATCTAATATGAGCTATAATAAGATTAAAAATCTTGATGAATTTATTGGTAAATTAAGCTATAATTTTATTAAGAATGCTAAGGCATGATTTGCAAAACAAACAAATATTTGATATAATAAAGTGATTAACTTATATGATGAGCAATAACAATAATCCTGAATTAAAAACTTGGTTCGACGATGCCCTTAAACAAGGTCATACCATTGATGAATTAATTCCACATTTAAAAGAACATGGATACACTGATGAAATGATTGATCCGGTTGTTAGCCAACTAAAAGCTGAGCTTGATCAAAATACTGTAGTAGAAGAAATTCAAAGTCCTGAATCAGAAAACTCTAATGAGTCAGATGCACTTCAATCTGAAGCTATTGAACATGAAGAAAACCAAGAAAGCAATGAAAATATAAATGTAATTGAAAACGTAGAAGACGATTTAGATACGAATACAGAATCTCAAGAAAGTAATGAAAATATAAATGTAATTGAAAACGTAGAAGACGATTTAGATACGAATACAGAATCTCAAGAAAGTAATGAAAATATAAATATAAATGTAATTGAAAACGTAGAAGACGATTTGGGTATATCTACAGAATCGCAAGAAAGTAATGAAAATATAAATGTAATTGAAAACGTAGAAGATGATTTAGATTCTATTGAAGATGATTATCAGGAAGAAGAAAAAGAAGAAAAAGAAGAAAATCAAGATTCTAGTGAAATGACACTCGAAGAGATAGAGGCTGAATTAAATTCTCAATCACAAGAAATTGATCAAAAAAAGACTAAAAATTTAATAAAACCACTTATCAGTATTGTAATTTTAATTGCAGTCTTAATTGGTGGATACGTAGTTTATCCTAAGGTTTTAGACATTGTTAACAATTTCACGCAGAGTACTCCAAAAGCAGCTCCACCTACTTTACCTGGGAATTCATTTGATACACCTGCATCAAATACAGATTTTACTGAAGAAGAAAATCAAATTTCAACAAGTCTAGAGGATCAGAAAGTTGAAACAAACTCAAGCGAGCAAAAACTTAGAAAATTTAAAAAAGAACTATACTTTCAATAAAAACAATAAAAAAACACCTTCTCTATTCGGAAGGTGTTTTTTGTATTTGTTTTTCAAGTGCAATCTTTTCGTTCTCTAACTGAATAATCTTAAAGTTACTTAAACTTTCTTTGTTTTCCAACAATGAGTTTACATACTCAAGATAAGATTTAGCGCCCTTAAGGTCTACTTCACTTACAGGAGTGATTGATAATCCTAAAACTAATAGTTTATTTTCTTTATTATCAAAATTTACAATTCCTCCTCTTGCATAAAACTTTAACGTTTCGTTCTCAGTTTCAATTTTAATAGTAGTAAAATCAAAACTTGTACTTAAATCAGCATGCCTTGCAAAGATTTGTAAGTCTCCACCTTTAGAGCCAAGGCTAACTGAGTTAACCTCTGACTCATAAAGATTTTGTTCCGTAGATTGTAAAACTAAACGAAATTTATTCATAATTATTTTTTAGAGTTTTCGTGTCTTTCTAAAACTTGTTCGATATTTGCAGCATAAGCAAAGTGATTTTCATTAACATTATCCATTGAACCGTCTAAGATTTTTTGGAAACCTTTAATAGTATCATCTTTCTTAATGAAATCTCCAGGAGTTCCTGTAAATTGTTCAGCTACAAAGAAGTTTTGAGTAAGAAACTTTTGAATTTTTCTTGCTCTATATACTGAAACTTTATCTTCTTCCGAAAGTTCATCCATACCAAGAATTGCAATCACATCTTGAAGTTCTTTGTATCTTTGAAGAGTTTGTTGTACATGGTTAGCAATCTTATAATGAACATCTCCAACGATTTCTGGTTTTAAAGCCAGTGATGAAGAAGATAATGGATTTACCGCAGGGTAAAGTCCAAGCGAAGCAAGCGCACGATCTAAAGTAACAGTTGCATCTAAATGGGCAAAAGTTGTAGCCGGAGCTGGATCCGTAATATCATCAGCTGGTACATATACAGCTTGTACAGAAGTGATAGAACCAGCTTTAGTAGATGTAATACGTTCTTGTAATGCCGCCATATCAGTAGCAAGAGTTGGTTGGTAACCTACAGCAGAAGGAATTCTTCCTAGTAAGGCAGATACTTCTGAACCTGCTTGAGTAAATCTAAAGATGTTATCAACAAACATAAGAATATCTTTTCCATCATCTCTAAATTTTTCAGCAATTGTAAGACCTGTTAAAGCAACTCTCATACGTGCTCCTGGTGGCTCGTTCATTTGTCCAAACACCATAGCAAGTTTATTAATCACTCCAGAGTCTTTCATTTCATGAATAAGATCATTACCCTCACGAGTTCTTTCACCTACACCAGCAAATACAGAGTAACCTCCGTGCCCCATAGCGATATTATGAATTAACTCCTGCATAATTACAGTTTTACCAACACCGGCACCACCGAATAGTGCAATTTTACCACCTTTGATAAAAGGACATAAAAGATCAACTACTTTGATTCCAGTTTCAAGAACTTGAACCGAAGGATTTTGATCAGTTAATTTTGGAGGAGCAGCATGAATCGGTCTTGATTCATTTTTAGTTTTTGAAATTTCTTTACCACCATCAATTACATCACCAGTAACGTTGAATACTCTACCTAGAGTAATTTCACCAACTGGAACAGTAATTGCTTGACCGGTATCGACAACTTCTTGATCAATTTTAAAACCATCAGTTGAACTCATAGCTACTGTTCTAACAACTCCATTCCCCATGTGGGTTTGAACTTCTAGAGTAACAGTACCATTTGGTCCTTCTGCAGTTAAGGCATTCAGTAGAGAAGGAGTAGCGTTTGGAAAATAAACATCTACTACAACCCCAATGATTGAATCGATCTTACCAACATTTAAGTTTGATTTATCGTTCATATTTTATAATTATTAATTAATTTTCCATAGCGGCTTTAGCCCCTGCTAATTCTGCAATTTCTTGAGTAATAGCAGCTTGTCTAGCCTTGTTCATTATCAAAGTCTTTTCATCAACAATCTTAGAAGCTGAATCTGTAGCATTTTTCATAGCTATCATTCTTGATGAATATTCAGCAGCTTTTAATTGTAAAAAGTCTTGGATAAATAACGATTTGATTAAGTTTTCAAATAAACTATCAATAAATTCTTCTTGGCTAGGCTCAAAAATTGTAAAGTCAGCTTTCTTCTTTGCAAATTCAATTTCCATATGTCCAACATGATCTTTCACCATTTCATTTGAAAATGGTAATAAAGTTTTCACAACTGGATATGTAGTAAATGAATTTACATAGTGAGGAGCAATAATACAAATTTCGGCATATTCTCCGCTTAGGTAAGAAGTAATAATGAAGTCTGAAACATCTAAGATTGAATCTAAATCTAATTTTTCTGGAATAGCTTCAAAGTATTTCTTAACTTCAATATTTTTAGCTTTTGCTAAGTTAAAAGCTTTTTTTCCAATTACAACAAGTTCTTTTTCATTGGCTTCTTGCCATTTCTTTGAACGAGTTAATGTATTAAACAATTTTGTGTTTAAAGATCCACATAAACCTTTATCTGAACTGTATAAAATATACATAATTTTTTTTGAATCAGTCTTTACATTGTATGAACAATCCGAGAAAGATTCTAAATTGTTAGATAAAATATTTAATAGGGTAGTAACATAGTCTCTAGTCGCAAGTGCCTTTTTTTGGAACTGTTGCATTTTGGAAGCAGCCACAAGTTGCATAGCTTTTGTGATTTTTTGCGTATTTTTAATACCTGTGATCTGTTTTTTTAAGTCCAATAAAGAAACCATGATATTAGTTAAAGAAATTGTTTAATGCTTCAATTAAAGAAGCTTTTACTTCATCAGTAAGTTTAGCATCTCTATTAATTGTTTTATATAAATCAGAATGATTAGATTCCAAGAATCCATGAAGAGCTTGAATTTTTTCAGTTACATTCTCAATTTCTACTTTATCAAGGTAACCTTGAGACAATGCTAATAAAGAAATAGCTTCTTGAGCTACAGAAAGTGGAGAATTTTGATTTTGTTTCAAAAGTTCTACTACTCTTCTCCCTCTATTAAGTTGATCTAAAGTAGTTTGATCAAGCTCAGAAGCAAATTGACTAAAGGCTTCAAGTTCATAATATTGAGCAAGACTCAATTTAACAGTACCTGATAGTTTTTTAACAATATGCGTTTGAGCAGAACCTCCAACTCTTGATACTGAATTACCGGCATCAATCGCAGGACGAACACCTTTATTGAAAAGATCAGTTTTCAAGAAGATTTGTCCATCAGTAATCGAAATTACATTAGTGGGAATATATGCAGAAATATCACCAGCTTGAGTTTCAATAATTGGAAGAGCTGTAATAGATCCACCTTTCAAAGAATCATTTAGTTTAGCTGCTCTTTCAAGAAGTCTTGAATGCAAATAAAACACATCTCCAGGATAAGCTTCACGTCCTGGTGGTCTTCTTAATAGAAGAGACATCTCTCTGTATGAAACTGCATGTTTAGATAAATCATCATAAACAACTATAACGTGTTTACCTTGTTTCATAAAATATTCAGCAATTGCACACCCAGCATAAGGAGCTAAGTATTGCATAACTGCAGAGTCAGATGCTGGAGCAGATACAACAGTTGTATAGTCCATAGCACCTTTATTTCTTAAAGTTTCAATAACTTGAGCAAGTTTACCTTCTCTTTGTCCGATAGAAACATATACACAGTACATATCTTTACCTTTTTGATTGATTATAGTATCTAAAGCAACTTGAGTTTTCCCAGTTTGTCTATCACCAATAATCAATTCTCTTTGACCTCTACCAATCGGTACCATTGCATCAATTGCAAGGATTCCAGTTTGTACAGGTTCATGTACAGATTTTCTAGCCATTACATCTGGAGCGTTAGCTTCAAGTGGCATATACTCATCTTTTTTAATTTTAGATTTACCATCCAATGGTTGTCCAAGTGGATTCACTACTCTCCCAAAAACGTCTTTTGAAACAGGAATACTTAGGTATCTTCCAGTTGTTGTAACTGTTGACCCTTCTGTAACCTCTAAAGATCTTTGTAGAACAAGAGCAAAAATTCTTTCAGGATCCAAGTTCATAACTAGCGCTTGAACATCAGTACCTTCAATTTTCAGGATTTCCGACATTCGAACGTCTTTTAATCCTGTAACACTTATCACACCATCTTTGAATGATTCTACTACACCAACACCATCTCTTTTAGAAGAGCTTTCAATACTCTCTAAAGCACTTGAGAGTTGATCTAGTAAATTATTTAAAGATTTACTCATATTTATACTTTTAAATTATTAATCATACTTGCATAAGAAGAATCAATTGATTTACCATCAACAATAATTCTAAGACCTCCTAATAACTTAGGCTGAACAGAAAACACAGGATAGCAAAACTTATCCAACTTATGAAAATATTCTCGAACGTTTTGTTTTAAGTCATAACTTAAGACATTTGCAGATTGAACTACAACCGATTTTTTATCAGCAAATTTATTAGCTAATGATTGAATTTGTTTGGAAATAACTTGTAGGTTCGAGTTAGAAAGATATTCTACAAGAATTTCACCAAGATCAGTTTTCCCAGAAATTAATTTTTCTAAAGTTACTTTTCTATTGTCTAATGATTCTAAATCATAATTCAATGGTAAAGAATCAATTTTTACAGATAAACTGTATGACAAGAACAAACTCACAGATTTCATAAAAGAATTATTAGAAGAAACAACTGAAGTTTTTAAATACTTAGTGGTATCTTTAAGGTCAGATAAAAATTTATCCTGCTTAACTTCTAATAAGTACATCTTAAGAAACGTAGGAAGTTTAGAATCAGATATAAAAGACTTTTTATCTGATTTTGTTCCTTCAAAAAAGTCTGAATTTTCATCCAAAAATTTTAGTAACAGCGATAAGCAAAGTAGTATTATTTTATCAATCATTATTTAGAATTTTTAGTAAATTGATTCCAAGAGGATTCAAAACTTTTATTTATTGCATCTTCAGAAATATTTTCTGAAACAATTTTTGAAAGTGCAATTTTAATAAATTTATTCAAATCATCTCTAGACGATTCAAAAGCATCCATTTTCATTTCATCAACTTCATTTTGAGCTTTTGAAATCATTTCAGATCTTTGTTGTTCTATCTCTTTAAGCATTTCGGTTCTCTTAGATTCAACAAAAGATCTTAGGTTAGAAAGTTCTTGGTTAAGTTTTTTTTCAACCAATACTTTTTCTTCTTGAATTTCATTAAGTTTTTTTTGAAATTCAACTTGTATAGTGTTCGCTTCTTCTAAACTATGTTTTATATTATTTTGTCTTTTATCTAAAAATCCAGCAAGTGGTTTAAATAAATATCTATTTAATACTAAAACAAGTATTCCAAAGTTAACAATATATATAATTAGGCTCTGTATATTTATACCTAAATTGGCTAAACCTTCCATAAAATATTATTAAACAGCAAATAGTATAATAAATGAAACTACAAGTGCATAAATAGCAGTAGATTCACATATAGCCATTGAAACGATCATTTTTGAAAAAATATCATTTGAGATTTCAGGGTTTCTACCCATAGCTTCTAAGGCTTTACCGGCAATTATACCTTCACCGATACCAGGTCCTATTGCTCCAAAACCAATAGAGATTGCAGCAGCAATAACTTTAGCAGATTCGATTTCCATTTTTTTTGTGTGTTAAATTATAAAATGAATTTGTTTATTCCTCTACATTCGCTAGTGTTCCAGCCATATATTGTACTGTAAGCAATGGGAAAACCAAAGCTTGTACAAGACCCGAAAAGATCGAAAGTACGATAAAGGGGATTGGAACTATAAAATTTGTAAAGGACGCAATATATGTGATGATAATAATCATCAATTCACCAGCAAAAACATTCCCAAACAAACGAGCTGAAAGGGATACTACTTTTGCTATCTCAGAGATAATATCTAATAGACCTAGAAATAGCTCTAATAAAGCATTAGCAAGTTGTGCAAAAGATCTAGCCTTAAAAACAGGTACAATCTTAATAAAACTCCCAATATGTTTTAATGGAGATATGGCAAGTGCCATGATATTAAATAAAATAATTATAAATAAAGATAGAGCTATAGGTAAACTAAAGTCACTAGTTGGAACTTTAAACAAGTTCACCATATTTCCACCTTGATTAGTAGTTATGTCCATAATCATAGGAACTACACTTAGTTGATTAGCAACAAGGAAAAGTACAAATAAAGAGAAGAACATAGGAAAAAATCTTTTAGCTTTTTTTTCGTCTTTAATAGAGCTATAAACTGTATCTCTAAACCACACAAAAGGTAATTCGAAGAGTGTCTGTATTTTACTTGGTACAATTGACATATTCTTTCGAACTGAAAAGATTAGCAATAAAATAAAGATATTTACAAGCATCATTCCAAGTATAGAATTTGTAATGTTAATACCAAATAAAGTAAAAATCACATCCGGTTTCACACTTAGGGGTGGTATAGCCAAGAGTATATTATTGATTATCATTAGTTATATTATTTAAATATTTTTTTAATTTCATTACCAATATAATCTGTATGATAGGAAATGCAATAGCAAAACAAATTATTTTCCCCCATGGTGCAATATCAAATTGTGATTCGATCAGATAAGACAAACCATAGGCAGGTATACAAACCAAGACTATAATTTTGAAAATAAAAAAGGTAAGTTTATAATGTTTTTTAAACATTAAATCATCCAGCTTTTTATCCATATAGATTTCTTAAGATAATAATTATTAAACTTATTTTATAGTTTTTTTTCTAAAGATCAAGATTCTTTACTTTTAATGACTCTTACAAACAAAAATATTAGTATTAAAAAGAGAATACTTAATATTTGCCCCATAGAAATACCCCAAAATAACCCCAGTTGACTATCAGGCTCTCTAAAAAATTCAACTGAAATTCTAAACAATATATAGAATCCAGCTAAGTAAGCACCTAAAAATTTAGATTGGCCGGTTTTCTTTATATAATTTAATATAAAGAATAACACAACCCCCTCTAAGAATGCTTCGTAAAGCTGTGATGGATGTCTTAAAACATCATTAAAATACATTCCAATCTTACTTTCGGTAACTCTTCCATATAATTCACCATTTAAAAAATTCGCAATCCTTCCAAAGAAAATAGCAATTGGAATTTGAGGAACTAAAGCTATCTGAAAATCTTTGAAAGATATATCATATTTCTTCAAAGTAAATAGTAAGTATAAAAATGCAAAAATAAAGCCACCATGAAAGCTCATACCTGAAATTCCAACAAAATTTCCAAGTGTATCAAAGGGCCAGATTATTTCCAGTGGTCTTTCAACAAAATATGAAAGGTTATAAAACAAAACGTAAAATACTCTTCCACCCAATATAGCCATTAAAAAACCATTTGTGCATAGATTCTCAAAATCTTTCCTTTTAATCTTCAAAGAAAACTTATTTATAGATTTCAGACCTACTAAGTAAACAGCTAAAAAACCAAATAAATATGCCATTGAATAATACTGAATGCTAAACCCAAAGACATCTAAGGAGGGAGATACAAAACTTGGTAAATTCTGCCAGAAATCTAAAAAAGACATACGATTATTTAAAGTATGTCTTTATTATATATATCTTTCTTAAAAATACTATCTTTGCTGAATTAAAACTTTGTAGTTTGTAATATCAACTAAGTTTAAGTCCATTTGGTTGTTTTCTCTAGTGTAAACGGCATCATCAAAAAATTTATTTCTAGAGTCAGAATTGATATCTTGCAAATAGTATGCAAAGTCCGAAATATCGTTCATATTTCCTCCGTCAAGTAGATAAGAAGAGTTATCATCTTTTATATCTCTACATATGTATATATTCGAGTTCTCATAAGGTATAACTTCAGTAAAATCACATTTTACTATGGTTTGTTGATCGCAGGACTGAGAATCATTATAAATTCTTACTTGAATTTCCTGATTACTTCCTTCTGCAAAAAGTTCATCCAAGCTAAAGTTAGCATTTTCAGCTGCAAATATAGTAGTAGATGGATCAATGCTTTCTCGAGTAAATATTGTCTCAAAACCATCAACCGAACCACAGTCTAAGTCGTTAATTAATGCACCTCTAAGATAAGAAGTATTCGCTCCGAAAAACAAGAACCAAGCAAGAGCTAAAACTAATATTCCAATACCGGCAAAGGTTAAGTTTTTATTTGTAAAATCCATACAGTTTATTAAATCTTTTTATTATAACAAATTATATCACTACTTTCAATAATTATGAAAATAAAAATCCTAGGGAGGCAGTCAAATACTTGACAAAAAAACAAAAAGAGTTATCATTCGTAAGATAAAATATTAAATACATGGAACAATTTCAAAAAGATAAATTAAATGCTTATACTGAGAAAAAAGCTTTTAATAAAGAACAAACAATAAAAGCATACGATTTGTACAATGCAATACTTGCTGAGAAAAAAGGATCAAAGTTCTATAAAATGGCAATCCGACAAGGTTGGTATGACATTGAAGGAATAAAGGTAACTCACTTAAGGCAAATTAAAACTTTATTAAGAAAAATTGCAAAGGAGGAG
>JABJGM010000013.1 GCA_018662325.1 bacterium | reverse complement strand
TTTAAATTGCAAAAAAAAAAGAAAAAGAATAAAATCAAGACATATTTAACAATGAAACATGATAAAAATTGGAGAAAAACTACCATCAATGAGCTTAGACGCTTATCACAAGAACGACATATCTAAAATAAACCTTGATGAGACTAGAGGAAAATACTTAGTCTTAATCTTCTACCCTGCAGATTTCACATTTATATGCCCAACTGAGCTTGCAGAAGCAGCAGACATGTATGAAGACTTCAAAAAAGAAGGAGCTGAAGTAATGAGCGTGTCAACAGATACAGCTTTTGTTCATAAAGCATGGGCTGATAACTCAGATTCTATTAAAAAAATTACCTATCCAATGCTTGCAGATCCAACAGGAAAACTATGTAGAGCACTTGGAACCTTAATTGAAGAAGAAGGGTTATCACTCAGAGGAAGTTTTATTTTTGACCAAGAAGGGAACCTAAAATGCTACGAGCTTCACGATAACTCAATCGGAAGAAGTGCAATGGAATTACTAAGAAAACTTCAAGCAGCAAAGTTTACAGCCGAAAACCCAGGTCTGGTTTGCCCAGCAAGTTGGAAGCCAGGAAAAGGAACTTTAAAACCAGGAGTAGACATTATTGGAAAAATTTAGATTTCAAACCAGCTAAGCGCTGGTTTTTTAAATATTAAATAAATTTGACAAAGCTATATAAGTAAGTAAAGTTAAATCCTTTAAAGCAAAATTATGCAACAATTAAAAAAACATCAAGGTGTAATCTTTGATTGCGACGGAACACTAGTTCTAACAGAACATATATATACAAGAGCTTATCAAATTATATTAGCAGAACATGGACTAAACTTAGAAGAAAAAGAAATCAAAGAAAGGTTCTCAGGACAATCTCTTTTTACATCTATTAAAAAAATTGAAGAAGAATTTAATATTATAGATTCTAATTTTATTGAAAAGTTTGATAAAATTTGTTCAAAAGAAAAGAAAAAAGGATTAATTGCAACTCAAGGAACCATACAAGCTACTCAACAATTAATTGATGACAATATAAAATTTGCAATTGCCTCAAACGCACCTCAAGATGTAATCAAAGAAAACTTAGTAATTCTTCCTCATATTCAACTTCCACAGGAATTAATGATTTCAGCTTGTGACTATGATAAATTCAAACCAGATCCATTTATTTTTAACTATGCAAGTTCAAACCTAAATATAAATGCAAAAGATCTCTTAATAATTGAAGACAGCGCATCAGGAGTAAAAGCAGCACTTAAAACTCTTTCAACTCCAATAATTTTACTAAATAGAAACAACGATCATATGAAAGACGCATTCCCAGGAGTGAAAAAAATTGAAGATATGCAAGAAATTCTAAAGTTTATAGCTTAACTTGACAAATATAAATATATAACTTATATTTAAGTGAGAATAGTAAATAAAACAAAAGAAAATGAACTTCGACAAACCATATAACGGACTACCATCAAGATTCCTAAATTTTGAAAGATTCGAAAATGAAATTACAGTAGACGTGCTTGTAAGATTTCTAAGCAAAAAAATAGATCTTACAAATTTAGACCCAAGAAATAACAAAATAACTTTTCCTTCGGAAGCATTTAAAAATTTTCTTGCAGAAGACTACCTATCAGATTTAGAGAAAGCTAAAAATACACCTTTTCAACTAACAGAAAAAATTCAAAAAAACACAAAAGAAAGAATTTTATCTGCTTTAATGCTAGATTTTTCAGATACAATTACTCAAAACGAACCTAATCCAGAATTTACTCCAGAAATCCAAGCATTACAAATGCAAGCCTCTCAAGTTTTCATAAGCCAAGGAGGAGCAATCTTTGAAGGTATTAAATATCTTGCTGATAAGAATCATATTACTATTACAAACAAAGAAGGAGAAGACATTGATTATTTAGAAAACGAATCAACAATAGAAGTGAACAAAACACTTATAGATAGAATCTCAAACTAAGTCACATATAAAATCTAAAACTAAATTTAAAAAGGACCACAACGGTCCTTTTTTTAAAATAAAATCATATACAGACTCATAAAAACCATCAAAAGATTCTCAAAAACTGTTAACTTTGAAATATTTAGTCTAAAAAATGTTCCGGAACATGCACACTTCATCTTTTCTTTAGATCTCAAGACTATTAATACTCCCAAAGTATTTTCGAAGAATAAAAAGAAAACTAAAAGATTTAAAATAAATAAATTGTCTAAATAAAAATATAAAATACCAAGTAAAAGCTCTAAAAATGGGAAGGAAATAGCAAAATTACTAAATTTCTTAGCTAATAAATCATATTCAGTAAAACTATTTACAAATCCTTTTATATCAATCAATTTAAATAAAGAAAATACTATTAAATAAGCACCCATATAAGTTTGCATAATTGAAAAATTAAAAATTCTGGCTATAAAAAAACTAGCCACAAAAATTAATCCAAGAATTGACAATAAAAACAAATAATCATTCGATTCTGCAGTCAATCTACTCACATGATATTTACCTTTAAACCGATCCTCTAAAAACTTTCTTAAATCAGAAAATATAATTAAGTTTTTACTTTTAATCTCTAAAATACTAAAGTCATCAGAAACTTTTACTCTTAAAACATTTTCATCCTCTAAAAAAGCTCTATAAATAGACTTTTTTCCTTCTAGTGATTTTAACCCAATTAAGTGAAATTTACAATTCTTCATAACTTTATTATGACAGAAAAACTAAAAACATCAAAGTTTATATTTTAAAATTGACAAACACAAACAATACTAGTAATTTTAAATAAAGACATTTGATCTTGGCAATCACCAAGAGAGTCGGCAGAAGAAATTGCAAATTGCAAGATTAGACCTGCTCAAAGAAGAAAACTTTGTAAAAAATTGTAAATAAGCGCCTGCTAACAAAATCAATAAAAGCAGGAACTGTGGTGGTACCGCGGCTTTCCAAAATAAGTCGTCCGCATTAAATTAGTTTTTAATGTTATTTTTATGTCATACTTTGAAAAAGTAGATCCAAAACAAAGCTTTCCAAAGCTAGAGGAAAACATCCAAAAATTTTGGACCGAAAACAAAATCTTTCAAAAATCCTTAGATAAAAATAAAGGTAAACAAGATTACGTTTTTTACGATGGCCCTCCATTTGCAACAGGTTTACCTCATATGGGACACTTGTATACAAGTTACATAAAAGATTTAATCCCAAGATACAAAACCATGCAAGGATTCCATGTAGATAGAACCTGGGGTTGGGATTGTCATGGACTACCAATTGAACACTTAGTAGAGAAAAAACTAGAATTAAAAAATCACGAAGAAATTCATAAACACGGAGTAGAAAAATTCTGTGAAGAATGCAGAGACAACATTTTTACCTACGCTGACGAATGGGAAGTTATGATCCATAGACTAGGAAGGTGGGTTGACTTTGATAGACAATACAAAACTCAAGATACAACTTTTATGGAATCAGTATGGTGGGTATTCAAAACTCTTTACGATAAAGGTTTAATTTACGAAGGCTCAAAAATTCTTCCCTACTGCACAAGGTGTGTTACTCCCCTTTCAAACTTTGAAATTAAAATGGATGATGCCTACCGAGACAAACAAGACCGTACTGTAATCGCTAAATTAAAACTAGATAATAGCGATGCAAGTCTTTTAATTTGGACCACAACACCATGGACGCTTCCAGCGAATATGGCTGTTGGAGTAAATACTGAAATTGAATACTCAAAAGTCGAAAATAAAGAGGGAGAAATTTTAATTACAGCTACTAATTTATTAGAAAAATTATTTAAAGACACAGAAAACTATAAAGTTTTAGAAACTTTCCAAGGTTCCAGCCTTGTAGGTAAAAAATATAAACCCTTGTTCTCTTACGCTAAAGAAAACTTAGAACCTCGAGAAGAAAATAAAAAAATGCATGAAATTATTGCAGCTGATTTTGTTACAGACTCAGATGGTACTGGACTTGTACATTTAGCACCAGCTTTTGGTGAGGATGATTATGAAGTCTGTAAAGCAAACGATATCGCATTTTATATAAATGTAGACAAAGACGGTAAATACGAAGAACACGTTCAAGAATACAAAGGCCAACACATTTTTGAAGCTAATTCTCAAATTATTAAAGATTTAAAAGAAAAAAACTTAGTATTTAGCGATTCAACTTATGTTCACTCCTATCCACACTGTTGGCGATGTGACAACCCACTAATTTATAAAGCCATTGGAGCTTGGTTTCTAGCTGTTGAGCAGATCAAAGATCAAATGATTGCCAATAACCAACAAATAAACTGGGAACCTGAATACATTAAAGATAATGTGATGGGTAAATGGCTAGAAAACGCTCGCGATTGGTGTATATCCAGAAATAGGTATTGGGGATCAGTTCTACCAGTTTGGAAATGTGACCAGGAAGACTGTAAAAACATAGAAGTATTTGGAAATAAAAAAGATCTAGAAAATTTAATTGGGCACGAAATCACAGATTTACATAAACATATTGTGGATAAGTACACTTATAAGTGCAAATGTTGTGCAAAAGGTACAATGAAAAGAATACCAGAAGTTCTAGACTGCTGGTTCGAATCAGGAAGCATGCCATATGGTCAACTTCACTACCCTTTTGAAAACAAAGAATTATTCGAAAAAAACTTCCCTGCTGATTTTATCGTTGAATACATTGGGCAAACCAGAGGCTGGTTTTACACTCTTATAGTTCTTTCAACTGCACTTTTCAACAAACCTCCATTTAAAAATGTAATTGCACATGGTGTAATTCAAGCTTCAGACGGAAGAAAAATGTCAAAAAGACTTAAGAACTACACAGATCCAAAGGATCTTCTCAATAAGTATGGAAGCGATTCCTTAAGGCTAGCGCTTATGAATTCAGCATGTACTAAAGGTCAAGATTTAGCTTTTAAAGACTCAAGTGTAGAAAACCAACTTAAAAAAGTAATTCTTGCACTTTGGAACTCGTATAGTTTCTTTGTAACATATGCAAATATTGATGGTTTTACACCTCAAAATCTAACCTCTAAGCAATCAAACCAACTAGATCAATGGATTTTATCTAAAACGCAAGAACTCATCTTAGAAGTCCAGGAAAATTGTGATACTTATAATTTAGAACCCGCAGCTCAAAGCTTTATAGATTTTATCGACAATTTAAACAATTGGTACATTCGAAGATCTCGAAGAAGATTCTGGAAATCCGAAAACGATTCCGACAAATTCGAAGCTATGAGTACTCTTTACACAGTTCTTACAACTTTATGCAAAGTGATGGCTCCTTTTGCTCCATTTACGACTGAAGCAATCTACAAAAATTTAACTAAAGAAGAATCTGTTCATTTAGCTGACTATCCAAAAGCAGACTCAAACTTGCTAAATAAAGAACTAAACGCAAAAACACAGCTAATTCAAGACGTTATCTCACTTGGACTATCCATCAGAAGTCGACATAAAATAAAGGTTAGACAGCCATTAAATAAAATAAATTTAGTTATCAACCTTGTACACAATTTTGACTCAAACGACATTCAAACTCTTAAAGAAGAACTTAATGTTAAAGATATAGTTTTCAAAAAAGATTACTCAGAATTTGCAGAATTAAAATTAGATTTAAACAACCGAAAACTTGGTAAAGAATACCCAAGCCAAATGAAAGATTTAATTAAAGCTTCCAAAACCAGCGATTACAAATTAAATGCAGACTCAGTAGAAATCTGCGGACTTACACTTAAACAAAGTGACTACTCATTTAGCTACCAAGGACTTAATAAAGATGATGTAGAAGCTAATTCTCAAATTGTAGTTCAATTAGACACTGAACTTAATCAAGAATTAATCAACGAAGGATACGTTCGAGACACAATTAGAGTTATCCAAGACTATCGAAAATTCAAAGACCTAATTGTAGACCAAAGAATCAATCTTGAAATCCACTGCTCTTCTAAAGAAGTTCAATCAGCTCTTCAAGAACATTTACAAACTATTCAAAACGAAACCCTAAGCCAATCTATAATATTTGTAGACAGTTTAGATGGACACGTAGTTGAAGTTGGAGAGTTTATAATCACTCTAAATCTAAAATAAAAACAAAGCCTCCAAATATCGGGGGCCTTTTAAATATGAAAATATCAAAAAAGATAAATAAAATTTGGGAAGACACTCATAAACCTGCCCTAATTATATCAAACACCTGCTGGCTTATTTATTGGAGCCTTACCTACAACCAAGAGATTGATCTAATTCAAAATTACATTCAAAGCTACATAATCTATATTGTAAGTTATCAAGTAACAAAAAAAGCCCTCAGGTGAGGGCTTTGAATTATTTACAAATTGACTGAGTAGCTTTTTCAACAAATTCTCCATTATGTGAATTATAATATCCAACTAAATTAAATTTATAATCGTTATCAAATTCCAAATCTACTGTACCATTTTCGTTTACAATCATTGTAGTGTCATCTAAAACACTAGTTGATAAATGACTATCTGCAACTAATTGATTAATTACTGTTGCACCTCTTAATTTCTGATTTTCATCGTATGAAGTACTATGACCTGGGTTTATTTCAGAACATTTAACTCTAACGTTCGTACCTGCTTCACCAAGTTGATTTACATGTGGAAGAGTACTCATCAACATAAATATAACAATAGTTTGAATTGCTACACTTGGAGCTGACTCTAAAAATCTTCTAAATAAACTTACTTCTAAATTTAATTCAGGATTCAAAGAAATATCTAATGAACCTTCATTATCATCATTTGCAGAATCCTCTTCTATATTCACAGAAGTATTATTAATAGTTACAGGACCATTTACAAATACCCCATTGTTAACTAAAACTTGAATGTTTTCTTGAATAAAATTCACACTATCCGGAACTTGATTATAATCAACTTCTACATCACCTAAATTAGTACTTACCTGTTCATCAGGATTTACGTAAAAAACTCTTTTTTGGTTTATATTTAACAAGTTTGTCATTTTGTTTTATTAGATTGACTTAATTGTATCATTTTATTGTGATTTGTCAAGTTAAATGTACGTATAAATCAATAAAAAAACCATACACAGCTTAGACAAGCCAAAAAAATTCACAAAGAAAATAAAAAAAACTATAATATTTTTTTGTAAACTAATTGAAAAAAAATGAATATCGAACAAAGAATGCATAATTCAAAAAGAATTTTTGGAGAATTTGGAGGTGTTAACCCATCAATCCATCCATCTACGACATTTACAACACTTAAGCCAGAAACAATGCAAAAAATGTTCAATGGAGAATTAGAAGAAGCAGGTTGCTATTTATACGGAAGACATTTTCATCCAAACTCATTACAAACCGGTATGTTAATGGCAGCAATAGAAAATACTGAAATAGCGTATCCTGTAAGCTCAGGAATGGTAGCAATTACAACAACTATTAGACAAATCTTTAAAGACGGCGGCCATTTAGTATCTTCAAGCGAAATTTACGGTGGAAGTTACGCATTATTTAAAAACGTTTTACCAAAACAAAATATAGATATATCCTTTTGCGCACCAAATGACATCGATCAAATATTAGAAATGACAAATGATAAGACTAAAGCAATTTACCTAGAAATGCACTCCAATCCAAACCTAAAAGTACCTGATTTACTTACACTTAAAGACTTTCTAAAAGAAAGAGGACAAAATCCAAAAATAATAATCGATAACACCTTCACTCCCCTTACCTACACTCCTAAAAATTTAGGTGCAGACATAATAATTCATTCGGGAACAAAATTTTTAAATGGAATGAGTGACTTTGTTTCAGGAATGATTTGCTGCTCACACCAATTTTTAAATGAACTAATGGACCTTAACGATGGAGAATTAATGCTTTCTGGACCAGTATTAGATCCAATCTCTAGCTGGAAAATGCATCAAAATCTTCATACTTTACCACTGAGAATTAAAGAGCATTCAGCAAGAGCAGAAGAGTTAACTTTTATGCTAGATGAACAGCAAAAATTTAAAATAATTTACCCTGGACTTACATCCCATCCAGATCACGAAAGCATCAATGAACAGTTTAACCCTAGATTTGGATACGGAGGAATTCTAGCAATTGATTTGGAAACTCAAACAAATGCAGAAAAATTTGTAGAAAATTGTCAAAACCAAGGATTAGCATTGAACGCAGTTAGCCTTGGATACTATGAAACACTTATGAGTATCTCAAAAAGCTCAACCTCATCAGAAATAGATGAAAACACAATGAAAGAAAACAAACTTTCAGACGGTCTCGTAAGAATTTCCCTAGGATACTTTGGAGATTTAGAAGATCAAATTGAAAAATATTATAACATTCTTAATAAAATCTAAATTAAGAATTAAATTCCCAAATTATCTTATAAAAATCATCCCCAAGATCTTCTACATTATAAGAAAATTGATGTAAATTAAATGTTCTAGAGTTTAGAATTAAATAATCTAATTCATTTTTATTTACAAATTCTCCTTTAAAAGATTTAAAAATAATATGTCGACCTTGCTCATTTGAAATACGAGATAAATTTTTTAAAAAATCAACTAATTGATCTGACTGTAAAATCTGATTTAAACTTAACCCATTAAAGCGTAATGCCTTCATTGTTGAAATAACTTGAATTCTAAAAAAGTAAAGACCATTTTCACAATAAAAATTTAATTTAAACACATTTTCAAAGAGTTGATTAAAAACTTGAATAAAGTCTAAGAAAACTCTACTAGATTGATCCAAAAAGCTTTCAGACTCTCCCATAGAACTCAATAATCTGATATCATTTTGAGAACTTACTCCTTGAAAATGGTGACAATAGAGATTATTCAATTGACTTTCTAGTGGGGGTAAACAGGATACCTCAAATGAAATCTCGTTCAAGCTCAATTCGGCATTACCATCTATTAATAACTTCTTGAACAATAAATCATATAAAAAAGTATAAAATTGTACTCTGCTCCTAGTGTAATTCAGAGATGATCTAAACATAGAAAGCATTAGATCATAGATATCAGAGTTTAAAAACTCGATTTGTTTATGATTTTTAGGGAGAATATCTACCTCAACAGACTCTGATAAACTTGTATTAAGAAGATCATCTCTTGGAAAATCCCATTCGACATCTAAAGAACTTGAAACTTCTGCGATACAATCATCAACTGGGGGTTGTGCTTCAATTATAGGCATGGGTTGCGTTGTATCACTCTCACGTATAAATGCTGAAGACTCATTCATTAAAAAACTGTCTTTATCATTGTCATCATTAGATTCTGGATCTATTACAACTTGAATATTATACAAAACTTGATTTATAGAGTTGAAAACTTTAAAAGAAGCATCTCCAACCTCGTCAGATCTAGATTCGAAAGTTAATCTTAAAGTCTGTAAAAAGTTACTTAATAAAAAGAAATTAAAAGCAATTTTTTGATTATCAACCAATAAGGACTTTAAATTTAATAACAATTCAGAATAATCAAAATTAAATTCGGTATTATTTTCAACCAATTTAAGATCTTTGATCATTTTTTGAGATTCATCATAATTTAATTTAGACATATTTAAAATTATTTTAAACAAATTTACATCATAATTCTAAACTTGTCAATAGTCTAAAAAGGCTTTTTCTCAAATAAATGTTTTTTAAAAAACTCCCATGAATCCTTTAAATGTTGACGTAAAACCCAACTCTTAAAAAAAGTTTTTATCCCACCAGCTGAAACCCTTATTCCATCAGCATACACGGTAACCTTTGGATAATAAATTACTTTCAATCCTTTTTTCCAAGATTGCCAACAAATTTCAGGGTCACTCATAAACAAAAAATATCTTTCATCATGACCACCAACTTCTTTCCACAAAGATCCTCTTACACAATTAAAAGATGCTTGAAGCCATGGAACCTCTTGAACTTTAGAATAGTCCAAATACCGCATTTCATCTCTAGCTACTAACTGTTTTAATATAGGTAATTCTCTTAAAAAAGTTCGTCTAGCAAATTGCAGAATCAAATTTGGCCACCCTCGAATAGTCATAGCAATCTTTCCATCATCATTAATTTGCTTTGGAGCAACTACACCAACATCTTTATTATTTTCCATATAATTAATCAATTCAGATAAAACATTGGAATCTTTAATTAAAATATCTGGATTATAAGTTACATAATAATCAGCATCAAAATTTTCAGACATTATATTATGAGCCTTTATGTATCCTAAATTCTTCTCAAAAAACATAAGTTTTATTCCTGGATACTGACCTAAAGACTCAAGTAAAGTTCTTTCACTTTTATTACAAGAGTTATCACCAACAACTACAGATAAATCAAAATCTATTTTTTGACTATACAAATCTCGAACCCCTTCAAAAACTCTTAAAGCTTTATTAAAATTCAAAACCATTACTAAAACTTTTATTTTCTTAACATTTGTTTCCATAAATAAGGATATCTAAATAATAAATAAAATATTTTCAAAAAATAATAAATAAAAGCCAAAATCGGATTAAAATATTTAAAACTCCAATTAAAATGCTTTTTTAAAAGCCACAAATCACCATAAAAGGAAGACTCTCTTAACCCCCTAAGCTTCTTCTTATAAAAAACTTGCTGTCTATCATGATAAGCAATACAATCTTTTAAAACTTTTGTTTTAAATCCATGTTTTTTAAATCTAAAAACTAAATCACAATCATTTTTATAATGAATATTCTCATCAAACAAATATCCATCTTTTTCTAGTAATTTTTCATAAGCTTTACGTGTAAATATTGCTAAAGCTCCATTTGGACCATCAACAAACTCAGGAATTAAACTTGGATCATATTCAGAACCCGATAAAACTTCATGAAAAGCAAATTTTTTATCAAAGTTTATACCAACGCAATCAACATAATTCGTAAATCCATTTGGATAATCCCATCTTTTCAAAACAGGCACAAAAACATCAGAATTTGAATCACTAACTTGATTAGCTATTCTTACAAAAAAGTCACTGGAATAATAAAAATCATTACTTCCAATTACAATCAAATCTCCGCTAGCTAACCTTGCTAACTTATTCATCCCTCCACTATGCCAAAGATTATCCCCTTTTATAACCTTAACTTCAGGAAATTTCGACTTACAATATTCAAATGCTGACCATACTCCTTCCTCTTGATCAACTAAAAGTAACTCCAAGTCTTTATGACTTTGACTTAATAATGAAGAAATCATTTCATCCAAATATTTTGTTCTAAATAAAATTATACAAACCGAAATTTTCATAACATTTTCTTTCAATCATAACATGATCAAACAAGTAATCAATATAAAAAACTCTATAAATTGTAAATATTAAAAAACAAATTTTCTAAAGACTCATCAATAGTCTGCATATATATTTTGTAAGTCAAAGGCTTGTAACCAGTGGACAACATTTTCAAATAAGCAATTAAAGTTTCACATCCATCAACAATCATTATGCGATCTAAATTCGTAGAATAAATTCCAATTAAAGATAACTCCAGATTATTATGCATTCTATTTAAAGCAAAGCTATAAGCTGGTGTCCACAAGTTATTATTATAAACATTCAAATATGCACTTGATAAATTAGTACAAGACAAACTGATTTGATTATCAAAACAATTCCATTTTTTAAAAGGTGCAAAAAAAGATTTTGTTAATAAACCATAATCAAAATCAAACATAACAAAGTCTTGATTTGGATCCAACAAAAGATTAACTCGACTTCGGACTAAATTCCCAGGATGGTCTTTTAATTTAGAAAACCTAAACTCTTCCCAGCTTTCATAACCTAAATTCAAAATTTGATTATTTTTAAAAGGAATCTCTCTATCCTTCCAATTAGATATAACTTCAAAAAATTTCATACATTGACTATAGATATTAAATTCTATAGAGTATACTACTAAAATGTAAACAAAAAAAATGTCATTAAAAATTCAATCACTAAAAAAAAATTCGCCACAAGGATGGCAAACTACATCGATTTCAGATTCTGAAAAGGAAAGGTTTAACGGAATTATTCAAAAAAAAATTGGAATTGTCATCCAACTAGTACACAACTCAGTTCAAGATGAACAAGGTAATATTCAATTTGAATACGACAGCCCCCTTTTCTGTGAAATGCAAGGTGCAATAAGTGTTCCTTACTTCACTGATTCATCAAACAACATTCACGTTGGATTTGTACATATAGACAGACCTGTTCTAAACGTAAGTATTGACTCGTACCATACATACTTAGAAAAAGCTCTAGAAGAAGAAAAACCTGAAATACTATTAGAAGAAAATATTTTTGGAGAAAAGCTAACCGAAATTCCACGCGGAATGGGAGAAAAAATTGCAGGAAAAATAGCTTCAAGTATGAAAATTGCAACTAACGAAGCAGATGAAGAAATGGGTATTAAAACCATCCAAAATATAGACTTAATTGGAAACACTTATTGGAACACTACCTTCAGTCCAACAAAAGTACCAATCTACGCATTAGAAATTTCAAGTGATATACAAAACCTAAAACCTCAAGAACTAGAAGCAATTTCAGGAATTGAATTTATTGACGTCAACAAAGTAAATCAAATGATATTAAACGGAGAAATTTTAGATGCAATGTCGATTACAGCTATCAAACAATTAGAGTTGTTTTTAGATAAAAAATCTAAAGAAAAATTAGACATTCCAAAAAATTTATGGGAATTTATTATTAGCCTAAATCCATTTAGCTAAAATTTAAATTAAATCAAAAAAATGATAGAAAACTTTAAAGAAAATCTACATAATCAAGCTCAATCTTTTTTAAATCAAGTATTTAAAGATATAAAATCAACTCCTATAAATGTAAATGAATTTGAACTCGACCACATTTGCTACAGAGTTGAAACTAATGAAAGATATCAAGAGCTAAAAACTATAATGCAAGAAATTAGTGATTTAATTTCCGAAAATACTATTTCAAATCGTCTAATTTCAACATTTAAACTAAATCAGCCAATTGAGTATCAAGATAGGGATATTTGGATAATTGAAATTCCAGCTCCAAAAGAAAGCTCATTTCACACTGAAGGCTTTGAACATGCTGAATTTGTAATAAACCAAGAATTACATTCATTTATGAGTCTTTATCCAGATATTGAATTTAATACAAAATCAATTACAAAAGCTATAAATCCTGAAATCAGCCTTAAACTTAGAAATACAAAAATCAAATTTCATGAAATGAGCTTAGAAAGAGTCTGCCAAATTGAAGATCAACAATAGTCTATCTTATTTAATTAACTTTTTAATCTGTAAATCAATCTGATAAACAGGATCAACTCCAAAAATAATTATTTCTTTTGGGGTTTTTATATTCTTAGACCTAAATCTATTAAACTTTAAACTTGTCCCCTCATCTGTAGATACGACTATAAGACTATCATTCTTATAAGGTACAACCTTTATTTCACCTGTAAATCTAGTCCAATCAATTGACCAAATACTTTTCTTATCCTTATTATAAATAACTAACCTAGAATCTGTTCCAACATATATAGGACCTAAATTTGATTTACCAGTAATCGACTTATAAATCTTAGAAAGAAGATCAAGAATCTTTATTGAACATAAAAGGAAAAAAAGAGCATACAGATATTCATCAATTGAAATTTCTAATAAGCTATTTAAATCAAATTGCAAAGCAACATTTAAAATTGCGTTAAATGAATTATATAAAACAAAATAAGCGAAGAATGAAAGAAACCCAACCGAAATACAATATTTAAAATTAACTAAAAAATTCAACCAACTAGGTACACTTTTATTAGACTGCAAACAAAAGACAATTGCTTCATTTCCAATGTAATTTATTACAAATTCAGGCAATAAAGATTGAGAATCATTCATAAAAAAATATTTAATTTCAATATAAATATAACATATTTATATTAACAATCGGACAACTTGCCAAAAAAATAAAAAAGCTATATATTATGTCCAGCTTTATTACTAATCATTCCTTCAAAATGAATAGAAAATTTATAAGCCGCAAGGAGCTTAAACAAAAAATCCAAGAAGATCAGACAGACAGAACAACCATATCTTTCTATAGATATGTTAATCTAAAAAACCCAGAAGAATTCAAAGAAATACTAACAAACAAATACTCAGAACTTGGAGTACTGGGAAGAATTTATATTGCTAAAGAAGGAATCAACGCCCAATTTTCAGTCCCAACTAAAAACCTAGAAAAATTCCGATATCTTGTTGATTCAATGCTTGAAACAAAAGATATTCCATT
>JABJGM010000001.1 GCA_018662325.1 bacterium | reverse complement strand
TTGTTGATATTTACTATTACTTTTGATTTTTTCATCCTGTTTTAATCCCAACATTACATTTATTATTTCTCTAACAGGAGTAATTCCGATTTTTCCTTCTGTTATTACTGTAATTGGTAATTTTATAAAATCTTGGATTGTGTAGACTATTTTTTCTTTTCCCTGATAGACAATAGTTGCTGGTAAGTTAATTCTTTTCCAGATATCTTCTGCAGTTCCGCTTAAATCGATTTCTTCTTCTTCAACTTCTGGATTTTCTTCTAAATAAGCTTCATATTTTTCTTTTGTATCCGTACCTAAGTCTCCTGTTAAGACTAGTTTCTTCAGCTTTTCTCTTTTTTTGTTTATTTCTCCTTTTTCTCTAAAATCTTCCCATGTGATTTTATCCTCCCCTTTTAGTCCTAACATTGCATTTATTATTTCTCTCATAGGTGTTTTTCCTATTTTTCCATCTGTTATTACTGTAATTGGTAATTTTATAAAATCTTGGATTGTGTAGACTATTTTTTCTTTTCCCTTATATGGAATTGTTGCTGGTAAGTTTATTCTTTTCCAGATTTCTTTCGCAGTTCCGTTTAATTCTTTTTCTGTTTCTTCTAATTCTTCTAAATATTTTACATATTCTGTTTGCACTTCTTCTCCTAAGTCTCCTGTTAAGACTAGTTTCTTTAGTTTTGCTCTTGCAGATTCAACTCTTTTTTTGTTTATTTCTCGCTTTTCTCTTGAAGTGTGCGATGTGATTTTTTTATCCCCATCTAGTTCTAACATTGATTTTATTATTTCTCTCATAGGTGTTTTTCCTATTTTTCCATGTATTATTGCTGTAATTGGTAATTTTATAAAATCTTGGATTGTGTAGACTATTTTTTCTTTTCCCTTATATACAATTGTTGCTGGTAAATTTATTCTTTTCCAGATATCTTCTGCACTTCCGCTTAATTCTATTTCTGCTATTGACGTTTTTAAGTATTCGTTGATTTTTTTTATATACAATTCTCTTAGATCTTCTTTAGATGTATATGTATTATCAAAAGCTTCAAAGCCTTCAACTTCATCCATTGTTTTTTTATCTATGTTTTCTAACATTGCTATTAATAGTGCTAACTGTGTTTCTGCATCTTGAGTAGATTCTACTTTTTTGATTCTGGCTGCTTGTCCGTATTCATCATTTAAGACTATTAATATTCCTATTCCATTAATTTTTGCATGATATGCTAAATATTTCTTGTTTAAATGTTTTTGTTTAATTCGTTCTGTTAACACTATGATTTGACTTTCTTCTAATTCATAATGGTTTAATAGTATATTCTGGATTACTTCTTGCTTTTCAATTGATTTTCGAATCTTTGGTGTTTTTGTTTCTTCTGTTTCTTTCTGCTGTTCTGTGTTTTCTTCTCTTTTATAATTGTATCCTGGTAAAGCAATATGTTCTACTTCTGTTTTCACTAGCTGGCTAATGCTACCTACTATTTGTTCTGAGGTTTCAGGTTTTATTATTAATTTCCGTATCTCTTCTTCTGTTTTCTTTCTTTCTTCTTGAGTTTGCTGTTTTTTAAGTTTTTCAGCTAACTGTACTATTTGTTCAAGACTGCTCTTTTGCTCTTCTTTTAATATATCCTTAAATGATAGTTGAAATTTCTTTGTTTGAACCATAATATTTTTTACATAAGATGTTATTATGCATAAATTTGTGATATTGTCAATCAGTATTTACTTTACTTTGAAAAACTCCCCTGTGATTGGGGAGTTATACTTAAATATCATTTCTGGCTGGATATATAGGTTTGTTTAAAGTATTTTCTTAGTATGATGTTAATTGAAATTCTTGATAGACTTCAATTGGTTCTAGTAATTCTTTTTTTTGCATATCTACAGTTACCTGTTCTTCAATTGTTTTAGTTTCTATTGTTTCTGCTGTTTCATGCTCTGGTTTTAAAATGGCTTCTAAATCTGTGATTTCGTGCCTTTTTGCTTCAATTTTTTGATTAATATTCTCTTCTAATTCTGCGTCTTTTAATTTATATTCATCGCAATTGTAGAATGCTATTAGGTTTCTTCTTCGATAATCAATTTCATTTTCTTTCTTTGTTTTTCTTGTGTGTGTTACTGAGTTTCTTATTCTTTGTGAAATTTTGTTTCTGTTTACATCAAAAGTAAAACTTTCATTCCATAATGTTGTTATTTGTTTATTTGTTAATCCTTCAATTGAATGTATATTATTTGTTTCTAAGTATTCTTCTATTATAACTCTTCCTTTTCTTTGTTTTTTCTTTTCTTGGATGTATGATATTTGCTTATATATTCTATGGAATTTTGTTGTGAATTCTTCTTTGGTATTTGGAAATTTTGAATTTGTGATTGTAAAGGTAGTTAAGAATTCATATAAGGGTTCTATTTCTTTTTGGTCTTGAAATGTTATGACTATTGCTGTTTCGTTATTAAGTAATTTTTTTGCTAATTTTTCTCTTTCATTTTCATAATTTTTTTTTATTTTTTTTATAGTTTCCGGATCTTTCGTCTTTAGTTTTTCTAATTTTTTTTCCAGTTCTTCTTCTTTTCCTTTATTTTCTGCATTTTTAATTTCTAGTTCCAATTTACTCTTTACTAAATCTAATCTAAATGGATGCCATTCGATTACAATGCTCTCCCAGCTATCTTTTGTGAATTCTGTACTGATTATAAAGTCTAATCTTGGATTTTTCGAGTTGTTATTTTTTTCTACCCCTACTTGAAAGTTTGTACCTGTTTCTAATCTAAAATTTGCTCCGTCTTTGTTTGTTACATATTCTTCTAATATTTTTCCTATTACATATTCATCCATTGAATCGAATTCTATTCCATTTGTATTTGTTGGTTTTTCTGTAATTGAATTTGTTTTTTCTAGTATTAATGTTTGCATTTCTCTTTGTGCTTCTTCTCCCAAGTCTCTTTCTGTTACTAGGTTCTTCAATTTTTCTTTTGCAGTTTCGACTCTTTTTTTGTTTTCTATACCTTTATCCTTCCTATGATAAGATAAAATTTTGTCCTTCCCTTCTAATCCCAATATTGCATTTATTATTTCTCTTACTAAAATACTTTCTATTTTTCCGTGTATTATTGTTGTAGATGATAATCCTAAAAAATCTTGGATTGTATTTATTTTTTTATCTTTGTACCCAGTTGTGATAATTGTTTGTCCTTTTACTTGTTTCCAGATTTCTTTAGCAGTTCCCCTTAAATCAATTTTTTTATCATGTGTTTTTTTTAAGTAAGCTTCGTAGTCTGCTTTTGTATCCTTACCTAACCATCCTTCTATTACTAGTTTCTTCATTTTTGCTCTTGCAGTTTCGACTCTTTCTTGATTTTTTTTTCCTTTTTGATCTGACTCGTACGATGTTATTTTTTTATCCTCTTCTAATTCCAACATTGCATTTATTATTTCTCTCATAGGCGTGGTTCCGATTCTTCCTTTAACTATTACTGAAAATGATAATTTTAAGAAATTTTGGATGGTTTCTATTTCTTTATTTCTTTGTCCTGATATGGTTATTGTTTTTCTTTGAATACTTTTCCAGATTTCCTTTGCGCTTTTTGTTAAGTCAATTTTTTCTTCTATAGCTTCTTGTTTTATTTCTAAATAAGCTTTGTATTGATTTCTTGCTTTTTTTCCTAACCCTTCTTCTATTACTAGGTTCTTCAATTTTTCCCTTGCATATTTAACTCTTTCATTTTTTTCATTTATTGAACTACATTTTGTTAAGATTTTCTTTTCGTTATTTAATCCTAGTATTGCATTTAATATATCTCGTACTGATGTTTTTCCTATTTTTCCTCTAGTTATTACTGTAATTGATAATTTTATAAAATCTTGGATTGTATTTATTTTTCTGCTTTTCTTTCCCGGTGTGGTTATTGTTTTTCCTTGAATACTTTCCCAGATTTCCTTTGCGCTTTTTGTTAAGTCAATTTTTGAAATTGATGTTTTTAGGTGTTCATTTATTTTCTTTATGTAAAGCTGCTCTAGATCTTCTTTGGATGTATATATATTTGCAAATGCTTCAAATTCTTGGACTTCGTCCATTGTTTTCTTGTTTGAGTTTTCTAGCATTGCTATTAGTAATGCTAACTGAGTTTCTGCTTGTTCTTGTGATTTTACTTTTTTTATTCTTGCTGCTTGTCCATATTGATCATTTAAAACTATCAATATTCCTGTTTCTTTTACTACAGAATAATAAGCAAAATATTTATGATTTAAATGTTTCTGCTCGATTCTTTCTGTTAGCACTATTGATTGACTCTGTTCTACTTTGAAATGATTTAGAAGTACGTTTTGAATTGCTTCTTGCTTTTCAGTTGATTCCTTATTGTTTTGTATTATGCTTAGATCTCCTTCTATACTGGATTCTGTACTTTGGATTCTTTGATAATTGTATCCTGTTAAGGTAATGCTCTCTATTTCTGTTGCTACTATTTCACTTATCCTAAGTACTTTTTTTTCTGTGCTTTCAGGTTTTATTATTAAATCTTTAATTTCTTGTTCTGTTTTTATCTTTTCTTCTTTTGTTTGTTGACTTTTAAGTTTTTCAGTCAACTTTACTATTTGTTCAAGACTGCTCTTTTGCTCTTCTTTTAATATATCCTTAAATGATAGTTGAAATTTCTTTTTTTGAATCATAAATTTTTTTACATAAGATGTTATTATGTATAAATTTGTAATATTGTCAATTAGCATTTACTTTGTTTTAAAAAACTCCCCTGTGATTGGGGAGTTAAAATTTATATGTTTTTGATAAATTTCTTAATAGAAAATGAGTTTTTTTTATATAAATATCCTCTAATTCCAACTTTTTTTGCACTATCTAGATTTTCTTGTTTGTGATCTAAATAGTAACAATCTTCAGGTTTTATATTTTTTGAATTTAGTAAATTTTTAAAATATTCAGGTACTAATTTATTTGGTTTCCCGTTGCAAGTGAATATTTCGTACGGTAATTCTTTAAATCCCATATTCTCTAATTTCTCTTGGCTTGCGTTTGTTACTATGATTTTTGGATTTTTAAGCTTTTCTAGTTCATTTAGTAAATCTTGATTGATTCCTTTGTTTTTTTGTAATAAGCAATTAATTGCATCTATTAATAATGTTTTCATTAATTTTCTGTGTTTTCTTCTTTATTAAAAATTTTATATAAGCCAAAGGTTGATAGCAAATTAATTCCATTTACAGTCCAAAAATTTGCATTCATTTTAAATGTTCCATTGATTAATGCGTTAGCACCAAAGTAGTTTAGAATGATTACTTCTAGCTTAGTAAGGTTTTCTTCATTTATAAATTTTCCAGTTAAGATTTCATCTTTCTCATTTAATAAATTTGGGTTTTGATTTACTTTTTCTCTGAAGTTATCTGATAATTTTAAGCACATTAAGGCTATAGACATTACTGTCATTCCACCAATGCACACACTTGAGAGAGTTTTGTTTGCTGACCAATTTTCTGTTTGGGTTTGTTTATATTTTGCAGGCCCAGTTGCGAATGCGTCTGCAGAAACAGCCCAAATTTTTAACATTAAGTCAGCAATGTTTTTGTAGTTGAAATCAAATTCTTCCTCAGATTCTTCATCTTTAATTACATTTATCGTATGATTATATACTGCCGCCGCTGCTAAGCTTGAGATTCCTCTAGTTATGTTTTCGGGATTTTGACTGAATGATTCTCCAGTTTTATCTGCTCCGTAGGTTAAGCTTCCAGATAAAATTGGTAAGAATATATGACTAAGTCCAACTCCCCCAGTCCAAATTAATTTTTTTTCACGTGTGTCTAAATCTTTCCACATAGCAAGAGTTGCAATTGCTACATCAATTGCAATACCAATTCCTGAGCTAACTGAGAGCCATACGAATTTACCCGTTTGGGCTATTTGTTCTACTTCGTATATTTTTTCTTCGTCTGTTGTATTTAGTTTATGTGTTATACCTAGTCCTGCTAATACTGCAGCACCTGTTAGAAATTCTCTTCTATTCATTTTAAATTATTATTTTCTTTAGTTTAACAGTGTTTGTTTTTATGTCCATACTTTTTAAATACAGTATTAATACTGTAAAACATGCGAAGCTAGATATTATGAAATGGTCTAATAATAGGATTGGTATTAAAAAGTATGTTTTGTTTATATTGCTTATTGTTAACATAATTAAGCCATATAATAGTCCCCAGTTTTTACTGTTTATAGGTTCTAATATTAGATTATGTATTGGTTGAAAATTGTGGTGGCTATTATTTATAATTATTTGATTAAATCTTTCGCTTAATGAATTTTGTCCTTTTATTAATAGTATTAATATCAAAATTATTAAACTTATATTAAGATATTTTTTATTTTTTAATTTTTTTAAGTATAAAGCTAATGTATTTGATCCTGATAATGTTATTAAATTTATAAAATCTTTGAGTTTATTATTAATTTTTGGATTCATTAGACTTATAAAAGCTAGTATATTTGGATGTGCTAGTAATCCGTATGACCTTATAAATTTATGATTACTTATTTCTATTTTAGCTATTTGTGATAAATCTGTAGATAATAAAGATTCCCCTATTTTAGATAGACCTATGCTTTTTTGAAAGATTAACTGATAGATTGCAGGGATAATATTAAATGTAATTCCATGTTTGATTCCTCTGAATATAAGATCTATGTTTTTTTGATTTAAAAACATGATTACTCCTGCTGTTATTGTTTTTTGTAGTAATGTTAAATATGGATTAAATATTATTAAAATATAGAGATAATGATCTTTAATTTTAAATTCATTTTTATAGTTGTAAGCTATATTTAGACATAATCCAAAAAGAAGACTTAATTCAAATAGGTAAATTTTTTGGCTCTCGTATGAGTTAAATTTGGCAATAAAAAAATCTGGAGTTTTACTTATTGCAAATATATTCATGCATATTAAAACTCCAGTTATGTAAAAGCTTAGGTTTTTAGTCCTTTGGCATAATGTTTGGAACTTTTGGTGTAATTCCACCTTGAGGGATTAATTGATTAATTTGACTAGCAGCTTTTGTTATATTAGGTCTGTTATTAGTTTTTTCAATTGAATCAAGGATCATATCATTGATTATCTGATCTACCTTTGTTTTATCTGAGAATTTAAAAGTTTCTGCGTATCCCAATTGAGAAATGTAATCTTTAAATACTCTGTTGTTTAATTGCTCTGCTAAAAGATCTCTTCTAGAACTAGGCTTAAAGCTCTTTTCATAGTAATTCCTAAGATTTGGTGCTTGAATCATTTCTGCTAATAGTCTCCATGAGTAATTTTCTTGTTTCGTATTATGATTTACTACTTCTGTGAAGTAATTTGCAAATGCTTTTTTGTTTTCTGAAATTGTTTCTTGTGGAATTGCTTGTATTCTTATGTTTGATGAATCAATTGTATCAATTCCATTTCTTTTCAATAGTTGAATTTGTTTAAAAAGATTTTGATAAGTGTAGTTGTATCCAAGTATCATAGAGGTTTTTCCTCTTAAAAAACTTTCTATCTCCTTTAATTCTGGTGTATCAGCTTGTTTATACACTGGCGTTGAATAGTTTATACTTTTGCTATCAGCAAAACTTGTGATGTATGTAAGTATATTAGAGCTCTTTACGTTTCCTTGAAAATTTACTTGTAAGTTATTTTTATAAAAACTAACGTCGTTTTGTAGTAACTTTAGGTAAAATAGATCTGAATCTAAGCTTGTATAATTTGGATTTCCTAATTGGATTCCTGTTCTTAGAAAATCACCGTTGTTATCCTTGAATGTTAGTATTCTGTTGTCGGTTTGTAATTGTTGCCAGTTATTTGCGGGTTTACCTCTTTGTGGAATCGATGTTTCAAAATGCTCTTTGTTGTATATTAAGCCTAGCACGTCTGTACTTAGTGGTACTCCGTATATATATTCATTTTCTTCTTTATCTTTTAATACGTTGTCATTAAAGGTGAATCCTACAAAGATATTTTCAAAGTCTTCTGCTTTAAAATCTGCAACTGGTGCAGGTTTTAGTTTTTTATAATTTTGTGCAACCCAACTGTTTGGTACCGAAAAAATATCTGGACCACCACCTTCTGACATTTCATTTAAAATGGTTTCCATGTATTGATCAAAATCATTAAAAGTTTTATAGTTTATGGTTACATTAGGGAATTTTTTTTGAAAAGCCATTAAGCTTGGTCTAATGTTTTCCTCAGGCTCGTATAATTTATAATAATTAAGCGTCACTGGTGTGTTATCTACTGGTTGTAGAGGTTTTTTTCTGCATCCAGTTAAGGTTAAAGTTAAAATTGATATTAAAAAAATTGCTTTAAATCGATTCATAGGATAAGTTACAAATATAAATTATAAAAATTATTTATGTTCTCTGGTATTATACGAAATTTAGTAGAAATTAGAAACCTAAAATCTAATGGTGATTATTTTGAACTCGAAATCGCTAACCCTAGTTTACATAATATAAATAATGGAGACTCAATTTTGATAAATGGAGTTTGTTTAACTGTTGTTTCTTTTACAAATGATTTTATCAAATTTGATTTATTAAAAGAGACAATTGATATTACTAATTTATCCGACTGTTTCCAAAAAAAAGTTCCTTTGAATTTAGAAACAAGTTTAAAATTTGGAGATGAGAATCATGGTTCTGAAGTTACAGGTCACGTTGATACTGTTGTGAAGTTCCTTGGGAATCAAGGTGAAAAATACTTTTTTGAAAATAATTCCTCCGTGGAACCATATTTGCAAGAAAAAAACTATGTAGTTCTAAATGGTGTTTGCTTAACTATTGTTGATGTTTCAAAAGATAAGTTTTCAGTTTGTCTTATACCTGAAACTCTTAATTTGACTAATCTTTCTCTTCTTAATATTGGTGATGGAGTAAATCTTGAATTCGATAAAACAGCTAGAATTATAGTTGGTTTCTTAAAAAAATATTTAAATAAAAATTAATATGAAAATAGCCGTTATATATTCTCAATACTATCAAGAAGTTTGGAATGGACAAAAAAAACAAATTGAAGAATTTGCTGCTGAAAAAAGCATGGATTTAGACTATTTTGAGATTCCTGGGTCCATGGAAGCTCCTTATATGTCTGCTAAAGTTATAAAAGAAGGTAGTTTTGATGGGATTGTTGTTCTTGGCTGTGTTGTTGAGGGTGAAACTTATCATAATCATATTATTCAGAATTGTGCTCATGATCATTTAATTCGCTTGTCTGTTGATAATTTAATGCCTATGGGTATTGGAATTTTAACTGTAAAAAGTTACGATCAAGCCTTATATCGTTCTTCCGAAAAAAAACCTTATGCTCGCCACGCAATAAAAGCTGTTTATGATCTCTTGACTGCTTAGCTTTAGTGTTGATATTTATTGCCAACACTTTCTTATACGGGTTTTATGACTTTAATTAGCCGTTTCTCTTTTTTATACACTTTCATTTTTTGACATTGGAAATTTATCATGTTTAAATTTTCTTTGTATAAAAAAATTTTATGATTAATGTCTTAGTTTTATATTTTGATTTTGTCTCATCTAATCTTATTAATTTTTTGGTTTCATCTAAGTATTCATTTTTTGTAAATCAATTATTATCCCTTGATGTTTTAAATTTTTCAAATATTAAGTTTGATTTAGCTTTGTTGTTTCTACCAAAGCATTCAAATATTGATTTTGTACCAGTCTTAATTGCTCTTTTGATATGTTCAAAGCCTGTTTTGGTTCTGGATCCTTTAAAAAATCCTAATTCTAAGAAGGTTTCTGAGAATTCTGGTGCTGTTGCTTATTTTTCTTATCCTGTTTCTATTGATTTAATTGATAAAACTATATTAAAAATTTTAGCTTCTTTGGAGTCCTTGATTTATATGGATTTAAGAGTTAATACCAAGAATCGCCTGGTAACCCGTGCTAATAAAATTTTAAAGCTTCGTAAAAAAGAATTTGATATATTAACTTTATTGTTAAGATTTCCAAATAAGGTTTTGACTAAGGAATTTATTTACAAAGCACTTTGGGATATTAATTACTCAGCTAAAACTAATACCTTAGAAGTCCATATATCCTCTATGAGAAAAAAGATAAATCAAGGATTTGACCATTCCTATATTAAAACAGTAAACTGTATTGGATATAAATTAATTTAATGAAGAATACTTTTTGTTACGGTTTTATAGTCTATCGAGTTAATCAAGATAAAAAATTCGAGTTCTTAATTTTAAAAAGTTCTCAAGATCATCATGACTTCCCAAAAGGACACAAAGATAAAGAAGATAAAACAAAGTTAGATACTGCTAAGCGTGAAACTTTTGAAGAGTCCGGTTTATCTGATTTGAAAATTTCTGATAATTTTTCGGTTGCAATTGATTATGTTATTCCTAAATTCAACACTCATAAATTCGTTGAACTTTTTTTGGCTGAATATTTATCTGGAGAGATTATTTTATCTCAAGAACATGTAGACTTTAAATGGTGTGATTTTGAAACAGCTTTAAATCTTTTAGAATTTGATAATTCTAAAACTGCGTTAACTTCTGCTTATTATTTTTTAGACTTTACTTCTTAAACTTTTCTTGAGCAGCTTCTAATTTATTGCAGATATTATGTTTGCTTAGTTTACATACCTCTATAGCTGTTTTCATATTGTTAGAATTGCTTGTGTAGTGAATGTTGTTTTCCGCTAAGTACAAATATTGATCTAGTTCTTTAGGTATATCTCTAAATGTTTCTATCTTGTTTTCAACCGCGAATTTATAAAAGTCCCAATTGTTTCTTGGATTTAATCTAATAGCTTCTAATATAAATCTTTTACTTTTGTTTGTATCTTTATCTTTATAATACTTAGCTAATTCAAAGTTATTTAAACTTAAATTGTAACTATTTTCTATGAAATAATTTAAATTTTCCTCTGCTATAGTTTGTTTATAGTTATTTGCCTTCTGTAGTTGTAAAAGTATTGAATTTTCAAAGTTAAAATTTTGATATTCAAAGTTGGTATTCATGTTATCTCTTAGATTTCTATATTTTTGATATTTATATAAAAAACTTGTTGATACTATAATTATTAGAATTGCATTTATACTTAATATTTGTGTCTTGTATTTTTTTAAAAATTTAAGATTGATACTTTTGTAATTGAAACTTAAAAGAATAAAAAATAAGGCGATATTAATCGGAAAATTTAAATTATAATCTATACTGTTATGGAAAATAATACTTATGATACCTACTGACTCTAAAAACTTAGGATTACCTGGTTTTAAATTAAGGTTTTTTATTACATTTATAGCAAAAATTGAGAATAAAATAATAAATCCAATCCCTAGTTCAGACCAGTATTTAATTAAAAAATTATGCGGATGTGGAGCATTTGATAGCCATTTTTCTTGATGTTTTTTTGAAAATTCTTGAAATGAGTTACTCCCATTGATTACAAATGGATTTTCTATTATCTGTTTTAATCCATATTGAAAGCTATCAATTCTTCCATCTATGCTGGTAAGTTTACTTGTTCCATGAAAATTTATATTTATTTTATCTTTATTCAAGTACTTGTTGATTCCAAATACTGATATACATACAAGAATTATTAATATTATATTTTCTAGGATATTCTTTTTGTTTAATTTGTTTTTAAACTCATGTATTAAATAAGCAAATAGGATTATAAAATATGCTATTAATCCCCCTCTGGACTGTGATAGATAAATATTTACAAAGCTTAGTATTAATAAAAGTTTTTGAGTTTTATTATTTAAATTACTTATAAAACCTAAACTAATTATATTAAATAATGCAAAGGCATTTGGAAAAAATATTTTCGTATTAAAGCTATCAATAAAGAATCCATAAGCTCTATTTATATCTAAATTAAAAACTTGATGTAAACTCAGTATTAACTGAATTCCACATAGAAACACCAGTAGTTTAGCTATAAATTTTTTATGTTTCAGAAAGAAATCTTTTAAGCTGATGATTGAAAATGCTGTGATCAATACTATTATTTCTCTATGCCCTAAGTTTGCATAGGTGCTTAGATACAAACTCGCTAATAGATATATATTTATTATTAATATTTCGGGGTTTTTGATTTTTTTATCGAAAATCTTTTTAATTATTAAGATTCCAATCAATGAACTTAATATTAATATTCCCTTTGGATTATATATGCCGTTTAGTATGCTTAAGCCTAATAAGCTCCCAGTTAAGATTAATTTACTTAATTTATTTATCATTCTTTACATTAAAACTACTTGAATTATAGTAAAAAAAAATGTAAATTTGAAGAGTACTTATGCCGGAGTGGCGGAATGGTAGACGCGCGGGTTTCAAAAACCCGTCTAGTTGCTAGGTGAGGGTTCGAGTCCCTCCTTCGGTACCATCTTACTTGACACCACTTAAAAAGTATGTTATTTTGCAGTCCAATAATAAAAAATTATGAAAAAATTACTAATAAGTTTAGCTTTGTTGCTGGTAGTTCCAGTAAGTTATGCTTTGCCTGTTGTGCAAAATACTAATCATAATACAGCTGGTACTTATTTATCACCTGTATATAATCATGGTTATAGCAATGTTTATAATCAGAATTATTACAATAGAGCTATGCAAACTAGACAATACGAAAGATATGTACCTGTTTATGAACAAGTACCTTATACTAGATATTTTTGTATGAGTAATGGATTTTACTATGAATATACTGAAGAACAATCTGATGATAATTGTTTTTATCAAGTTGTAAATCAAACTCGAATTAAAGAGTATAAAAAAGTAAAATACCACGCACCTTACTATGGTAATACTTATGGTAGTTATGGATACTACTCTATGTAATTGTAAAAAGAGCTTTTGGCTCTTTTTTTTTATTAATTATTTTATTTCTTTTAGTCTGGCTTTTCTGTTTTGAGTGATTGCAAATCTATGTGCTTCGTCTCTTAATTGTTGAATAAGCTTCAAAATTTGATCATTACTTTGTAAATTAAATTTTTCTTTATTTGTTAGATGAATAGTTTCGAATTTTTTAGCTATACTAATCATGTCTATGTTTAAATTACATTCTTTTAATGCTTTTTGACTACTGGATAACTGACCTTTCCCACCATCTATTATTATAAGATCTGGCTTTTTGTAAAATGATTCATCATTTTTATATTTTAGATTTAATGCATATTTATAATCTGAGTTTTTAATTTCTTTAAATCCAGTCTCATCAAGAATTTGTTTGCTGATATTTATATCTTGATTAAGATAAATTTTTTGAAATTTTTTATATTTTTCGCAGGCTTTTTTTAATGTAATGCTATCTAGAATGTATTTTTCGGAATTTTTAATATTTTTTAACTCTATATATTTTTCTAATTCTACAAATTCGAATTCTGCTAAGAACTCTTTGTTCTTCTTTAGTTTTACTATGTTTTTGTTTTTAATTAGCTTGTGATCTTTTTTTAACTGACTTATGTATTTTAGTCTTCTTTTTAAAGCTTCGTAGAGTGATTTAAAGTCATCTATTTGACCTTTTTCTAAGGTCTTTATGTTAAAGTATCGGTAATCATTTTTGATTGGCATAGCGTTCTCAAACACAACCATTGATGCTTTTGTGTGTGTACCTGATAAATGAGATATATCAAAACATTCTATTCTTCTTGGAATCTTATTTATATTTAAAAGTTTTTTCATTTCTTCTAATACATTCCCTTTTTCTTTTTGCATCCATTTAATTGAATTTTTTTGTGCATATACTTTAGCATTTTTTAAAGCTAAATCAGTTAATTTAGCCTTATCACCTATTTTCGCAGTTTCAAATTTTATATTTGATTTACATATTTCATTAAAGTTTAAAATGAAATTTTTTGCTACTTCAATTGGTGTGATTATATACTTTGGGTAATCTGAGGTTTGTGTATAGTATTGAATTAAAAATTGTTCCAGAATTTTTGAATCCTCTTCTTCAAGATTGTTGGTTACTAATATATTTTTTATTTCAACTATTTTTCCTTCTCTTATTTGCAGGATTGAAAAATAAAATTCTTCACTTATTGAATAAAAATTTAAAATGTCCAAATTTTCATTAGTTTTTGTCGATATAATTTTTTGTCTTTCAATTATTTTCTCTAAAGTAAGCATTTTATCTCTATAATTTGCTGCTAGTTCAAAATTTTTATTTTTAGCATATTCAAACATTTGTTCCTCTAGTATTTTCTTTATTTGTAAGTTTTTACCATTAAAAAAGTCGATTATAATTTGAATCATTTTTCGATAATCTTCTTTATTTAAATCGCAAATACATGGGGTATGGCTTTTATCAAGTTGCTTTATTACGCATATTGGTTTGATTTTTTGGTTATTACTTATTTTCCCCTGTTTGATTGTTTCATATCCTATTTGGCAATCGTACTTAAAAAATATTTTGTTTAAAATTTCAAAAGCCTTTTTAAAACTCTGAGTTGTTGTTTTTGGACCAATGTATTTAGATTTTTTATCCGTAATTTTTCTTTCCAAAAATAATTTCGGATAATCTTGATTGCTAGTTATTCGTAAGTACGCAAAGTTTTTATCATCTTTCATTAAGATGTTATAGCGTGGTTTGTGTTCTTTTATTAAGTTTGTTTCTAATAAATAACTTTCAAGATCGCTTGATACTACTGAATATTTAATATCTACAATTTTTTTTATCATTACTTGATTTTTCCTGCTCTGCTTCACTTTTGGGTTAAAATAGCTTTTAACTCTTTTTTTAAGGTTTTTAGCTTTTCCTATGTATATTATTTCATTGTTTTTATCAATAAATCTATATACTCCTGGGCTGTTTGGAAGGTTTTTTAATATATCTTGCATTTCTCTTTTTTTTAAATTATAAATTTTTTTTAAAAAAATGTCATCTTTATTTAGTTTCGATTCAAGATTTGTTAATATACTAATATGAAAAATTATTTATTGAATTACTTACTGTTTTTAAATTTATCAGGTAGATATGCCTATCAGTCTGATTTTAGTCAAAGTGAACTTGATTTCTTTAGAACTATTAAAAATATTGTTTTTAAAGATCAGATTTTGTATTTAGACACATTTACTGATTTAAAAATGATTAATACCTATTCTGAAGATAGATTGTATTGCACTTTAAAAAGAACTTTAAAGATTTTATCTTTTGTTCCTGGTGTTAAACAGATTGCTATTTGTAATAGTTTTGCTTTTCGTACTCAGCATTTGAATTCTGATCTAGATTTATTTTTAATCTTAGATCATCGTTTTTTTTATACTACAAGATTTTTAATGATCCTTCTTTTAACAGTTTTCAACCTTAAAAGAACTTCCAAAAAGTATATTAATAAAGTTTGCCTATCATTTATAATTTCAGATAAAAATTTAAATTTATCTAGAGTAAGGTTTCAAAAAGATTTTTATTTTAAATTTTGGTTAGATAATTTAGTTTTTCTTGGAGATAATAATCAATTAAAGAATAAATTCTTAAATGTTAATCATGCTCTTGAATTTAATTCTAATTTTTTTATTAATTTAAATAAATTACCTTTAAGTTATAAAACTTTAAATTTCACTACTAAGTTTTCTTTTTTGCTTAATTTATTTGAGAAATTTAATAAACTTTATCAATTAAAAAGAGCTAGAGTTAAGTATCAGATTTTAAATAAACCTTCGGGTATTTATATTCGAGATGGATTTTTAAAATTCCACAACAAAGATATTCGTGTGGAATTTAATAAAAAGTTTAAAAAATATTTAAGCTCTATTTTTTTTGACTAGGGTGTATTTTAACAATAAAATCTTGGTAAAAAATTGATATTATTCCTGCTATAGGTATTGAAATTATCACACCTAATATTCCTTTGAACTGGTAACCAACTAACATTGAGATCAATACTATTATTGGGTGCAATCCAGTTGCTTTATTCATGATGAATGGAACTAAGAAATTGTTTTCTATTCTTTGAATAATAAAATACAAAATTGTCACTGATAATATCATTGTTGAAGATTCGTTCCCTGCGATTGGTATTGCGGCAACCCATGCAATTAATGGTCCAACAACTGGAATTAATTCAGTTAGACCTGCTAGTACTGCAAGAGTGAAGCTGTATTCCATTCCAATTATTTCCAAGCCAATATATGTACATAGTCCAACTGCTAGCATTAATAAAATTTGACCTTGTAACCACTGTCCAACTTTATTTTTAATACTTTTACTTTTTGATTCAATATAGTCTTGGTACTCATCCTTGAAGAAAGAAATGATAAATTTATCAACCATTTTGTGGTCAACAGTCATGAAGTAAGTTAAGAATAATACTAAGATTGCATTTGCAAACCCATTTGAAATACTTACAAATAATCCTACTGCATTTTGAGCTACACCTCTAAGGTTCTGACCTATATCTACTAGATTTTTTTCTAGATCTTGTGTTAGCTGATTTGTCTCTAATCCTGCAAATGAACTTTCTAGTATTGGATTTATCCATTCTAACATTCTTGGAAGTTTGGTTTCTCCGTTTATTACTGCTTCAATTAAATTTTGAGCTTGAACTCCTAGTGCTAAAAGTTCATTTGATAGAATTGGTATAAAGTTTCCTAAGAAAATCGATATCATCCCGATTACAAATATAAATACAAATGTAATAGAAAGTCCTTTTGGTATTTTAAACTTAGAAAGTTTTTCAACAAATGGTACTAATGCTTGAGAAAAAAGGTATGAGAAGAAAAGTAAAAATAATAATCCTTTAATTTCAAAAAGAACAAATGCTGATAATGCTAATCCAATTAAGATCACAATTGCTTTAGTGAAATCAGGTAAAGATAGATGTATAAATCTTTTTTCTAGATTCTCTTGTTTTACTTCTATTTCTGGATGTTCTTCTATTACTTCAGGTTGATTTTGAATTTCTTTAAATTTTTTGTGAAGTATTTTTACTATAGTTTTGGTTTTTTTTAGCATTTGTATTGGGTTATTCTCCTCTGATTAAAAGAGTTACTATTAAATCTACAATGATCCATGAACATGTTGCAACAACTAAACCTAAGATTGCATTTTTAACGGTTCCTTTGGCATCTGTTACGTCTCCTGTTATTACTCCTGCAAAATATTTATATCCACCTAATATTATGAACAACATTGAAACTGTTCCAGCTAATACAGATAGTAATTTAAGAGTATATTGTAAAAAAGGTTTTACTAGAATTATATCAAATCTACCGCTTATAAAAGCACAAGCTAAGATATCATCTTGATTCATTTTCCCTGTATTTTGATTGGCTTCTTCTCTTCCGGTGCAGTTTACAGTTGGATTAAGGTTAATTATCTGGTTTGCAGCTATATTTGAATCTAAATTTTGTAATGTACAATTTGTTGCTCCTGAAAATCTTTTTAGACTATTGTATTTCCCAATATCTTCTCCTGCAGTAAAATATACTTGATAGTACGCTTCCATTAAACTTCTACAAAATACCGGTGTTTTTATAAATTCTGAAGTCCCCGATGGTATTAAGGTATATCCTTGAGCAAAGCTCAAAAATGGAATTGTTAATAAATAAACTGAAATAATTACTTTAAAAATTTTTTTCATATATCTTTTTTTCTTTATTATATCAAAATTTTAGCTTTTTTTAAAGCTTTTAGTTGCAAAATTGATAAAAAAGTAGTAGATTTTATAAAAAATATATATATGTATCCAATTTGTGCAATTGTTGGTAGGCCCAACACAGGAAAATCAACTTTGTTTAACCGTTTAGTTCGAAAAAGATTAGCTATTACTTCTGAGTTAGCTGGTACTACTAGAGACAGAATTTTTGCTCTTGCAGATTTTCATGAAAGACAAGTTATGCTTGTTGATACTGGTGGTTTAGATTTTGGATACGACTTAGAATCAATGGAAGATAATATTATTAAACAATCTCAAACAGCTGTAGATGAAGCTGATGTTATTATATTTTTAGTTGATGGTACATGTGATCTAACTTCTGATGACTATAAAGCTTGTGAATTAATAAGAAAATCTCAAAAACCTGTTTTGATTGTTGCTAACAAAGCTGATCGATCAAGTATTGATAGTAATCTTCATATTTTTTACGAATTAGGTTTAGGTGAACCAGTAAAAGTTTCTGGTATTTTAAATATCGGTATTGATAATTTAAAAACTAAAGTTTTAGAAACTTTAGTTGATTCCAATTTTAAGTTCACTTCGAAACGTGAAGAAGATGATGATAGAGTAAAAGTAAGTTTCTTAGGAAAGCCTAATGTTGGTAAATCTTCTTTGTTAAATTCTGTTTTTAATGATGAGAAAGTTATGGTTTCTTCTACTCCTGGTACTACAAGAGACTCCGTGAGCCTTCCTTTTGAATATAATGACAATCAGTATGTTTTAACAGATACGGCTGGTATTAGAAGATCAGGTAAGCTCAGATTTGATAAACTTGAAAAATATTCAGTAATGAGGTCATTGCAATCTTTAGAGTCATCTGATGTTGCACTTTTAGTGATGGATGCTACTGAAAAACTTAGTAAACAAGATATGCGTGTTGCTGAGTTTATATCTGAAGCCAAAACTGGAGTTGTAATTGTTTTAAACAAAGCAGATCTTATAAGTCCAGCAGAAAAAAATGCAAAAGTAAATGAGATTCATTATAAAATGCCATTTTTGCATTATGCACCCTTAATTTTTACTTCTGCAAGAACTGGTACTAATGTTATGCAGTTGTTTCCTATTATAGATGATATTTTTATAGTAAGAAAAAAAGAGATTAATACTCGTGAATTAAATTACTATATTGATGTATGTTTAGATAAACACCAACCAAAACCTGGTTTAAAATTTAAAGTAGTTAAACAAGTTGCTACCAACCCTCCTACTTTTGTTTTCTTTGTAAATGATAAATCTTTAGTACACTTCTCTTATAAACGTTACTTAGACAACAAACTACGTGATAAGTATGGTTTTACTGGAACTGCAATAGACATTAATTTTAGAGATTCCAAAGCAAAACCACCTAAGTTTAAAACTCTTACTCGTGGTAAAAAAGGTAAATTTGCTCCCAAAAAATTAAAGAAAAAGCCTAAAAAATAGATATTTTATTATCTATGCTAATTAAGAAATCGTAAGCTTCTTCGTTTATAACATGTTTATTAGGATTGAAGATTAGATTCTTAAAATTTTCTTTAAAATACTGACTTCCAAAAAATTCTTTTGTTAGGTATTCCGCATATGGATTTTCTTTATCTAAATCCTGAAACGAAATGTAATCTATTACATAGTCAAAGTCGATGTTTTTATAAGTGATTAATGCTTCTATTGTTTTTTGATAAAATTCACTTCTTGTTAGGTTCTTAAGTGTTTCTTGCTTATTTAATTTTTCTTTAGTACTAAGATAAACTGGCTCATAGTTTTTTGGAATATAATCGGGTACATTATTTTTTTTATTGTTATACATATCTAATTCCTTTTTTTGGATTATGAATTCAAATTCTTTTAATTGAATATTTTTAAATTTTTCTATTGGATTTTGGTTTCGCACAAAAACACCTTTTTTTTGCAATGTTTCACAGTAATTACAAATAAGGCTCACTTTATTTGAAAGACTTTCTTTTTCTTCTTCTTTCTTTATATCTTGATTCTCATTTATTTTCTTAACTTTACCTATCTTAGAGATTTTTTTTTTAGAATTTGTATTTTCTTAGTTGATTTAATTTCGGAGTTATAAATTTCAAGTGTGTATTCCCCTTCATCTAAATTCAATAATTCAGAAGATCTAAGTTCATTTTTAAGTTGATTTAGCTTTCTACTAAATACAATCTTATTTTGACTATTAAATATTTCAAGATTTAATGGTAAATCATATTCTTTTCTAGAAATTATAAAAATTTTATCTTCCTTGTTTTCAATATTAATTTGATTTTTTGAAATTGAAATCACTCCAACGTTTTGAGTGTGTAGTTTAGCCTCCCCTTTTGAATTTATTGTTTCGTATTTAATCGTATAGTTTGATTCTACATTACAAGGAATATTTAGAATATATTCTTTTAAGTACATATCACTTTTAAGCTCTAATTTGCTGTTGTTATAGATTTCAAAGTTAAATGGCAGATTAGAACTTAATTTAATCTTTGGAGTGTCTAAACACGGATTAATTAGCGAGTAGTTTAAATTAAAACTTGATAATGAATTGGTATCATATATATAGGCTTGAATTGGAATTAATAAATATGGTTTATAAGGATCGTTTGTTTTTAAAATTAAGGTTTCTTTCACCAAACAATTACTACATTTTATTGCTTTTGTATTTAATTCTATTTGTAATTTATTATTAAAGTATTTAAATTCGAAAAATTCTAAATTTTTAAGTTTTTGAATTTCTAATTTTTTTTGACCTTTATTAATAAGTGAATAATTTTGAATTTTTTGACTTTGATTGGAAACAAATCCAAGATCTATTTTTTTAGGAGGGTTGGTTATAAAAGAAATGTTTTCAAAGTCCGGAGTGCAATTAGCTTGTAGGGTAATTCTTTTAATTACTTGATTACCTTTGATTATTTCTAAATTTGCATTTTTTCTTCCAATTAAACCGCAGTTAGAGTTAATTTTAATTTCTTTTTTAGATTTTCCATCTATTGCAAAATTCTTTCTTCCATTGATTATAAATTGTTTATTTGAAAGTTTTAACTCAATTGCAATATTTTCTTTATTAAGATTTTCAATCTCAAAACTTAAATCTTTATTTGACTTTAGAATTTGATCTTCAAAATTTAAAAAATCTTTATTGATTTTTATTGCAGAATTATTGCTGTTAAGTAAATATTCTTTTTGAATGTTATCAATTATAATTTCAAGATTCGCATTTGAGTATGGAACTAAATTTTCAATCTGTATTTTTCTACTAGATTCTGCTTTGACCTGAATATTGTATGGAGTATTTAAAATAAAATTTTGGTTGCTTATTTCAAATTGAACTAATTTATTTGTTCTGGAATTATTTTGAATTTCAAAACTATGTTTTTGATTGTTTTCAATATTTTGCTTTTGATTAAGATTTAAGATTTCAATCTTTTGATCAAAATTATTTAAACTAACTGCAGTCAAACTTATTGTAAAGATTGAAAGTAAACAAAGTATAAATTTTTTCATTGAAATTTTTTGCTTAGTATTAAGAGCATATATTCCCAAAAATTTGCTTTAAAGTCAAACTTAAAAACCCCTCTTTTTAGGGAGGGGTTTTTTAAAATAAATGGTATGCGATTATTTATTTTTTGAATTCAATTAGAATCCTGTCATTTGGTATTGAGAGTATGGTTCGTATCCATATGCTCCGTATCCCAATTGTTGCATGTTACCATTACTCCCAGCTGCATTCATTCCTTGGTAACCGTACTGGTTGTAGCTAGTTTGGCTTTGGTTGTTGAAGTTTCCTACTCCATAACCATTTGAAGCGTAACCTGCATTGTTGTATCCTCCTGGAACTGCTTGGTATCCAGCAGAGTACCCAAGTCCATTAGATTGGTATGGATTATGACTTGCATTTAAGCTTGGGTTTTGGATGATTTGCATTGTTCTAGATAGTAAGTGTACTGCTCCTCTTCTGTTAGTAGCCATTTCTGGTTGGAATCTTACTCCGTATCCATAGTACATATTAACTAAGTCTGTATACCATGGGTTTTTATTTGTATCTAGGTATGTTGTAAATCCTACAGCTTGTCCGATTGATTTAGCAAATTCTGCCATGGTTGGAGCTTGAGCTGCTTTGATTGTTCCGTCACCGTAACCAGTAATAATTTGGTTTGCAGTTAGGTGATATAGTGGAACCATCCACCATTGGTTGATTTGATTAGCTGCATCTTGTTCTGAAATATCAGTGTAGTATGCTGCTAATTCTTGTAAGTTTACATAGTTTTGGCTGAATCCATATAATTTTCCAAGGATTGCAAACATTTCTGCTCTAGAGATTGTTTGTTGTAATTGTGCAACAGTCATTCCGTTTATGTTTTGACCGTTAAACAATCCGTACTGTCTTAAGAAAATTACATCGTAACATTGAGGATCATTTGGAGCCATATCAGCAAAGAATTGATTACATTGAGATACTTGTCCTGGAGGAGTTGGTAATCCTGGTACTACTTGATTAGATCTTACTTTTAGGTCTTTTTCTACTACGTAAGTGTTTGAATCGTTGTCTTGAGTAAATACTTGAATTATATAATTACCAGCTTCAAGATTTGAAGTATCGTAATTTATTCTTAAAGTTTTCTTTCCTGATAAGTTTTCTTCTTCATATTCAGGACAATCAATATCGTCTTCAATTGATTCTGAACAATGGTAGTAAAGAGTTGCTACTTGTTCTACATCTGCTTCTTCATCTTCGTCAGCATCTTCATCTAATTCTTCAATTTTATAAAGAGTTACTACTGCCAAGTTGAAATCTGAATCTTTAGCTAGTTTTACTTTTAAGTCCATTGATTCACCCGCATCAATTCTTTTATCTCTTGATACGTTGATTAAGTCTTCAGCTTGCACAACTGGAGTATCTCCTGGTTCTTGTGGTTCATCTGGATTTGCTGGGTCTACAGGGTCATTAGGATCTGTTGTGTCAACTGGTTGATCACCAAATACTGTAATTGTGAACTGTTGATTGATTACAGTTGAGTTGCTTTCATCTGCACTTAGAACTTCAATATAGTAGTTTCCTGCTGTTGCTGGAGTTGGGATAGCTGCCACAACTTGACTTCCTGTAATTTGTACTACTGCTGAGTCTGCTGATCCTTGGAATCTCATTTTTGCACCTGCTGCTAGAGTTGCATTGGGTGGCAAGTTGAAACTACAGTTTGCAGTGCTGTCTGTATATAGATCATCATTGTTATTACATGTAAGTACAACGTTTCTTAATTGTTCATTTGTTACTGGAGCTTGTGAAGTAGTTGTGAATTGAGTTGTATTGTATACGTTTGCTACTGGACTTGCATTAAATAATGGCAAGACTTTTAGGGTATAAATGCTTCCTGGATTTAAATCGCTTTCAACTACGTGTGTAATTACATCAGTTTGGCTATTTGCTGTAATTGATTTAGTGTAAATATTTTGATTTGCAGTTGAAATTTCAATTCTATAGCTATTTGTTAATGTGTATAGACTTCCAAATGCTATTTCTGGTTTAAGAGCTACTTCTGAATCATCTCGCGAAGGACTTGCAATAGATGGATTTATCACTACAACATTATTGATAATTGTATCAGTATCGTTATGTATTAATTGATAGTTTCCAGGGAAAACATCTCCAAAGAATAAAGTAGCCTCTGTTCCTTGGTTGTTAGCTGTGATGTTTGTTGGATTTAGAGTTTCGGCATTATTATCAGATCTTGTAAGAGTATCGTTGGTTGGTACTAAGCTTAAATTTACTTCCTCTAAGTTATCTAGTTGTGAACCTCTTAAGGTAATTTCTGCATTATGTAATTCTACTTCTTGTGAATTTTGTTCATCAATTTCTAGTTCTGCAGCTTGGATTTCCACACTTTGATCACTAGTTTGTCCATTTTCAGTTTCTTGTAAGTTGTGAGTTGTAATAGTTCCATCGTTATTAACTACAACTACTACTACAGTGTATTCTCCTTGTTCTGGTGCTTGTCCTTCACAGTTTAATCCAGAATCTGTTTGAGAACATGTTAAGGTTGATTGATTGTTATCGTTAGAGTCAACTAGTCTTACTTGAACTGTTGAGTTTACTTCGATCCCAAGATCTGTACTTTGAGCATCTGTTAATGGAACTTCTAGTGTCATATTGCTTCCACTTGTAACTTCACCTTCTTGGATTGGACTTGCAGTTACTGCATTTCCTTCGGTTTCACCTGCTTGAGTTCCACCATCACCGTCTCCAGCTCCTGTGTCTCCTGTACGGTCTTCTCCTGTTACTGTGTAAGTTTCGAATCCTCTTCCAATTCTTACGGCTGAACTATCACCAATTTTTAGGTAAACTTGATACTCTCCAGCTGTTAATGGAGCTGTTCCTGCACAGTCTAATCTTCTACTGTTTTCTGAATTTTGACATGTTAACGTACTTGCAGCTTCACTTCCTTGATCTTCTCTTAGTTCAAATTGAATAGTTGTTCTATCTTCTGGTAATTGAGTTGTATCTGGTAGTCCTTGATAGATTATTTGCATAGCTTCACCTGTTGTACCTTGATCTGGATTGAATACTAAGTTTCCAAATTCTAGTAAATTTGCTAGTTCATCAGTGTCAACTGCTCCATGTTCTATTGAAAGTTGAAGATAGCTGTATCTTGTTTCTTCAATTTCTCGATTTTGATCATCTCTTTCAAAGTTTGAGTCTAATTCTTCTACTTCTGATTTGATTTGAACAATAATATTCAATTTTTTACTTGTATCACATCTTTGACTTCCAGCTTGTCCTAAACATGTTTTATCCCATGAAATGGTTTGAGTTTGAAGTCCTGGTGTTTGGGGTTGGTTAATTTGTTTTACTAGCATTACTCCAGCTTCAATTGCTTGAATGTCGTTTGTTTCAACTTGATGTTTTTCTTGAAGGCTTGTCTTTAGTGTCTCATCTAATTCTACATCATCTTCGTTATCTAATTGAAGAATAAAAGTAGAATATGAAATTTTATTTTGATCAGTTGTGAAATACAATTCTACATTGGTATCACTATTATAGTCAGTATTTAGATTTACGACTTTAAGAGATCTGCTATCTGGATTTGCTAATTCATCAGTTATATCTGATTCTCTGTTTAAATTTGTAATATCAACACCCGGAATAGTTTCATCTTGGAATTTGATGAATGTGTATTCAGGTTTTGTTGATGTATTTTGGTTTAAAATAAAGTCTATTGCTTGTGGAGTTGGGTCGTTTGAGATGTATTTGAAATAACTTTGACTTTGATCTAATTTTGACATGTCTTGGAAATAATTTATCTCAAATAAAGGACATCCTTCTTGAGGATTATTCTCTTTAATTGTTGTTGAGATTTGACCTGTAATAAAAAATAATTTTTGTAAATCTTCGTATGTATAATATGAAATTTGATTTTCATCCTTTTCTTTGTCTAAATCAAAATCACTTGTTGAAAAAGGATAATTTGGATTTTGTCTTGAAGCTGTTAATTCTTTTAATCGACTTAAATATTCGTTTGCAACTTCGTTTTCTGTTTCACTGTATCTATTATCAATTAAATTTAATAATGACTCTTTTACTTCTCTCAACGATATTATACCTCTAGCAGGATTTGAGCATTTTATATTTTGGTCGTTATATTCTGTTCCAAAGTAATTTGCGAATCCTCCAGATGTAATTGGCATTATAAAACCTTTTGCACCGAAAGGTGCGTTATTTAAACCTGTTGTCGGGATTACTTCTATTATGTTGTTTATTTTAGCTTTAAGTTTAGTTGTTTCGTTAGTTGTAAATCCTCTTGCAATAGATCTTTCGTTCTCTTCTATAAATTCGGTAACACTCTCATGAGTTGGAATTAGATTATTATTATTATTATCTGTATTTGAATCTGTGTAAGCTATTGGAAATTTGATTCCTTCTACATTGTCTCCTTCTAAATTATAGATGTTTGCTATTTCATCTCTAACTTCACCGTAGGTGTCGGCGTTTGTGATTGAATCCAGGTAGGTTCGGATTGATTTTTCTTCTCCATCTATTGTTCGGTCCTCGACGGCCAGGTAACCGGTGAACAGCGTGGAGTCTGTGTTAAAGCCCATATATAGGCCCGTGGCTAACAGCACTGCAATTAGTCCTGTTATTAATTTTTTATTATTTTGGCGCATACCATTTTTGATTAAATAATCTCTTAATTATAGCAAATTTATTGCTACTTTACAAATTTTAACTTTTTAATTGTGATTCAAAAAGGGCTTGTTACAATTTTTTGTTTACAAAATGGCAAGTTTGGATCTCTCATTGTATAAAAAAAGTGTTCTTTAAGTTTGGTTTTAAAAAAACTCCCTGGAGTTGGGAGTTTAAAATTTTCCTGTTTTTATTAAATTTATAGACCTAAACTAAAATGTAGTAAGTCTGCAGCCATTTTTCTGTTTGCTTTTTTAGTTGGATTTATTCTGTAGCCTCGATATCTATATAAATCTACAACTTCTGTATACCAAGGTTGTCCTTCAATGCCTTCATATGTATAACCTTTGATTTCAGCTAATACTTTAGCAATTTCACTTTCTGAAACTTTTTCATTTGGTTTTAGGGTGTTGTCTGCATAACCGTTAATGATTCCTCTTTCTAGTAAGTAACTAGTTGGTTTCATCCACCATTGATTTACAGTGTTTGCGGTATCTTTTACTTCTATATCGTCAAATTTTGCTAATGATCTTGAGTTTCCTGTTTCTGAAATGAATTCTGTTTGTTTTAGGAATCTATAGGCAAGTGTAAAAAATTGACTTCTTGTTAGTGATCCATTCAGGTTTGCTAATGGTTTTCTGTTTTCTCTTGTGTTTTTTTGTCCGTTAAAGATATTAAGTTCTCTAAGTACTGTTAATTTAAAACACATTGGATTAGTTGATCTCATGTCTTCAAAATAATTTTCACATCTTGCATTAGTTACATCGTTTAAATTATCCATGTATCCTCCACCGTATTGAATTGTAAATTGCGGACCTTGTGCAGTTCTATATTTATTTTGGAAATCACTTGGAAGTAAAATATCCATTGTTGAATTAGTATCAATGTATTCATCTCCTATTTTAAGTTCGATTGCAAATCTTCCTTTCTTTGGTGGAGTTTGAACATATCCACACATTACAGTTTGATAAGCATCTTGTTGACAATAACTTGATGGATTCGGATTCTTGTTGGCTCCGATTTTAATCTCCATTGTATTATTAGTTAATCTTTTACCTACTGGCATAAAGAATTTACAAACCGTAAAGCTTGAAGGAGTAGTGTCTAAACATTGAATTTTGTTATCTTCAAAAAACTCTCTGTCTTCACTGCTTAATTCTAACTCTTCATCTTCCTGTTCGTCATCGTTATTATCGTCTGAGGCAGTTGATGTATCGTTTGTATTTTGAGTTTCCACTGTGTCAAAATTTATTCCAGTGTAACCTGTTAAATAATTTGTTTGATATTGCATTACAGAATAGACTCCAAAAAATAATAGAAGTCCAACTATAACAAATAAACTTAAAACTTTTTTAGGAAAATTTTTCATTGAAATTTGATTAAATCTCCTTATTATAGCAGATTTTTCAAAAATATCAAAGTTTAACAATCGATTTAATAAGTTTTCTTGCTTGATGCTTAGCCACATAAAGGTTAGTCTTAGTTATTTTATTAAATTTTTCTGGTAAATGATTATTTTCTATAAAGCTTAAATTCTCTATTTTAAAAGTTTTTATATAATGTTTTCCTTTATTGACTATAATAGGAGTGTAGTTTTGAATACTTTCATAAATTGGCATCCCAAAGCCTTCGTAGTTAGATAAATAAATACAAGCTTTAGCCTTTTTTATTAATTCTTGAATTTTTTCTTCTTTTTGATTTTCTAAAACTTTAAAATTCAAATTTAAATTTTCTTTCTGATAGTAATCAAAATCATTACACACTAAAATAAATTTTTCTTGTGGATGATTTTTAGAAATTTCAAGTAATTGTTTTAAGTTTTTTCTTGGATCTTTTGAGGAAATACATAGTATATAGTCCTCTTTTTGGATTTTTGCTAGTTTATATTCAGGCAAACTTCTTTGTAAACCCGGTTCGATTACTTTTATATTTTTATGACCAAAAACTTTATAGATTTCTTTTTTTGAAAATTCAGAATTTGTAATAATTTGATCCATCTTTTGAATTGTCTTTTTCGGATTAATTAAGTAGTAAAACATCTTTGCTTTCAAGCTTAAATTCTCCTTCAGAACTTCAAAAGCCACATCGTGAATGTACTGACTCTTCTTTTGTACTTTAGAACTCAAATTTATGCTTCTAAGGTCAAATCCAAAGTAAAACTTTTGAGTATTCTTGCAATAATCTTTTGATTTGAAGTTTGCCAGTTTGTATAGTAATCCATCAATCTTAATAAAAGGTAAAAATTTAAAGATTAAATGCAACACTATATTTGGTATCCTGGTATGAATATGAACTATATATTTTTTTGCTTTGATAAAGTCTAACTCTCTTTTTTTAAGTGAGTTTGTCCAGATTAATAATCTTTTTTGAGAATTAGCATGTTTGCGAAAATCTCTTAAAAAATTTCTTCCAACTTTAATAACTCCATTAATGGCTGGGTCTTGAATACTTCGGCAATCTAGAATTATTAGTTTAGGCTTCATCCAAAAGATTATCTATATATGCCTTTATTTTAGATTGAAATTCTTGTTTTGTAAATTGTTGGCTACTTTTAGCAATTTCTTTACTAGAAAATTTCATTTTTTCAAATTTTCCAATAGCTCTATTTAAGCTTTCTACATTTTGTTCATCAAAAAAGATTCCATTTTCTTTATCTTTTATTATATCTACTACCCCCCCTTTTTTATAAGCAATTACAGGGCAACCGTGTTGAATACTTTCGGCTGCCACAATTCCAAAATCATCTTTTTGTGGAAATAAAAATCCTTTAGCATTTTCAAGTAAACTTTGGTGAGTTTTATTATCAACGTATCCTAGGAATTCTGTATTTGGATTTGTATTAATTTTTTTAAGTTTCTCTAGCAATCTTCCTTTTCCATAAATTTTAAGATTTTTTTGATTTTGATTAAAAGCTCTTACAATTAATTCAAATTGCTTATACGGAATCAACCTGCCACCTGCTAAATAATAGTTTTCTTTTTTTTCTTTAATTTTTATCTTTCTGTCTTCAAAGGCTGGATTGATAACTTTTGCCTCTAAATGATAATATTTCTTGATTCTTTTTTGGACTGCACTTGAGTTGCAAATTATTCCATCGTTTCTTTGACTTGCAACAAAGTCCCAGTTTCTTAACTTACTTAAGAAAGGTTTAGCTAAAAATTTTATAAACTTTGGCACATTGTATTGTGCTAGATATTTATGACAATCATCCCAAATGTATCGAGTTGGATTGTGCATGTATATAATATGTTTTGTATTCACGTTGGTAATAATGCCTTTCGAGCATGCCCAATTAGAGTTAATTACTAAATCATAATCATCAAAATTCATATTCTCGAATGCGTAGGGCATTATAAATAAATATAAGAAATGCAATTTATGAGCAAAAGGTAATTTGTTGATAAAGCTTGTGTATACTTTACGATTTTTAAATGCTGGAAAATTTTCTGCTTTATAAATAGATGTATATATATCAGCTTCTGGGTAAATTTCAGCTATATGTTGGGTGACTTTCTCAGCTCCACCTTTTGAATTAAGCCAATCTGTAACAATTGCAATTTTCATTTTGCTGTTATTTATTATCTTTAGCAAAATTTTAACTTAATTTTTAATTAAATCAAATATACTATATAAATAAGATTTTTATTTTATAAATATAATGAGTTTCCATTTTCTTCGTCTTCATCCTGATTTTCATTAAATATGCTTTCTATTTTTATGATTATGTCTTCAATAGTGTCCTCAACTATAGTTGTATATGTTTTTAGTAAGTGGTTTATGTTTTTTACTCTTTCTTCAAATGTTTCTAATGCTTCTTTTTTATCGTTATCTGTTATAAAACTACATTCTATTCCGTGTCTTGCAATTTTTATTATTGTATCCCAACTTGCTACTTCTTTATGTCCAGAGATTAATAATAATGCATATTCGTTAATAATATTTGTACCGCATATTGAATCATTGTCTGTGCAGATTGTAATTGGTATCTCTCTTTTTATTAGTTCATCTATTGGATGATGTGTGTGATTTTCTGTGTTTATTGGTATTGATAATACATTACATACTCCACATATTTCTACAGTTGCTCCGTCTGCTTTTAGTAGATTTAATGTTTCTAAATCATCTACTGCCCTAACTGCATGTCCAATTCTATCTGAATTTATTTGAAGACCTTCTCTTACTGAATAGTGTCCCTTTTTTCCTTCATCGTAGGTTGGAGTTTCTCCTGCATGCACAGTAATTCCAATTTTTTCACCTGTTGTTGTTTCATTGTATTTATATATAGCTTCAAATGCATCTTTAAAGAAAATTGCTGGATAACCCGTGTCTTCTGGTCCTGCTAAGTCAAAACTAAATTTTTTATCTGGATATTTTTTTGCAAGTTCTATTGTTAGTCTACTGTGTTCATCTACTTCTTCTGGTTTCCAATCTCGTCCTCTGTATCCAAGGATTGTGAATCCGATTTTAGGGCAATTTTCCTTTTTTACTTTTATTTCTTCTATTGCATTAACTATATATTCTCCGGCATCCCAACCTGTTATTTCGTTACCTTCTTTGTCTTTGAGTCCAAGAATTGAACACCTTATTTCTACTGTTAATTGTTCATTTTTAATGGCCTCTTCTACAATGGAATTTATTGCAACTTTATAATCCTCCATATGTCTAATACTTCTTGCAATTGTTGCGTATGTATTGCTGAATTCATCTAGTGATTCAAATCCGTTTGCAGCTTTTTTATATGCTTTTTCTATTTTATCTATATTTAATCCTTTTTCTTTCGCTAATTCAATAACTGTATCTTTTGGTACTGATCCCTTTAAGTGTTGATGGTTGTTTGTTTTTGGTAATAGGTATAGTAGTATGTATTTAATTCTTAATTGTCTTTCAAAATCATTTATATCTGATTTTTCGTTTAGGCCTATTAATAAATTTTCTGCCATTCTCAATTTCTCTTTATATGTTAGGTTTTTCATTTTTCCTTCATACATTGTTTGTAGTTCTCTTACTAGCATGTTTGCATGTTTGTATTTTTCTCTCAAATCTAATGTATTTTCATATTCACTAAAATATTCTTGATAGCTTCTTATATCTCTGTCAATATGTCTGAATTTATTAAGGTAAATTTCAAATGTTGCTTTTGATTCATCTAAGTTGTTTTCTTGTAACTCTTTTATTATTGAATATGCTAGAGTGCTTATTGGATTCATAGGGTCAGGCATATACTTTTCTAAAAAAGTTTCTGTTTCCATTTCGTAAAACCGGTAATTATCCTCATGATTTTCAACTGCAATTACACCATATTGTGTTGAAAAATTTCCTTCTTTTGATTTTAATGTTGTTCCTGATTCGGCTAATGAAATATATATATTATTGTATTTAGTGTATTGTTTTGCAAATTTGTTACTTTCTAAGTCTTCTTTTCTAATATCTTTTATATTTTTTTGTTTGAATTCTTCATAGTTTACATATTTTGCTAAAAAATCCTTAGTACTACAGTGTCCAATATCATTTTCATTATATTTTATAAGTATTGAATTCTTGTTAACTGGATTTGGAAAATATTTTCTGTTTTTCACATACCAATTCCCATTTTCTTTTATAAGTCCTAGTTCTTTTAAGTTTTCTTCTGTATCATCCAGGTTTATTTTACATGCTTGCACTTCGATTGGTTTAGATATGAAAGAAATTTTGCTATCTACTAGTTTTTGTACTTCTGTTTCATTTCTTGTTTTTTCTCTAGATGAAATTTCATTAATATTCATTCTTATTTTTATTTTTATAATTATTAAATTATACTATATTGAATCAATCTTGTAAAGGTTAGTACTTAGATACTTATATTAAAAAAGCCTCACATTATGTGAAGCTTTTTTTATTTTTTTGGTATCTAGATACTTATTCTAACCCGTGATAGTAATCATGATACCATCCTTCCTCGTCCTTATAGTTTTCTAGGTTTTCTATTATTGTACCATATACACCTTCTGTAACCTCTTCTATTTTCGCTCCTGGTACTCTTGCAATTATTTCTTCTTTTGTAGCAAATCTATAATCTTGAATTGATTCTGCTGCAATTGTATAAGCTCCATCGCCATCTCTAATTATATAACCTCCTGCTTTGGTTTCTGTTGTTGATCCCCAAGATGCTAACCCTGAAATATTTTCTGTTGCTAATTTTGCTGGTCGACATCCTTTGTCTACATATAAATCATCTTTATTTGGATGTGCTTCGTAGGCTTCATTGAATTTTTCTATTCTTTGTTCTACAGTTCCTTTGCCGTTTCTATATATATATTCTCCTTGATCCGACTTGTTTTGAAGAATGATATCTCCTTCTTCTGCAATTTGTACTGCATCTTGACCATCTTCAATACAGTTTACTATTTCACCTGCTTTAGCAATTCTACCTTTTGTTTCTTCTTTTTTCACAAGGTAAACTTCGGCTTGTGGGTTTGCATCGTAATATGCTCTTAGTTTATTTCCTACGTTTAAGAATTCAACACCATTATTTGTTATTGTTTCAAACTTATTATTTGAATTGGTCTCAATTGTCATTTTTTATGGTTAATTTTTTTATCCAAAGTGGATATTTAATTATATAGTTTTTTTCTTGAAACGTCAAGGTTTTCTTACTCTTATTTTATATGCTAATCTATATTTGTTAATACATTTTTTATGATTTTTGTATATTTTTTAGTTGGTCTTTACTTTTTAATTAAAGGAGCAGATCTTTTAACAGATGGAGCTGCTTCACTTGCTGGGCGTTTTAATTTAAATCAAGTTATTATTGGTTTAACGGTAATCGCTTTTGGAACATCCGCACCTGAGTTGTTTGTTTCTATTACTTCAGTTTTAAATAATTCTTCAGGAATTTTATTTGGAAATATTTTTGGATCAGTGATTATCAATATTTCATTGGTACTTGGACTCGCTTCTATATTTGGTATTGTTGATGTTCATAAAAGATTAGTTAAGCTTGAGTTGCCTTTTACTTTGCTGCTAAGTTTTTTTCTTTTTTTAGCTTTAAATGATTCTTTTTTTGGTTCTAATCTTGTTAATCAATTAGATAAATTTGATGGCTTAATACTTCTGAGTTTGTTTGCTTTCTTTGTTTGGACTTTATTTAATTACAAAGAAGGGCTTTTTGAAGAAAAACCTGAGTTTATTTTGTTAAGTAAATTAAAAACATTTCTATATATTTTGTTTGGTTTTTTGTTTTTGATTTTTGGTTCTCATCAGGTTGTGAGTAATGGACTTGAGATTTCTCGTGTTTTTGGTTTAAATCAAACTTTGATTGGAGCTTTGTTAATTAGTCTTGGGACTTCACTTCCAGAAATTGTTACAAGTTTTACGGCATTTAAAAAAAATAATCATGAATTAATGATTGGGAACATAGTTGGTTCTAATATTTTTAATTTGTTATTGGTTTTAGGAATATCTTCTACTCTTAAACCGATTGAGTATTTGCCTTCTGTGACTTTTCATTTTTATGCTATGGTTTTAGTACAAGTTTTACTTTTTGTTTTTTTATTCTTTAGAAAAGATAAAAAGCTAACTAAGTCCTTAGGTTTTATGTTTTTGTTTTTCTACCTATTGTATTTTATCTTAAATTTTTATTGATCTTCTTGTTTTTCTAACTCGTCTTTCGATTTATTCATAAAGATCTTTACAACGTTGTTGTCTGGATCTCTTTTTAGTAATCTTTCACAAACTCCAACTACCTCTTTGTATTTTTTCTCGTTGTACCATTGTCCTATTAATTCTAGTACTACTTCTTCGTTTTCTACTGACATTGTTGAGTTGTATTTCTCACCTAAAATAAAGGTTAGATTTCCTGTTTTTTGATTAAGTAAGTATTGTAGGAACATAAACATTGCTGCTACTTGTAAGATTACAAATAAAATATTTATATTGTTTGGCATCTTTATAGACAGCATTGTGTTGAAGATAGCATGCAGAATCATTGATAAAAATAGACCTTTATAAACTTATTTTCTTCTGAATTTATAATAATCTACAATTGTAACTTTTTCTCCTTTCCATTTTTCAAAATCAATAAAGTCTCGAGCAAATTTAGAAATTCCATAATAATAGGCAAATATTCCAGAGAATATTAAATGCGCACACACTGTAAAGATTGATCTAAATATAAATGGACCTACTAATCCATCAAATCCATGTCGACTCCAGATTCTTACGAAATAAATTATATTTTCCGAAAATGCAAAACCTAAAGCTGCTAGTATCCCTAGTTTAAGTGAGTCTGCTAAGGTTGTAATAATTTCTGGATTTTTTTTGTCTGTAATTTTTACAATCATAAATTTAATAAACTCTTCTGTTATCCCAACAAAAGAATACAATACTACGTACCACATATTGGGACTTAGTACCTCTCTTAATGGCCCAACAAAGTCATAGCTGGTTTGTCCAACTGTATTAGAATATAAAAGTTGATATCCTAAGATTGGAAATACAGTTAAAGTACCTCCTAAGAATATCCATAGATATGTTTTAAAATTCTTATCTCTTCTGTTCAAAAATACATAACTCCAAATAATTGCAGGTAAACATGCTAGAACTATACAGATGAGAGTTTTTAAATCCATTATGCTTGAAGTTTAGCTTCCTCTAAAGTTTGCGTAAATGGTATCATTTGATCAAGTCCAACAACGCAAAGTGTTTCTTTAACGTTCCTTGCTGGTTTAGCAATTACAATCTTCCCCCCTTTTGCTGTAACTTTATTGAAGTAATCTGCAATGTATCCAATTGATTTTGAATTCATATAACTTAGTTTTTCTAAGTCTAAGATTACGGAAGTTTGTTCTGGCATTTGTTCTATTACTTCGTAAACTTTGGGTGCAAAATCATCCGCGTTAGATTCATCAAGAATTCCTTCTAGTGCTATTAATTTTATTGGATTTGTTTTTCCTGTTACTAGTAGTTCAGAAAATGTATATTTTATTTCAGCCATGATTTTAAAAATTTAAATTATAATTTGATTTGGTTCTAGACTCCTTTCAAGGGTTTTAAATGTTTGATCATTTAGATTTTTCGTTATTTCTACGATATGCCCTCCGTTTTGTGTATCTTTGATCTCTAGTTTATCTGTCCATTTAGATACTATAAATGCCAAACCTCTGCCTCTTAGTCCTAAGTCTTTAATGTCTGTTTGTTGTGTTTTATTGATTTTTTCAAGTATTTCTTGAGCTGTGATTGGATTTTCTTTTTTTCCAAAGTCTTCTACTTGAATTTTTATATGTTTATCTGGAACTGCGATAAATTTGATTTTGATAAAACTATCGGGATCTGATCCATGTTCAATTGCGTTATTACATAATTCATCAACTACAGACTGAAATCTATATGCCCAGTTTTCAGAAAAATCAGTCATATTTTTAATCATTTGAAGAGTAAAATCCCTAATCCCAGACATAAAATAAGCCTTTGTTGGAATTTCGATTTTGATTTCAATATCTTTGTCGCTATTTATCTTTACGGGATTTGATCCTTTGATTACGCCTTGTATTTCTTTCATTGATTTTATTTAATCATTAAATATTAACATAAATTTACTTTTTTTACAAGTTTTTTCTTGTAAAAACTCCCTTAATTCAATGCAAATCTTTTGTTTTTATTCTACAATAGAATTAATTAATTTCCTTATTTATTTATGAATTTTAAGCTTACACATTTTATATTTATTTTTTCTTTCTTTGCCCTCTTAAATTTAAACCAATCTTTGGCATTAGATTTATTTGTTAAAGATTCCTATGTTTCCTCTAAAGTTAAATACACACTTTCTAACGATAAAGCTCTTAATGATATTAATCTTGTATTAACTGACGCTAAGGGTACAGACTATTTAATTTCTAATGTAAATTCGATTAATTTACAAAACTCTAGTTATGAAGCCTATATGTCTCAAATTTATTTTAATAAAGCTGGTAAATATAAATTATCTGCATATCAAAATGATTCTATTATAGCCTCTGATACTTTTAATGTATCTATTTACAATCCTTTTAATTCAAAGGCAATTGGTGGAGATGATACTCAGGAGACTGCTAATTTAATCGCGAATAATTCCCAGGTTGTTGACGAGGATGAACCTTTGCTTGGCATAGAAAATCCACGATTTGAAATTTCAGATTTTGAAGAATTAATCAATGTTGATGAATTTCTTACTTTTACGGTGCAAGCTTTAGATTCTGATTCTAATAATAATCAGGAATATGTAGGTACTTTAAATTTTGAAGTTATTGATGATGAAAATGTAACCTTACCTGATCCTTATGAGTTTGAAATTGATGATGCTGGTAGACATACTTTTTCATCTAGTATTTCATTTTCAACACCTGGAGATAAAATCATAAGACTATTTGACTCCCAAGATTCTTCACTAGAAGCTGCTTTTGAAATAAATGTTAAGCCTTCGGCTTCAAATCAAGAAAATCAAGACTCGAATGCAAATATTAATATTTCTTTAGATTCTCCAAGTTCCGGTATTAGCAATATAAATACTATTGAGTTCATTGGAAAAACCTCTCCTGGAAAAGAAGTGAAGCTATTTGAAAACGACAGTTTGTTAATCTCTCTTGGTTCAGATGGTGAAGGAAATTTTCAATTTATTTCTCCCCCTTTTGCTGACGGAGATTACGAATTTTATGCTGAAATAGATGGAGTTAAATCCAATATTGTTGAATTAGAAATTATAACTGAATCTGCAATACTAAATGATTTCGTTATTGCTCCAGAATCTGTAAGACCTTTAAAGAAATTCAATTTAGAGTTAACTTTCTCTGATAGAGTTTCTAATGCTTCAGTTATTATTGATGGAAAGAAATTTGACTTAGAGAATGTTGATGATGCTAGTAGTAAATTTTTTGGTGAACTAGTAAGCCCTGTTTTGTCAGGTGAATATAACATTAGTGTTATTTATGTTGATTTTCAAGGTGCGTCAAATACTTTTTTGATCCCAGAGAAGTTATTTGTTTTACCACCAGAGTTACCAAATACAAATGAAACAGAAGAGATTGATTTTAATGTAAATCCCAATTCACTAGATTCTGATTTAGATTTACAAGTAGAAAATTCGAACTCTTCTAATAATAATTTTGTTTCTGATGCTATTTTCATTCCACCTTCTAATGTTGCTGGTGTTTCAACTGTTTCTGATTCTAGTAAGGTTCAACTAAATTGGTTGCCTGCAAATGATAATACTGGTGTTTCTTTTTATTTAATAAGATTTGGTTTGGATCCTGCAAATCTAAATTCTGAAATTAGAACTTTTGACTCTACAAATGCTTTCACTATTGAGCAACTTCAGAATGATCTACAGTATTATTTTACAATTTTTGCCGTTGATTTAGATGGTAATTTATCAAGGCAAGGCTCTAATTTAGTATCGGCTGTTACTTCAAGATCCGTAACTAGTTCTTTTGGTTTAAATGTAGATAGTTATGGATTGGATTCTAATCAAATTCTAGATTCTGATTTTATTCAAAATAATGGATTGGATTCTTCTCAAGACTTACAGAGTTTAGAAACTTCTAATGTTGGTCCTTCTGAGAATATTGCTCTTTTATGTTTGATGCTTAGTTTTGTTTTAGGTGTTATTGTTAGAAGAAAAGGTTGGCTTTGGTTTTAATATTTTAGTTCTCGTAAGAGAACTTATAGAAAGTGTTCTTTCATCTTGATTTTGGTTAATTTATTTATTAGTTAGTTTCTTTGCTAATTTCCATAATTTTATTCCGCTTTTTCCTAGTAGTAATTTTATTTCTACTTCGTTGAATTTTATAAAATCTGCAAATGTCTTGATTTCATAAAATTCTAAAGCTTTAAGAGTATGTCTTCCTATTCCAGGTAAGAAGCAAAGATTTGTGTTTGTGCTCATATCTAAATATTAATTATTATTCTTATTTTCATTATAGGTGAGTATTCACTCACCATCAAGATTAATTTGTTTTTTTATCTTGCTATATATATAATTTGTTTAGTTTTAATATTTAAAAATGAATTCACCAATACTTACTTTTATTTCTGTTTTTTTTAGACTTTTCTCTTTTCTTATATTTTTTAGAGTTTTAATGTCATGGGTTAAACCTCGACCTAATTCTCTTACATATTTTATATCTGATATTACAGATCCATATTTAAATTTCATTAAAAGGTTCATACCACCAGTTGGTATGATTGATTTTTCACCTATAGTTGCATTGTTATTACTAGATGTAATGCAGTCTGTACTTTTATCAGTTTTAGTATAAACCTTGGTATAGACTACTTATTACCCCTATATTCAATTCTTCAATCAATGCTACTGTAAATCTACTTATAGACAATTTATATCTACTACAGTCGATTTATTTATCATTCTTAGTATAAATCTACGTATAGATTGCTTATGTTTCCTGCTCCCATGATTATTAGATAATCGAATTCTTTTCTTAGATCATCAAGAATTTTTTTTGTGTTCTCTAATCCTTCTCCGTTTAAAATGTTGTGATGATTTGTTTTTGATATAAATTTTTCAACATTCATATTTTTCACATCTTCTTTATTATCTCTACATTCATAAATATCTGTAATAATAACTTTATCGGCTTTATTGAATACATCTTTAAATTGATCAATCAGTTTTATAGTTCTTGAGTATTGATGCGGTTGATAAATTAGACAAATTTTTGAATTCTTGAATTTATCCTTAAAACCCTCTAATGCTTTTTTGATTGCTGTTGGGTGATGAGCGTAATCAATATAAATATTGTCTTTAACGTTCATCATTCTTTTATCAATTCCTTCAAATTCTTGAATACCTTTTAAACTCTTTTCTTCTGCTAATCCAAGATAATTTGCAATCTTTAAAGCCAAATCGGCGTTTTCCTTATTAAATTCTCCAATTAAATTTTTTGGATCCGGAAGTTTTCCTTCGTTAAATAGTTTAGTCTTATTTTCTGGTATTTTTAATTCTTTTGAGTTTTTATCTTTGGCATTTATAAATATTTGATCTTTTACTTGCTTACAAAAACTTTGAAAGCAACTTATATATTCTTCTTCATTGTTAAAACTTTCTAAGTGATCTAGTTCTATATTAGTTATTCCTAAAATATCTGGATTTAAACTTAAAAACCCTTCGTTTAATTCACATGTTTCAAGAATGAAATATTTACTTGTTCCAGTTTTGTAGTTGGAATCATTTAATATTTTTATGTTTGTGCCTACAATTGCATTGATATCTATCTTGTTTTCTAAAAATGCTGCTATTAGTAAGGATGTTGTTGTTGTTTTTCCGTGAGTTCCACTTATTGATATTAATTCGTATTCTTTTGTTAATTTTCCAAGTGCTTGTCTGTATGTTAAGCATTCTATATTTCTTTTTTTTGCATCAATAAACTCCTGGTTTGTTTCTTTGTTAATAGCTTCTGTGTAAATTATTATATTTACATTTTCTTGTATCTTTCTATTGTGACCAATGTTCACTTTAATATTTTTGTTTTCAAGTTTTTCTACTTGTTTATTTCTTATATCAGATGATCCTTCTAGTTTTATATTCTTTTCATTTAAAAACATAGCTAGTCCACTTGTTCCAATTCCACTGATTCCGATTATATATATGTTTTTATTTTGAAAGTACATCTGTTATAATTAAGAAAAATTTTTTATATTATGAGGTTTTTAACAGAAAAAAACAAATATATTTTACTTATTCAGCTTGGTTTAGCTATTTATCTGCTTTTTACCCTTCTTGTTTCAGAGTTTAAGAATTATAAAGTACAAAGATATATTGATGATTTTGATCTTCGTAATCAAAAAATCGCCGCAGAAAATGTCTTACTTAATAACGATCTTTCTTATTTTAATTCTCCTGAATATCAAGAAAAGATTGCTAAACAAAACCTTGGTCTAGTTAATGCTGGAGAGAAAGTCTTAGTAATCCAAGTTGAAGATTCATTAAGTGAATCACAGCGTTATAAGAATTCATTGAAAAATAGTGAGATAAAACGTATTAACGCATTGCCAAACCACAAGAAGTGGTGGTATTATTTATTCTCTTAACAAAAAAACATGAAAATTTTTAATTCTTATACAAGACAGGTTCAGGATTTAGTTCCTGTGATTGAAGGTAAAGTTTCCATGTATGTTTGTGGACCCACTCCCTATAAAGAACCACATATTGGGAATGCAGTTCCTGTTGTTAGATATGATTTGATAAGAAGATATCTTGAATTTAAAGGTTACGAAGTTAATTTTGTTACCAATGTTACTGATATTGATGATAAAATGATTAATATTGCTAACGAGCGAGAAATTACAATTAAAGAATTAGCTAGTGAAGTAATAACTCTTTTAAATAATTCTACAAAAAAATTAAATATTAATGAGCCTACAAAGACCTTATACGCAACAAAATTTGTAGATCAAGTTATTAGTATGACTCGTATTTTAATGCAAAAAGGTTACGCTTATAAACTTTCAGATGGTATTTATTTTAATATCGATAAATTCCCTGATTACGGAAAACTTTCTGGTGTTAACTTAAATGAGTTAGAAGATGGTTCTAGAATTGATGTTAATCAAGAAAAAATCAATCCTAAGGATTTTGTTATTTGGAAATTTCATAAAGATGGAGAACCTGGATGGCGTGATCCTTTAAAACAAATTCCAGATGGACGACCTGGATGGCATATGGAGTGTTCGGCTATGATATATAGTGAATTTACAGATACTATTGATATTCATGCCGGTGGGCAAGATTTAACTTTTCCACATCATGAATGTGAAATTGCTCAAAGTGAAGCTTGTTTTGATTTTAAATTTGTAAATATTTGGATGCATAATGGACTTTTAAATATATCTGGTGAAAAAATGAGTAAGTCACTTGGTAACTTTATTACTTTATCGGAAGCCATTAAAAAGTTTTCACCTATGGTTGTTAGATATTTTTTAATTTCTACTCATTATCGTTCTCCTAGTGACTTAAATGATGAGACTATTGATAATGCAAAAAACTCATTATCCAGACTTCAAAATTGTATCGATAGACTTATTGCTTCAGATGGTTTTGATAATAATGATGATTCTGAGTTAGATGCACAGATCCAAAATCTATTTGATGGATTTGTTAAACATATGGATAATGACTTTGATATCTCAGGAGCTCTTGGTTATGTGTTTAATTTTGTTACTTATGTAAATAGTGCACTTGATCAAGAAAAGCTCTCTAGTTCTAATATTGAGGTTGTTATTAGTAAGTTTAAAGAGCTAAATGCTATTCTTGGTTTTTTAATAATTGAAAAATCAGATATTCCAGATCATGTCACTGATCTTGCTGATCAAAGACTGAATGCAAAAATCAATAAGGATTATGTTCTAGCAGATTCTTTACGAGATAAAATTTTAGAACTCGGTTTTGATATTAAGGATATTAAAAAAGGATATGAAATTAAGAAAAAATCTTAATTTTGACTTGTTTTTTTTCTTTAAATTTCATAGAATTATCATACAAAAGTGGCAAGGTAGCTCAGATGGTTAGAGCGCGGGACTCATAAGCCCGAGGTCGAGGGTTCAATTCCCTCTCTTGCTACCATTTCATCTATATATTCCTGAAGGATTACTGTTGCAGCAATCTCATCCTTTTTTTCTTTAAATTCTTTATCTGTTAAACCTTTTAACTTTGCAATTTGCTTAGCTTTTTCAGTTGAAAAGTCTTCATTGTAGTAGGTATATTCAATATTATGAGGTATGTATTTGATTACATAGTCTTCAACTTGAAAGTTTTTTGACTGGTATAAGTTTTTCCCAATAACTATTTTTTGAATTTTTTCTTTTTCTATTATTAACTCTAATTGATTTTTAAGTTCCAGTGTTTTTACTGTTGTATATGAAAAAGCGATAGATTGAGTTCTATCGCTTATAGCAATTCCTGTATTCTTGGAACCAATATCTAGAGCAAGTATTTTATTCTTCAATACCTTCTACGTTTATTTTCATTTGTGCAACTTGATCGTGTCCTAGGTTTATAATTAAATCAAAACTTCCAGTTTCTTTAATATTTTGATTGAATTTAAGTTTATCAGGAGCAACATTTTGATCATGTTGTGCTTTTAATTGGTCGATAACTATTTCTTTTGAAACTTTAGAATATAGTTTACCTTTGCTATTTAGTTTCATAGAAACTTTAAGGCTTTTAGCGTTGATAATGTTGAAGATTGAAACTGCATTAGCTTTCTCTTCATCTCTTTTCTTTGTTAGCATTGCTTCAATTTCTCTTCCTTTTTCAAGAAGTTTTTTTGTCGCTACTTGAGCGAATCCTCTTGGTAATAAGAAATTTCTAAAGAATCCAGGTTTTACGCTAATCATTTGGTATTTAATCCCTAATTTTGGGACATCTTGCATCAAGATTACTTTCATTTTAATAATTGTTAATTGTCCATAAATTTATATCGAAAAATCTATCCGATGATTTATAATAACTCTCTAAGATTTTACGGTTTTTTATTTTATTGTCAACCTGAAATCCTTGTTTTTCAGTGAATAAAAAAATTGCTGGAATATTTGTTTTTAGTTCTTTGTTTAAATCTTTTACAAGTTTTATTTGATTTTTACTTGAAGAATTCTTACGTAGTTTTTCTAGTAGTCTATCGCTAAGTGCATTTTTATAATTAGAAATATTCAAGCTTCCAGGAGTTGTTTGGCTTGAATGCCAGAATCCATATGAGTCTAAATTATTCCCTAAATCGTGTCCAAATAATGCAAGGTCATAGTTCTTTCCAAGTAAGAGGTCTTGGAATGTTTCTTTGTCATATTTGTAACTTACAATTTGTATTCCAATCTCTTGTAGTTTTTCTTCTAGGTAGTTTTTAATTATTTGATTTTCTTCGTTTCTTTCTTTGTTAATTTCGAAATTTTGTATTATTAAACCTATTCTTACGGGTTTTTTATTATAAAAAAGTATATTTTCTTTGTATTCGAATCCTTTTTGGATTAATGATTCTTTGATCTCATCAACAGTCTTATCATTAATCTTAGTTTTTACTTCTTCATATTGAAAATATGGACTGTCTATCATTATTTTATTGTAGATTTTGTTGCCTAGATCTTCTTTTTTGATAGAGTCGTTTATAGCTCTTCTTAGATTTATATTTTTTAGAAATTCGTTTTCCTGATTTATAAACAAGGCAGTGTATTTTGGAAGTAAGTAGAAATTTTCTACGTTATTTGAATAAAAATTACTGTTTGCTTGTGTATTTATCTCTGGATTTTCATTTGATATTATAAATCTTACATTCTTAATATCTAGACTTTTTGTGCTTAAGATTACTTCTTGAAAATTATCTTGTTTGATAGATTTTTCTAAATCAAAATATCCACTAAAAATACATTCCTTACAATTTTCTTCCTTGATAAAGAAGTTTTGTTTTAAAAAGCTTTCTTTTGTTTTTTCTGGAACTATTGCTAGCGTTAGATTGGCTAGAAAGAAGTTATTTGGGCTTTCAAGCTTGAATATTATTTCCTTATTTGTGTTTTCATATATTTTAACTCCCTCAAAATTACTTTTGAGTATTTGATTATTAAAATTATTTGATTTTATTATTTCATTATAAGTTGTAATAACATCTTTATTTGTTATTAATTCTCCGTTTGACCAATATTCATCACTGTTTATTACGAATTTAAATTCAGTAGAGTCTTCATTTACAATAAATGTAGCCAAATCATTCTCGTATTCTTTGCTCTCAGGATTTATTTTTATAAGTCCTCTATATAATAACTTTGATATGTCTGCATTACTTTTACTATAGTTAACGTAAAATGGATTTATTCCACTGAATTTTTCAGGGATAAATTCCGTATACATATTTTTTCTCCTGTTTTCAGTGTAATTATTGATTTGTCCATTTATGAATTGAAAAAAGAAAAGAACTATCAAGCTTGTTACAAGGTATCTTGATAGTTTTTTTTCTTTTTTTGAATAATTCTTTATTACTCGTTTGTAGTTCATCTAAACGTAAATATAACTTAATGATAAAAGTACAAATAATACTGCTAATACAATAGTTGAGTAATAAAGTACTTTTTCTGCTCCTCTTTTAGTTGCGTAGAATTCACCTGTTCCACCAAATGTAGCTGATAGACCAGTTCCTTTGCTTTGTGACAATATACTTAGAACTAAAAGTCCCGTAATAATTAAATGTGCTATTTTCAATGTCTGTTCCATTTGTTTATTTTATTAAATTTTTTATCCAGTTTATTGTACCTATAATTAGCCCAGCTAATAAATAGTTACTTGTTCCTTCTATAGATAAAGAATATTGATTTTTAAATAAAATTTCAAGCCCAATATTAGTTGCATACAATATTACTGTATTTACTAGTATTACTGATGCTCCTAGCGTTAGAAATCTTAAAGGTAATGTGATAATATTTAAGATAGGCTTAAGAATTGTGTTTAATATACCAAAAGCTATTCCAAAGTAAATGAATGTTGCTACTCCTCCGTTTACATTCACTGTGTTTGGTAGTATTATTGTAGTTAACTTTAATACTATCGAATTTAATGCGATGCTAATTAATATTTTTTGAATCATATATCTATTTAATCATATTTTCTTTTAATTTGCATTAAATATATTTTTTTATTATTTGACTAAAATCTTCAATGAGCTCTTTTTGCATATTGTCTTTGCTTTCTATTACATGATCACAATATTTTAAGAATTTGATTTCTTTATTGTAACTTTCTTCTCTTTTTAAGAGTTCTTCTTTACTAATGCTACTTCTTTTTAGAATTCTTCTCTCTAGAGTTTCCCAATCAGAAACTGTAATAAATATTTTCACTAGGTTTTCTTTTGGTATTATCTTTTCTATTGCTTTAACTCCTTGTATATCGAATTCTCTCAACAAATTGTGTTTTTCTAATTTATTAATTATTTGTTTTTTGCTTGATCCGTAGTATGCATTTTTGTGTATTCTTTGATATTCTAAAAATTCTTGGTTTTGAATCATTTCCTCGAATTTTTCTTGACTGATAAAGTAATACACTTCTCCCTCTTTTTCACCTTCTCTTTTCTCTCGTGTTGTATATGAGATAGGGTATTTTATTTGAGGGAATATTTTCTTTATTTCCTTTATTACAGTGCCTTTACCGGCCCCAGAGGGCCCGATTATTGCAAAAAGTTTGTTTTTTTTCATAAAATTATTTGACGAAAAGGATATTTTGGATTATAATGAGTTTAAGTTCTTTGAAATTAAATAGGTCTTTAAAGAGTAAGGATTGAAGCTGTCTTCAGGCTTGGTTACTCCGGTTTTATTACTGAGGTACTCTCAAGTACAGTCGGTCATAGTTACACCTTTAGTAGGTCAAGTATCTACTTAGTAGCTTTTTGGTCTTTACTCTTTAAAGGCTTATTTTTTTTAAAACACTGATTTAAAAAGATCTCCCTAAAAAGGAAGATCGTCTATTGATATGTCTTCAGATTCTTGAAGTGCTGGCGTTGGATTGCTTTGTTGACTAGAGTAATCATTTTTTTGTGTTTGTTCTCCTCTTGAATTTAGCATTACCATGTTTTCTGATATAATTTCAGTTCTGTATCTTTTAATGCCGTCTTCACCTTCCCAGTCTCTAGTTTGAAGTCTTCCTTCTAGGTAAACTTTTTTACCTTTTTCTAAGTAGTTACCGCAGATTTCTGCAAGTTTTCCCCAGGCTACAATATTGTGATATTCTGGTTTTTCTTGTTTGGTTCCGTTTGCATCTTTCCAGCTATGATTTGTAGCTATTGTGTATGAACAAACAGATGTTCCTGATGGAGTTTGTCTTAGTTCTGGATCTTTTGTAAGATTTCCAATTAAGATTACTTTGTTTACTGAGTTAGACATCTTTTTTTTGTTATAGATTTACTTGACTATAGCTTCAAAATTTTTCTCTCGCAAGGAATTTGAGAATTTTTTAAGTTTTTATTTCACAAAAAAAGATTTTTGTTTTATAATTCAATTAACTTAATAAATTTTATGTATTTTTACGACGCATGTGGAGACACTAAGCAGTTTGATATTGAAACCTATAACCTTGGTTTTACTGATCTTGTATATCAAGAGGATTTTAAATTGCTTTCATCTGAAACTTTAGTTCAACCTAAGCCAGCATCTGTTAGATGTATTTATAAAGTGATTAAAAAGCTTGATAATTCTGATTTCAAATCGGAACTTGTTAACTTTATAAAAAATAATCCTTTTAAAAAATACTTTATTAACTCTAATTTGTTATCAAAAAAGGAAATTCTTACGCAATTGTATGACGTAAAAAAATCTGTTAAATTTCATTTTGATGCTGATGTTAATACTTTCCTTCTTTCTAAAAGAGGTTTTTTCAAACAAAAAGTTGCTGTATTAGCGTTAATGAGGTTTGATAGAAAATTTTATTTTTGTGAACTAATCGATGCCGATAATGTTTCTCAGTTAGAGATGTTTGATTATAAAAAACCTTACCGTAAACAGCGTCAAGGAATGATGCCTCCTAAGCTTGCTTTATTTATGCTAAATTTACTGGGTAAGGATGTTAAATCAGTTTATGATCCATTTTGTGGTACTGGTACGACTTTAATGCTTGCTCTTAAAAATGGCTTGAGTTTCAAAGGTTCTGATATTAGTGAAGATAATATTCCTGGTTCTTTAGAGAATTTAGAATATATATCTAATAAATTTGATGTTGATTATGATTCAAATTCAGTTTTTCAAAAAGATGCTTTAAAGATTTCAAGTGAAGATTTAAAAGGTATTAGTAGTATTTGTTCTGAAGGTTTTTTAGGTAAGCCAAAAGCTGGTAATGAAGAATTAATCGATCTAGTACGTGAATCTGATAATTTAGCTGATTTTTATTTAGACTTTTTAGAAAATCTGTCTGGTAAGATAGAGTCTGGATTTCCTATTGTTATGACTTTTCCTGTTTATAAAACTGAAAAGAGATTAGTTTTCATGGATACTCTTTATAATAATCTTAAGGATATTGGTTTTAAGCAAGTTAAATTGCACCCTAAACATATGTCATATTTATATTCTAGAGATGACCAACGTGTTTTAAGACAGGTTGTAAAGATTGTCAAAGTTTAATTTTTAAAATTTAAAAATAGACTTGATTTTAGTTTTTGTTTCGGTAAAATAAATCTACATACAGATTCCCGGGTAGCTCAGTGGTAGAGCAGTTGGCTGTTAACCAATTGGTCGTCGGTTCGAGTCCGACCCCGGGAGCCACTCAAAAACCTTTTATCAGGTTTTTTTTGTTTGAAATTTATCCTTCCATCTCATTACTAATTTATGACAGGGGTAATTTTTTTGTTTTTTTTCCTTTGATATTGCTTTTTTTTAGCTCTTGCAGTACAATTTGGACAAATTTTTAAATTAATTTATGACTCAATATAAAAATATCTACAATGTAGCAATTGTTGCCCATGTAGATCATGGAAAAACTACACTTGTGGATTCTCTTTTAAAGGCTTCAGATGACTTTAAAGAACATATGCAACTTTCTGAGAGAGCAATGGATAGTAATGATCAAGAAAAAGAAAGAGGTATTACAATTTACGCTAAAAATGCTTCAATCACCCATAATGGAGATAAAATTAATATAGTTGATACTCCTGGACATGCCGATTTTGGTTCCGAAGTTGAACGTGTACTTAGAACAGTTGACGCTGTTATTTTAGTAGTTGATGCTTATGAAGGACCTATGCCTCAAACTAAATTTGTACTTAAAAAATCTTTAGAATTAGGTCATAAAGTTTTAGTTTGTATTAATAAAATCGATAAACCAATGGCTCGTCCTGATGAAGTTGTTGATTTAACTTTTGATTTATTTGCAACTCTTGGTGCTACTGATGAACAATTAGATTTCCCATATCTTTATGCAGTTGCTAAAGATGCTGTTGCAGTTAGAGATTTAAATGATGAGAAGAAAGATATTCAACCTTTAATTGAATTTATAAAAGAACATGTAAAACCTGCTGAAAGAAATGAAGAGGATACTTTTAAAATGCAACCTGCTAGTCTTTCATATGATAACTTTGTTGGTAGACTTGCTGTAGGTAGAGTTTATTCTGGTCAGATTTCTGTTGGTTCGAATGTTACAGTTATAACTAATGAAGGAGAGAGAAGGCAAAGAAAAATTTCTAAAATTTTTACTTTCTCTGGAATGAATAAATTAGAAGTTGATTCTGCTAAAGCTGGAGATCAGGTTGCTATTGCTGGTATTGACGATATTTATGTATCACAAACCATTACTGATGATCCAAATGCAGAACCACTTCCAAGTATATCGATTGATCCCCCATCACTAGCAATTGAATTCATGGTTAATGATTCTCCTTTTGCAGGAACTGAAGGTAAGTATGTAACATCTAGACATATACTAGATAGACTTGAAAAAGAACTTGAAACAAATGTTGGACTTAAAATTGAAAAAAAAGAAAATTCAGATGCTATTAAAGTATTTGGTAGAGGTGAAATGCATATTGCTGTTCTTATTGAAAGTATGAGAAGAGAAGGTTTTGAAGTTCAAATTTCGCAACCTGAGGTTATAATGCAAGAAATTGATGGTGTTAAGCATGAACCGGTTGAAAATGCTGTTGTAAATGTTCCAGATGAAATGTCAGGTTCTATTATAGAAGCTTTAGGGAAAAGAAAAGGTATTATGACAAATATGGTATCTGAAAATGGTAATACTATGATGGAGTTTGATATTCCAACGCGTGGTTTACTTGGTTTTAGATCTCAATTCTTACTTCTTACAAAAGGTGAAGGTACTTTGTTTCATGCTTTTAATAAATTTGCTCCATACATGGGTAAAATTCAAAAGCGTCAAGTTGGATCCTTGATCTCTCAAGAGAATGGTACTGCTTTAACTTTTTCTTTGTTTAATTTACAAGCTCGTGGGCCTTTATTTATTTCTGCTCAAACTTCAGTTTATGAAGGAATGATTATCGGTGAACACAATCAAGGTACTGATTTAACTGTTAATCCTTGTAAAGGTAAAAAATTAACTAATGTACGTGCTTCTGGTTCTGATGATGCTATGAGTTTGACTCCACCAGTTCCAATGACGTTAGAGAAAGCTATTGAATATATTAAAGAAGATGAATATGTAGAGATTACTCCTGGTAATATTAGATTAAGAAAAAAATTCTTAAAAGAACATGAAAGAAAACGTCTTTCAAAATAAATTATTTGACATCTTTTATTTATACTGTATACAATTTGTATACAGTATTTTTTTATATGAACCTTAGTGATTTTATTGATAAATATGACTTTATTCATTTGTCTAAATATCGTGAAAAATCACCATATACATATTTTCTACTAGGTGACTTTGTTGAATATCCTCTTGTCTTGTTGGATGTTCTTGATGAATTTCATGCTGATATTAAGTCTTTACTTTCCTCAGGTTTAATATTTGATAAATATGAATTTAATTTATTTAAAAATTTCTTAAATCTAGCTTTCGGAGTTAGTGATATTTTAAAATTATATCCTTCGGATTTTATTATTGATAAATTTTTTATTGTCGACGAGTATTTCTTTGGCTTAGGTGTTCCATATGTTGTTGCTGTCGATGAATTAGAGATTTCTTCTTTGTTTTCTTTTATTAAAGATTTTAATATAGTCTCTTGCCTTTCTACTTTTTCTTCCTTTTCAGATTTAGTATCGAAAGCATTTTCTATACAACAGCCACTCTATGCAAACTATGCATAAATTCAGAAAATGAATCTTCTATGTTTGTAATTTTTTCTATCATTATTTCCTCTTCTTCTATGAAATCTTTTTCTGTCATTGAGTCAAATTCATCAATTCTTGATTCTAAATCTTCAAAAGATCTATATAGGTCATTAAGTTCCATTTGCATATCATCTCGAGCAAAAGGTGGTAATGTATCTAGTCTATCTTCGATTTCTTCTAGGATATCTTGATACTTATTTAGCTTCTTTGTTAAAAGCTCTTCAAATTCTCTTTTGTACATTTTTAAATGTTAAATTCTAATTATTTTAACATTTTTTATCTTTTCTGTCTAGATTTTAATATTCAAGGTTTTCAAGGTGCTCTTGGAGTTTGTTTAAAAATCCAACAGCCTGGGCCCCGTCTATTGCTTGATGGTCGAAGGTAAGAGAAATTGGAGCAATTGTGTGGGATTCAACATGTCCTTTGTTTAGATATACTTTTTCTTCAAAGCTTCCTATTCCTAAGTTAATTAAATCGGGAGAATTTAATACTGGAGTAGAATACTTACTTCCGATGCTTCCGTAATTTGTTACTGTTGCTGTTTGTCCTTGTATTTGTGATAAATCTAATTTTCCACTTCTAGCTTCCTCTGCTAAAATTTGAATTTGTTCTGCTATACCTTCGATACTTAGGTTTTGTGCATCTTTTATTACTGGTACGAGTAAACCATTTTCTGTATTAACGGCTATAGCTATTGAAATGTGATCTCTTAGTACTAGTCGTTTGTTTTCAAGGTCAAGTTTTGCATTAAACTCTGGCATATCTTCTAGAGTTTTTATATATGCTTTGACTATAAATGCTAAATATGTAAGTTTTACTCCTCTTTTTTTTGCTTCTTCTTTGTGTTCATTTCTTTCTTTGATTATTTTATCCACAATTACATCTGCAAATTGAGTTACTTGAGCTGTAGAATGAAGTGATTCTTTCATTCTTTTAGCTGTAGTTAGTTTTATATTATTTAATTCAATATAATTTGTATTGTCATTGTTAGAAACTTTATTGTTTTCTACTTCATTTTTTGTATTCGCTTTTTCGAATATTGTTTCGTTTGAAAGTTTCATGCTTGGTGTGTAGTTTTCAAAGTCAAAACTTGAATCTTTTGGCGCGTTATCTGCGTCTACTAAATTACCTACAACATTATCATTTTTTACTTCTTGATTGTTTGATGATTCTTTACTTTCTTTACTTTCTGTATTTTCTTTGGTTTCAAATTCAGCTAGGATTTCCCCTACGTTAATAACATCACCTTCTACATGGTGAGTTTTAATTAATTTACCTTTAACTGGAGATGGGATTTCTACTATTGCTTTATCTGTTTCGACTTCGCAAATTGCTTGATCTAATTCTACTTCATCTCCTTCTTTAACTAGCCAGTTCACTAAGGTTCCTTCGTGGATACCCTCTCCTACATCTGGAAATTTAAATTGCATATTATTTATAGTTAATTACTTCTTTAAGTCCTTCTATGATTCTTGTTTTAGTTGGAAGATAGTGATCTTCTGTTTTTAATAATGGAATAATTACATCAAATCCTGTTACTCTTTTAACTGGAGCTTTTAGGTATTTTATACATTTTTCTGAAATTGTGGCAGAAAGTTCGCTTGCTAATCCACAGTTTGGATTTTCTTCATTTATAATTACTACTCTTCCTGTTTTTTTTGCTGATTTTAGGATTGTATTGTAATCAATTGGACTTAGAGATACTAGATCTATTAGTTCAAAGTCGATTGGATACTCTTTTAGAAATTCAGGAAGTGCTTTTTTGGTGTCGTACATGCATGCTCCATAGCTTATAATTGTTAGGTCATTTCCTTCGCGCAATATTCTCGCTTTTTTTGAATCTATTTTAAAATGTTCATCTGGAACTTCTTGTTTGATTGCTCTGTAGATTTTTTTTGGTTCTAAGAAGATTACTGGATCTTTAGATTCTAGGCAATCTAAGAGTAAGCCCTTTGCTGAATATGGGTCTGATGGAATCACAACGTTTATTCCTGGAATATGTGAGAAAATTGCTTCCATTGACTCTGAATGATGTTCAAGAGCGTGAATTCCTCCTCCAAATGGTACTCTAATTACCATAGGTGTCGTGTAACGTCCTCTTGTTCGTGTTCTGAATCTTGTTATATGATTTATAATTTGATCGAACCCAGGCCAAATAAATCCGTCAAATTGTAATTCTGGAACAGGAAGGTGTCCGTTTATACTAAGACCAACTGCGGCTCCCATTATTCCTTGTTCTGAAAGTGGTGTGTCTACAACTCGTTCTTCTCCAAATTTAGCTTGTAATCCACTTGTAGTTCTAAATACTCCTCCTTGTTTTCCAATATCTTCTCCAAGGAGAATTAAATCTGGATTTTTCTCTAATCCGATTTCCAATGCTTTATTAATTGCATCAATAACTTTAATTTCTGACATTTTTATTGGTTAGAGTATTCTTGTAATAGAGCTTTTTTTTGCAATTCAAGTTCTGGGTAGGTTTTCTCTAGTAAATAATCAAACATTTCTGTAAGTTCTGGATCTTTTTCTGCTAGAGCTTCTTTACTTATGCTTTCGACTTCTTTTTTTGCATCTTCTTTTATTTGATTGATTTTTTCTTGGTCTAGTATTTTTAGAGAGATTAAGTATTTTTCAAATCTTGAAATTGGTTCTTCTTTTAATTTTTCTTTTACTTCATCGTCTTCTCTGTAGAGTTTTGCATTGTCTGTTGTTGTGTGGTCTGAAAGTCTATATGTTGATGCTTCTACTAAGGTTGGAGTATTGTTCTTTGCCATTTCTTTTGCTTCTTTAAGTGCGATTATTAAAGCTAAGACATCATTACCATCAACTTTTATTCCTTGCATTCCGTATGCAAACGCTTTTTCAGCGATTGTTTTTGATTTTGTTTGTTGTTCTGTTTTAGTTGAAATTGCAAATCCATTGTTTTGGCAAAAGAATATTGTTCTTGATCTTAAAACTGCTGCAAAATTTAAGGCTGCATGAAAATCTCCTTCACTTGTTGCTCCATCACTAAAGCTACAGAGTGTAATTTCCTCTTGTTTTTTTAGTCTTTGTGACCATCCAATTCCTTGTGCATGTGGCAGATGACTTCCTACAGGTATGCATATTGGAAGAACTTCTGTGTCTAGCGGGTGTTTTGATCCATTTTCGTTACCCATCCAATATAGCATTAAGCTTTTAAGAGGGATTCCTTTGGCCCACATCATTCCTGTTTCTCTAAATGTAGGTACTAAGAAATCTTTTTTGCTTAGTACAAAACTTGCTGCCACTTGACAGGCTTCTTGACCTTGAACTGATGGGTATGTTCCCATAAATCCTTGTCTTTGTAAGTTTATAATTTTTTTATCTGCTGCATTTATTCTTATCATCCATTTATATATTTCCAATAACTCTGTATTAGTTATTCCGTGATTTATATTGTTTATGATAATTCCGTTTTTATCCAATACTTTAAATACTGAATTTATTCTTGGGTCATGTGTATAAAATACTTTTTCCATGATTGTGATTATATACATCAAAAATATATCATAATTTATTTGCTTTATCATCTTTTATTTGTTACAAACGTAACATGATTTATGGAAATGTGTTTTTTTTGTTTAATTAGCTTTTTATTATTCAATTTATTCTATATGTTTCAAGCATTAATTTAATTTTTATTATGAATGTGAATCCCCTTATTTACGACCCATTAAATCCTGAGTATAGATTACAATCAAAAACCTGTACTTTAAATCCTTCTATTGGTGTTGAGATTGAATCCAACATTGTTTCTGGACTCTCCAGATCAATTATTTCAAATGTTGATCTTCCTGAATCATTTGATTATGAAATAGATCCATCGGTTGTTGAATTTAATGGAGTTGTTTTGAAAGATCTTAGTCCTGAATCTTTATCTTCTTATATGCGATCAAACTTAAAGCAAATAATTCAATTTGCAGAGTCAGAAAATTCAATTATTACACCGTTTGGTATTTGTCCTTTAGCTGATAATGCTGAACATGTTGTTCGTGTTGAAGATTATTTAGATAATCATCCTTCATCCTCCTATCAAAAATTGATGGAGCGTGATTCTGGTTTAACCACTCTTTTAACCGGATCTTCATCAATTCAGTGTCATATAGAACAAACAAATTATGATTCTATTGTTAATCAGAATATTGCTCATAGTATCTTTGCTCCTTTTCTTGTTAGTTTATTTGCAAATTCAATTGTTTTTGATGGTAAATTAACGCAGCATCCTTCATCTAGAATGTATAATAAAATGCAGATGAATTTCTCCGGGTCATTAAGTATTGAGCATTTATTAGCTGGTCCAGATGTTGCAAGAGTACATTTTATGGATTTGTGTTCTAAGTTGAGTTCTATTTCGCCTGGTTATTATCTTGTAAGATATTTTAGACCTGATCTTGGAACTATAGAAAACTGTACTGCAGATTTTCAACTGAACATTGATAATTTTCTTTTATTTGTTCGTTTATGTAGAGAGATATCCCTGCTTTCATTTGATTCTGATTATATTCAAAAATTGATCTGTTTTAATGATAATTTTAGTTCGACCCAATATTTGAATTATTTAACTAATTCATTGAATAATTCAAATTTCAATCTTCTAGATGATTTTAATTTTCGTTTTTTATTATCGACACTTTCTGATGACTCTTTATATTCTGATGTATTAAATTTAGCTAGATATCCACAGTGGAGAGAATCTCAATCTTTTTTAGAAAATAAAGGAGTTTCTTCTTTTAATCCTAAAATAGATTCTGATTTAATGTATAGTTATATAAATAACTTTTATTCAGAACTAAGATCTTCAGTTTTTTAATTATATCTATTATGAAAAAAATACTAATTCCATCGGCTTACATGAGATCTGATCTTGATGATCTAGATAAGGTTTCTTATTTTTATACCCGCTATGTATCGCAATACGGCGGTATTCCTATTGTAGCTCCTTCGATTATAGATTTAGTTTCTGACTATGTTTCAATGTGTGATGCTGTATTGTTGATTGGAGGTGTTAACGATATTGATCCTAGTTTGTATGATGCAAAATTAAATGGATCTAAAGGTTGTAATATAAATCAAGATCAATTTGAGTTAGCTATCTTAAAGGAAGCTATTTTTCAAAATAAACCTGTCCTTGGTATTTGTCGTGGTATGCAGCTGATAAATGTTTACTTTGGTGGAGATATCATTCAGCATTTAGATTCATCTGATCTTCATTTGCAATATGAAAAACAAGAAGAATTTGTGCATGATATTGATATTGCAAAATCAAAAATTTTCGCGGATGCTAATGTGAAAGTCAACTCCGTTCATCATCAAGCTTGTCAGCATGTTCCAGGCGAGCTTAATATCACTGCTTATTCCAAAGATGGTGTCGTTGAGATGTTTGAACATAAAACTCTTCCTATTCTTGGTGTTCAGTGGCACCCAGAATGTATTTCAGATTCTGATTTTAGTAAAAAGATTATGGATTGGTTTCTAAATGCTTAATATTTTCTTAAGTTTGTTGTAGTAGTGTTCTGCTTTGTATGAACTTCGAATAAATGGTCCTGCTATTACTAGTGGGATTTTTTCTTTGCCAAGGTTTTCTAAATTTTGATAATCCTTTTTTGTTAGATATTGGTGAACTTTCATAAATTTATTTTTGGGTTTTAAGTACTGTCCTATGGTTAAGATATCTAAATTTATTTTCTTTAAATCATCAAATGTTTTTTCAATCTCTTCTTTCTTTTCACCTAGACCACACATTAAACTTGTTTTAATTATATTTTTTTGATTTTTTGATTTGATGTAATCTAATACTTCTAACGATTGTTTATAAGAGGCTCTTATATCTCTTGTTGTTGGAGTTAATCTTTCAATTGTTTCTATGTTATGAGCAATTACTGTTGGTTCTGCTTCTAAAACTATATCTATTAATTCTTTTCTTCCTTGAAAATCTGGAATTAATATTTCTATTTTAATTTCTGGATTTATTTTTTTGATTGTCTTGATTGTTTTTGCTAAATGATTTGCTCCTTGGTCTTCTAACTCGTCTCTATCAACCGATGTTATTACCACATATTTTAGTCCCATTTTTTTACATGCAAATGCTATTTTTGATGGCTCTAATTCATCCAGTTTTTTAGGAATACCTGTTTTAATAGCACAAAAATTACATCCCCTTGTGCATATGTCCCCCATTGCTAAAAAAGTTGCAGTGTAATCAGACCAACAATCTGAAATATTTGGACAATGAGATTCTTGGCAAACTGTATTTAGACCTAGTTTTTCTAGATCTTTTTTTACTTTTTGAAAATTTTCTGGGATTTTCGATGGTCTAATTTTGTAATCTTTAGGTTTTTGCATTTTCGCTAATGTACTACAGTTTTATTGTTAAGATATTCAATAAGAAAATTCTTTTGATTTATATTGTTTATATCATTTTGTGATTTACCGTTCAATCAAAGTTTTGATCTTTTTTATGATCGATCTTCCACTTAAGAATTTTGTTTTTGATTTTTAATGATTTTTTGGAATGAAATCTTATAATTTCTTAGTTGTATTTTTCTTTTTGCTTTTTTTATAAAGTTTATAACTCTTTTTTGATTTGGCTGAGTTTTTAAAAATTCAAAAGCTTTTTCTATTGCAGTTTCATAATTTTTTCTGTTGAATATTACTCTTAAATTTATTAATGCTTCTCTTCTGATTATTTTTTTCTTGTAGCTGTCATATTTTGCTAATTTTTGCTGATATTTATAGAGTAACTTTTGTGCAAATGGATAGCTCTCATCAATTAGATATAGTTTTTTTATGAATTCGAATTGAGTTATTACTGTATGTTTTTTTAATTTTTTATGATTATCTTTGTATTTATCATCAATGATTTTTCTTTTTACTTCTTTTAATAATTGTAAGTCATAATGATTTTCGTGAGTCCATTTATTTGATTTTATAAATTGATATGTTCTCTTCATTAATTGATTGTATTGATTTTTTTCTAAGAAACTTTT